>JAHDHT010000318.1 GCA_020631175.1 Chitinophagales bacterium
AACAACAGCTGGAATAATCCTACAGCAGTCTCTGCGCACTATAACGCAGGCGTTTGTTACGATTATTTTCGAAATACCTTTAACCGAAATGCCTTAGACGGTAATGGCGGTACGATCTGGTCAGTAATTAATGTAGCTGCACCGAGTGGAGGTGGTTTTGATAATGCCTTCTGGAACGGAACAGCAATGTTTTATGGCAACGGAAATCAGCAATTTATCCAATTGCCAAAAGCACTTGATGTAGCAGCGCATGAAATGACGCATGGTGTAATTCAAAATACTGCGAATCTTGTCTATCAGTTTCAACCGGGTGCATTAAATGAATCATTTGCAGATGTTTTTGGTGCAATGGTCGACAGAGATGACTGGCAATTAGCTGAAGATGTTGCTAATCCATCATTCTTCCCAACTGGCGCTATGCGGGATATGCAAAATCCGAATAACGGTGCGAATAGTATCAGTCAGGCCGGATATCAACCTGCACACATGAATCAGTATCTGCAATTAAATTCAAATCAGGATAACGGTGGGGTTCACGTGAATAGTGGAATACCGAATCGTGCTTGTTTTCTTTTTGCCAGTCAGGTAGGGAGAAATACTGCAGAACAAGTTTATTACCACGCTTTAAATAATTATTTAACACAATCTTCTCAATTCGTAGATTGTCGCGCTGCAATTATTCAATCATCGAATGATCTTTTCGACAGCAATGTTGCCAATGCAGCTGCTTCAGCTTTTGATCAGGTAGGCATTGTGGGTAGTGGTAATATTGATCCGGGTGGGGGAGGAACCACTTCAGGTGGCGATCTTCCGACGCTTAGCGGAACGGAGCACATAGTGGTTGCAGAGAAGTACGGAAACAATCAAACCGAAACGTTTTATGATTACAATGTAACAGCTGGTACCTTTAAGCAAGTTTCTAATGGAACAGCTTTTGCAAAACCTTCAATTGTTGATGATGGAAGTATTTGTGTATTTGTCGGATCCGATAATAATATTTATATCACCGATTTAAATTATAGTGATCCGGCTGCTTCTGCTCAGGCTTTAACCAATGATGGAAACTGGAGAAAAGTAGCTATCTCTAGAGATGGATTCTTACTGGCAGCCCTTACTGCTAATCAAACAAATGCGGTTACAATTTTCACAACCGATAATTCTCAGACTTTCACATTAACCAATCCAAGTACTTCTTCAGATGGTAGTACCGGTGGAGCTCCTGAATATGCCGATGCAATTGAATTCGATCCGCTGGGTGAATATTTAATGTACGATGCATTTAACTTGGTAAATACTACAGGAGGTTCTCAAGTTGGTGTTTGGGATATTGGTATTGTAAGAGTTTGGAATAAAGGCAGTAATAATTTTGGGGATGGAAATATATTTAAATTATTTCCACCACAACCAAATAACATAAGTATTGGTAATGCCAGTTTCTCAAAAAATAGTCCGTACATCATAACTTTTGATTTACTGGATAGCAGTTCAGATGAAGAATATGTTATGGCGGCAAATTTGAATACCGGTGAGTCGAATGCTATTTATCAAACGAATAATATAATTGCCTATCCAACCTATTCTGCGCTCGATGATGCGATTGCATTCTCTGATTTTTACAATGGGCAATTTATAGTAGGAGCAATTCCGATCGGGACGGATAAAATTTCTGCTTCAGGTAATCCTTACATTTATTTTAATGATGCTGCATGGCCGGTTTGGTATATGCAGGGACAAAGAAACTGGCAAACACCTCAGGCCGATTTTTCAGCGAACACTACAAATGGTCCGGCCTCACTAACGGTCAACTTTACGGATGAATCTAATAACAGTCCGACCGAATGGTCATGGACTTTCCAAAGCGGGAATCCTGCCAGTTCAACGGAGCAAAATCCGGTGGTAACATTTGCGAATCCTGGAACTTATAATGTAAGTTTAACAGCTACTAATGAAGCGGGTTCTGACAATGAAACAAAGAACAGTTACATTACAGTAGGGCAACCGGTAAGTATAGAAGAAGAATTTTTATCGGCTGGATTTGAAGTTTATCCTAATCCATTTTCTGTTCAAACGCAATTTAACTTTGTATTAAATAAAACGCAGGAAATCAATTTAACTATTTATGATCTACAGGGAAATTTAATCCATGAAGCTGCCAGTGGATTATTTACGGAAGGCTTGCATCAAATACAGTGGAATGCTGAAGACTGGCCGAAAGGTATTTATTATTATCAGTTTACCGGCGATGAAATAAATACAAACGGGAAATTAGTAATACAGTAGAGGCGATTTTAATCGCCTCTTAATTGGCGTCTAATTCGCCATTATTTCCCCCGAATAGCATCTACGGGATTCATGGCGGCAGCTCTTAAGGCAGGTAAAAATCCTGAAATTAAACCAATGGCAATGCTAAGTCCGACGGCAAGAAAAAGATTATTAAGATATAGATCAAATTTGTAATCAGGATTTAAGTAAGCCATTAAGCGGCTTAAAACAAAAACAGATAAGACTCCGGTTAGTCCGCCGATGATGCAAAGAACAATGGCTTCAATTAAAAATTCAGACAAAATCATATATGGTTTTGCACCTAATGATTTTTTGATACCGATAATTTTTGTGCGTTCCCGAACAGAAACGAACATAATATTTGCGATACCAAATCCGCCTACTAAAATTGAAAAACCACCGATAATCCATCCGGCAATGTTGATGACTTTAAATACCTGGTCTAACAAACCAGAAAGAATACTTAACTGGTTTAAAGCAAAGTTATCTTCTTCACCGGGTCGTAATCTTCTGCCTGAACGTAATGCTAATCGTATATCTGATTTTAATCGTTCTAATGAAATTCCTGATGCAGGTGCTACATTTATTAATCCACCCTGAAGATTTCTGAAGTTTATATATTTCTTCATGTTATTATAGGGCACGATAATATTATCATCCCAGCCATCACCCATCATGTTTTCACCTTCTTTGGCTAAAACACCAATCACAGTTAGTGAACGTCCGTCTGCTTTTATTTTTCTTCCAATCGGATCGGCACCTCCAAATAATTCTTCGGCAACGGTTGCGCCTAACAAGGCGATGTCTGCGCCGATATGCGATTCTTTTTCAGTAAAATACCTTCCTGAGCTATAATCAAATTGCCAGATCGCATCAAAATCATGCGTTGGTCCGAACATGCTTATATCAGTAATAGACTGATTGGCGAATTTAATTTCTTTCATTCGCTTACTCTTAGCAAATGAAACCGCTGAAGCCGTTACTACATTATCTTTTATGTATTCAAAATCATCGTAGTTCGGATCTGGCCGACGATTATATTTCCACCAGTTTGCATCCGGGTCTTCGGCCCATGGGAATTTGCTTACATAAATAACATCGCTTCCAAGTCTGGAAAAGGTATTTCTGATTTTAACTTCGAAACTGTCGATTACCGAAAGAACAGCGATAATACAAAAGATACCAATCGTAATACCTGTAAGAGATAAGAAGGTACGTAGTTTGTTAACGGTTAATTCACGAACCGCCATCACAAAGCTTTCAACCATTGAACTAAATAGCATCGATTCTAAGATAGGTAAATTTTAGAAGTGAGCGAAGCTCATCCTGA
>JAHDHT010000319.1 GCA_020631175.1 Chitinophagales bacterium
TCCTCTCCCACCGAATTATAAAACCTCCAAAAGAAATCAGGATTAGGAATATATTTTTTCGTTACCCAAAAAGTTTCTTCTTTAAAATTCCACTCTTCCGCCCAACAAAAGATATTGTATTTATTATAAGCAACAGGTTTTAAGACGCGTTCATCAGATAAAACGATTTTATCTATGTCTCTGTGATTGTATATCCTATACATATCGTTGTCTTCATTATAAAAATGTAACACTGCAAAAGGATTTGTATTTCTTGCCCGGTCGAAATCAGTAACCTGAGCAACACCACGTCCTGTAAAAATGTCTCCATCTTTTAAGTGGACCCGCATAGAATCCCAATTAAAATGCTCTGCAATGTTTTGATTAAAATAAAGATCGATCAAATCAACCAAGGCATAGGGATCATTTATCTGAGTGCGACCGGTCAGGCTTAAGGCATTTAATAAATACGGATTCGATCTTGTATAACCTTTTAAGTCTTCGGAACGTCGGATCGTTTTATATCCATCGTAATCGTCATAAGCCATTAAGCGATAATTTGGAATGACCACAAAATCTTCATTGATTACATACAAGTTATCGTATAGCTGAATTTCATCAGAACGAACAATTCTGAATAAATCACCTTTATCATCGAGCCATTCATAAATAACAGAATCCGTTTCCAGCAATAATGGAGCAGATTCATTTAGCAAAGCAAGCCTTCGAATCATCGACCAGGCTATCTTCTTTTTCTTTTTACTTCCTTCCGCTTTAACGCTTAAATGCGGTTCAAATCCGTTTAGATCTTCAAATTTAATCTGACCTTTAATGCGCAATCCTCCCTTTATCAAAACTTCACCGGGGTGATATTTATAAGCCACCTTTGGAGCATCTTCAGGTGCTAAATTAAAAGCAGTTTTTCTGTAATAATCAGGGGCATCCGGCGCAACTAATTGTGCGTTTCCTGCAATAGAAATTACACATAGCGAGATAATAAAAATGACTTGTTTCAAGTTTTACTTTTTATAATGAGTCAAAAAACAATGCCAAGATATGCATCCGACTAAATTAAAAGGCAGCAAAGCCTTCAGAACATCAAAATATTATATCTTTAGGCGCAAAAAATAACCATTTATGAAATTCAGACAGCTTTTTATGTTTTTTATGGCGTTCTCATTAGTTCTTGCAGTAGGATGTAAAGATGATCCTACCTGTGATGATGGCGAACAAAACCAAGGTGAAACAGGTATCGATTGCGGTGGACCTTGTCCGGCTTGCGGAGCAGTAGCCAATTGCTTTGACGGCGTTCAAAACCAGGATGAAACAGGTATCGATTGCGGTGGTGTTTGCCCTGATTGTCCGACTATAAATGAATGCCCTACTGTATTTAGTAATACCTTAAGCCTCACAGCGGACGGAAACAATGCCGTTGCAGATATTGTAAGTGCGCAGGAAGTTGGTGGTTTACTCAATATTTCAGGAACTGTATCCAGCGATTTCTCATCAATTAGCATTTCTCAGGCAACCTATGCTGCCGGAACATATGATGTAGGAGCAATGACTATAGTTCAGTATACAGATCCTTCAGGAACCGTTTACACTTCACAGTTAGCCGGTTCGAGCGGAGCTGTTACTTTCAGTACCTTTGAAAATGACGCAGACTGTAAGTATGTAACTGGTTCATTTAATGTTAATCTACCAGAAGCAGGCGGTGGATCAATTCAAGTATCCGGTCAGTTTACAGAAATCGATTTCTAGTAAATTTGATTTAAAATATTCGGAGCAGCCTTCCTTTTTGGAACGGCTGCTTTTTTTTTGCTAATTTACACCTTCCCAGTAATGCTTCGCCAATCGCATTGCTCTTGGAGCATTACAACCCTCCTCAAGGAGGGATTTTTAGGCCTAGACTGTCTCGACTCTCGCAGCCGAAGGCGATCTCGAAGCGAAGTGATCTCAAAAAAAAAGCCACTCCAAGAACTCAGAGTGACTTTAACCAATATATTTATCTTTCGTTTTCTTTAAAAACGTTCGCAGGCGCTGAAATGAAAGTCGCCTTCGATTTTTGCATTTTCATCGCTATCAGAGCCATGCACCGCATTTTCGCCAATACTTGAAGCATAGATCTTACGAATTGTTCCTTCCGCAGCTTCAGCCGGGTTAGTCGCACCAATTAATTTTCTGAAGTCTTCAACTGCATTGTCTTTCTCCAAAATCGCAGCTACGATCGGTCCTGAAGACATAAACTCTGTCAATTCACCATAGAATGGACGTTCTTTGTGTACTTCATAGAAAAGCTCAGCCTGAGCCTTCGTTAATTGTGTATACTTCATTGCGTGGATCGTGAATCCAGCATCGTTGATCATTTTTAAAATTCCTCCGATTGCATTCTTTTTCACTGCATCCGGTTTGATCATGGTTAAGGTTTTATTGCCTGCCATTTGTTTAAATTTTTGCGCAAAAATAGGCATTGATATCAATGAAGCAAACAATTATTGAATTAGAAGGCATAAATCTGTTCATTTTGTAGATTAAACAGCCAAATGCAGCCTAAAATTTATTGGAATAGATAATATTTTCTGACATTTGTGCCCGATAATGAATGCCGTCGAATTAAAATCATTTTTACAAAGCACCAATCAAGTCAGTATAGTTTGTCATCAAAATCCTGATGGCGATGCTATTGGTTCTTCGATGGGACTAAAACATCTTCTGGAAAACAGTGGAATGAAAGCGCAGGTTATCGTTCCAAATGATTTTCCTGACTTTCTGAAGTATCTGGAAGGAAATGATTCCATTATTAATGCTGAGCAAAAAATGGATGAAGCCAGTGCTTTAATTGAAAACAGCGAGGTTGTTTTTATGCTTGATTTTAATACGATCAGACGATGTGGCCCTATCGGTTCAGTTATCGAAGAACATGATTCAAAGAAAGTATTGATCGATCATCATCTTCAACCCGACGTACAGGTCGATTTTATGTTATCTGATACTTCAGCCAGTTCAACAGCACAATTAGTTTATGAATTCGCCGATCAGGTTGATCTGCTTAAGCATCTAGATAAAAAAGTAGCGGATAGTTTGTACATGGGTATCTTGACAG
Organism: Chitinophagales bacterium; assembly: GCA_020631175.1. Lineage (GTDB taxonomy): Bacteria > Bacteroidota > Bacteroidia > Chitinophagales > JAHDHT01 > JAHDHT01. The sequence goes on from JAHDHT010000319.1 coordinate 3,083, forward strand.
ATACAGGTAAATTCTCTTTTTCTGTAAGTCCGAAAGTTCATCGTATTGTGGCTGATTTATTGGAAGCAGGAGCAGATGTGGAGTTTGCCAATGATAAAATTTTCAATTCGCATACAGAAAGCAGACTGCGCTTCTGGGGCTATAGTCTTTCAAGAAAAATGAAAGTTTATAAAGAATATAAAACGGCATTAATTGCCCTTTCGACCAGCGACATGCATCGCTTTAATGTTCGAAAAGGTGATATGGAAGGATTGGTCAATCAGGGATTAAGTATTTCCAATGTAAATATGTCGGTTTTAATGAAAGAGGATCAGGGGAAAATTAAATTTTCATTTCGATCTAAAGGTGAATTATCAGTAAATGAAATTGCAAGAGCTCATTTTAACGGTGGAGGTCACCGGAATGCAAGTGGAGGTCGCTTAGATTGTTCGCTTGAAGAAGCCATTGCAAAATTCGAATCTGTTTTACCGGAATATAAAGAAGCTTTAAATCAATAAATATTATGAAACACTTCAAT
>JAHDHT010000320.1 GCA_020631175.1 Chitinophagales bacterium
AAGGGTCATCTACTGTACAATTTCGAAGCAAAACGCCATCCACCCAAAATAAACTGTCACATATCCCCTCTTTACTGTGTATTCCTAATGTACGTCAATTCGAAGTGACCCCATTTATTTACATTTAAAAAATACAATAAAATGAAATTTAGATTAGGATTTATAGCTTTCTTATTTGGAATGGTATTCTTATCAGCTTGTGAGAAAGAAAATGTGGATCAAACAACAATAGATGAAGATGATCCGAACCCGGTAGTAGTTTTATGCGATTTATCGGTTGAAATTACAGAAGCCGCCGGTGCGCAATTAAATGCTATCCCAAGTGGCGGATCTTCCCCATTTGCTTATGATTGGTCAAATGGTCAATCTACAGCCAGTATCGAAGTTCCTGAAAGTGGTGATTACACGGTAACCGTTACAGATGCAGACGGATGTGTGGCTGAATTTACATATACATACACCGAAAACAATACAGACCCTTGTAGTGACTTGAGTGTTAGCTTGTCGTTTGATGCTACTACGAATGATATTACAGCGACAGTCTCCGGTGGTACGGCTCCCTATTTATATGAATGGAATGGTCCTTCTGTTAGTGATGTGCTGACGGTTACAGAAAGTGGAGATTTTACTGTTTGGGTAATTGATAACAATGGATGTACTATTGAAGAAACAATCAATGTAATTGTAGATGGTTCAAATGATTGTGATGATTTCTCAGTAAATCTTTCTTTTGATGAATACAACAATGTAATTACTGCTACTGTATCAGGTGGACAAGGATTAATTCTTTATGAATGGTCAGGACCTTCTGTAAGTGATAACCTAACCGTTACAGACAGCGGAGAATATACTGTTTGGGTAATTGATGCTAATGGTTGTGTAGCAGAGGAAAGTATTTATGTTACAGTAAGTGGATCTTCAAATTGTAATGATTTTGCTGCTGAAATTATTATGAACGGATACGATTTAACTGCAAATGTTTATGGCGGTGTTACTCCATATATTTATTCCTGGTCGACAGGTGAAACAACGCAAATAATTACTGCTACTATAACAGGAAACTATACTGTTACTGTTGAAGACGCTAACGGTTGTGCGTACACCGCTTCGCAATATGTTAATGTAAGCGGAGATTGTTCAGATATTTTTATTGATTTCGTTTACAATTCAAATAACAACAGTTTAACAGCTATCCCATCCGGTGGCACTGCTCCATATTTTTATGAATGGTATGAAGGTGGAATCGGTGATACTATAAATGATTTAACAAGTGGAGAAACGTATACAGTCGGCATAGGTGATGCAAACGGTTGTTATGTAGTTTTCTCTTATACCATACCATAAATTATTGATACCAATACAGTGTTAAGCATTCCGGAAAATTCCGGAATGCTTTTTTCAATTTTTTAATTTCAATTTGAAGATAGATCCGAACATATTAAACGATTGCAAGAAAAATAAAAGAGCTGCTCAAAAACAGCTTTATAAAATTTTACTACCCTATCTAAAGGTTATCGCATTGCGCTACTTAAGCGATACTTCATATGTGAAAGATGTGTTGCAGGAAAGTTTTGTGAAAATATTTAAATCGTTAAATACATTTGATGAAAAACGGGCATCAATAAAATCATGGAGCAGTAAAATTGTAATTAATACTTGTTTGAATTTTAATGAACGGGTGATTTCAAAACTGGTAATCAAGGAAGAACTAAATGAAACGGATATTCTATATATCCCGCAAATTGTTAATCGTTTAAATGATGAGCAATTACTAGCAGTTCTGAAAAAAATGCCTCCGGACTATTATAGTGTCTTTAATCTATTCTTAATCGAAGGATATAGTCATGATGAAATTGCTTCATTACTAAAAATTAATCCGGCCTTATCAAGAAAGCGATTATCAAGAGCAAGAGAATGGGTAAAAAAAACTTTCCCGGAGAAAGCGGAAACAAGAGCTGAAGTAAAAACGCTGAAACGAAATATTAAAAATTAAATCAATGGAAAAAGATATACAAAAAAGACTGCAAAATCTGAACATTCCGGAATCAAACCTGGATGAACAGTCTCTTTGGGATTCCATTGAAGAGGAACTTGATCAAAGTCAACCCGAAAAAGCATGGCCTTTTCCACCTAAGTGGTATTTATTCGGAGCTCTAATTTTATTCTTATCAGGAACAGCAAGCTATTTCGCTTATAATTATTCTAATGCTTCAAAAAATACCGTCGAGTATTCAGCTCAAAGTATTTTGGCAGAACAAAAAAATTCTACGAAAAGTAAAAATTTGATTTCTGACAGCCCTTTAAAAGAGTCGATAACAGCATCTAATGAAGAAATAACAGAGACTGTAAAAGCTACTATTGATTTAGATAGAAATCATAATTCTGAAAAAAAGACAATAGAAGAAAATAATTTGAAAACCCCTATTACAAAAAATCTGAAAAGCAATAGAAAAAGCAACACCATCAAAAACAAAAAAGAAAAAGTAATTTCTAATCAAGAAATACAAAAACAAAGTATCGAATTTCCTTCAGACAAAAACAAGTCAGTAAATATGACTTCAATTGTAAAGACAAGAAGTGGCATTCAATCTACTCCTAATTTAAAAGATAGGGCAAATGAATATATAGTTGAAAATCCTACAATAAATACATTTAAGGTTTTAAAAAACATAAAGGAGCAAACGGTAGAATTTGTATCTTCTGAAACTAGCCCAAATTTATCAATCGTAGAGATCATTCCATTAATAAAAAGAAATGTTTCAATAAATAAGCAGGAAATGAGAACCATTCCTGAATTATCTCAGATCAGCCCAATAAACCGAAACGCAAATAGAATAAATAAATTAAATTTTTATTCTGGTTTTAGTTCAGGACTTAATTTGACAAACACTAATTTTTCTCCAATAAATGGTTTTGAAGATTATGTTCAGGATAAAAACAAATTCACAGAGGCATTTTATGGAAGTAATTACAATTTAACTTTTGGGTCCGTTTTAAATGATCAATTATTTATTGAGACTGGTATTTCTTTAAATGATCTTTGGTTAAAATTAAATATTAATAGAACGGATACTATTCAGATTTTAAAATCTAATGTGGTAAATCAGGTTTGGATCGATACTGAAACCGGTGATACGATTAAATCGCAAATCGGTGATTTAATGGTTGATGCTATTGTAAATCAGGAAGTCATTCACTTTAATAATTTAAGAACCATCAGCATCCCTTTAATTGCCGGTTATACAAATGGTGGAGAACATTTAAAGTATAAAATTGGAATTGGTCCAATAATAAATGTTGCTATTAAACAAGAAGGAAGAACATTTGATATTAATAATGAATTAATTCAAATTCAGGATCAACCGGCATATCAATATATGAATGATATTTCTATAGGTTTAACTTCGAGGTTTGAATTGAGTTATGCTTTTAATGACAAGATTGCATTAGCAATAAGTCCGCAATGGATATGGCAAAGAAATTTAAACTATGCAGATGAATCGATTAAACTAAACATCCATCAATATCAATTAAATCTAGGAATAAATTATAGCTTTTAGTTTTATTAGTTCTTTCGGC
>JAHDHT010000321.1 GCA_020631175.1 Chitinophagales bacterium
GTGTGTTTTAAAACTTTGAAGTGATAATTCTGTTCATCGGCAACCACATAAATACTTTTATCTCCTTCCCCTAGTCCAAAATCTTTAGCGCGTTCCTGAGCTGTTCCTAAATCCTGTGTTAAATAGACAGACGTACCATCAGATCGTAATAAAATTTTATGATCTAATTTTTGCTCGGTTAAATCTACCCAGGTCGATCCATCATCTTTTTTAAAAAAGAGTTCTTTATCCAATCCTTCCTGAACGATCGCTTTACCTAATTCATAGGTTTCAGATTCATAATAATTCTTTTCAAAATCAACCCCGATTTTTTCATAGGTATTATTAAATCCTTCATAAACCCATCCATTCATTTTCGACCATAAGGCACGAACGGTCTCCTCACCGGCTTCCCATTTTCGTAACATCTCACGAGCTTCTAACATAATAGGAGCATTTGCTTCTGCTTCCTCTTTTGTTTTTCCATCTGCTTCCATAGCAGCCACTTCTGCTTTGTATTCTTTTTCGAAACGAACGTAATATTCAGCCACTAAATAATCGCCTTTCTTTCCAGAAGACTCAGGTGTTTCTCCATCCGCAAATTTCAACCATCCTAACATGGACTTACAGATTGCAATACCCCGATCATTCAGAATATTTACTTTATGTACTTCATGTCCATATGCCGATAAGATATTTGCAGTAGCAAATCCAATCATCATATTTCGAACATGTCCGAAATGTAAAGGCTTATTGGTATTTGGTCCGCAATATTCCAGCACCACTTTTTCGGGTTTGGAAGGAAAGGTACCGAAAGCATTATCTGCCTGTATCGAAGCTAATTGTTTCATCCAGTATGTATCGCTGATATTTAGATTTAAAAATCCTTTTACTACGTTGAATCCGGTAACATCCGCACAATTTTCTTCCAGAAAAGCACCCAATTTTTCACCGGTAGCTTCTGGAGAGAGCTTTGAATATCTCAACAGCGGAAATACGACTACGGTCAGATCGCCGTCAAAGTCTTTACGGGTTTCTTGTATCGTTACCTGAGCGGCATCCAACGATTGATCAAACAGTTTTGATATCGCTGCACTCACCTCATTTTGGAGTATTTCCTGTATAGAATTCATGGTATCGCAATTTAAGCGCGTAAAGATAGAATATCATTCAGGGATAAAAAATTCCATTAAAGGAAGCTTATTTAAAGCACTTATTATATCATTGAAAATCAATTAGTCTACATATTGAATTCTATGTTATACATTTTTTTTAATCGAACATACAACCCTTTTTGAAAAACGATACTCTTACTAATACAACGACTTTAAAACGATTACGAATGAATTTGATAAACAGACAGCGAGCGATGATTAATTATAGTTTATTTATTAAACACTTTTCGAATACAGCAAATCAAAATGAAAAGACGGAGTTCGATCAATGGCTTCGATCTTCAGAAGATAACAGAAACTATTACTCAGAAATGCGAAAGCTTTGGAATGAAGGCAGGTTATTAGAACACTATCAGCTATTCAACAAAGTAGTATTGTATAAATACATGCAAGAGTCTAAGTAATACAAAGATATTAATACCAGTAGCCATAGTATTAAATAAAAAACCTCCGCTGACGAGCGGAGGTTTTTTGGTTTTATAGGTCCTCTATTCCTATTATTATGAAATTTTTACTGTTCTTTTGATCGCTTTTGCCTCTTCTTTTTTAGGAAGCGTAATCGCTAAGATGCCGTTTTTAAATTTCGCTTCAATCCCGGCAATATCAACTGTTTCAGGAATACTAAAGCTTCTTTTAAAGGTATCAAAATTGAATTCTTTTCTCGTGAATGTCTTTTCAGTTTCCCCTTCTGTTGTAGTTTCCTCTTTTTCACGACTGATTGTAAGCGTATGATCATCAATATCAACGATCACTGATTTCTTGTCTACACCAGGAATGGCTAATTCAATGATAAATTCATTTTCAAGATCTGCTATGTTCACCGGTGGGATGCTTTTAAAAACATTTAAGCCATTGGTGTTTACATTAAAATCATGATTGAATAATCCATTAATTAAATTTTGGATGGATTTGTCTGTGGTTCTTTTTGTTAAATACATTTGTTAAAATTTATTGATTAAATAATTTTTGTGTCATTTATCCACAAATAGTCAAATGCCATTCCATTGCTGAAATCTTGTAAAAAGAGCTCAAAAATGGCATATAAACCCATAATGAAACGCCATATTGACAGTTTTAAGTAACTAAACGCGTCAAAATGGCGTCTGTTTCATTATGTTTCACTTTTACCGGATTATTATTAAACAAAAACACAATTCATATTATAAAAAACATATATAAGTAGAGAAACTCTTTTATCCCGAATCAGTAAAAGAAGGTATTAATTATGGGCACTATTAATGAGCAGGGCAAGTCAGTTGGGACTTGCCCTTTTTTTTAAACTTAAGTGTAAGTTTAAATTTAAGCTGAGCCTTTGGGTTTGGCTGTGGTAGTCAAAGATTCAAATTGATATTAATAATTCCAGTTTAATATGAAAAGAATGTCCTGCCGGCAGGACCAGTGCAAACGCAGTGCTCTGAGGGTGAATTTTGTAGAACTTTTAAATCAAATTAAATCATTCAATGTAAATAGAATTTCAGTGGCATTAATACATTAACATGAAATAATAAAGAGATTATAAAAGACGTATCCGTTTAATTTCTTGAAAGTGAAATAATGTTTTACTGTAATAACTGATATTGTTCGATTTCTTCGTTTGTCATCCAGTGAATATCATCAGCCGCAGCACTATTTATAGTGAAGTAATAGAAATCTTCGGCGTTCTCATTTGAAAAACCAATATCAATATAATAATCTATTGCCCCTTGATGTTCTTCATGCCCTTCGGGATAGTCGGTTGCTTGATTTCCATTTCCATCTTCCCAAGCATGAACACCAATTTGACTTCCTGCTTCTCTGCTTCGATTTGTTCCGGATAAAAATAGATCTACAGCGCCAGAAGCAATTATAGCTTCTGATGGTAAATGTATTGTAATTTCTTGATCATGAATTTTTCTCCCTACTTCCCAGTTTGCTATATCATCTGTTGATCCGGGGCAATCTTTCATTATCATTCTTTTTGTTTGGGGGAAGGCTGAAATATAATTATCCCAATATTCAGGTAATTCCGAATCAATTAATCCGTTGATAATTACCGTCTCATCATCTTGATAAGAAAAGATTCCATAATCATCAATATTTATTTCTCCTATATTACAAGCACTAAAAAGAATAGATATTAATAGTAATTGAATCGTCTTATTTAGATTTTCTTTCATCGATGATGTTTTCATTTGAATTAACCAGCTTGTTAAATTAATTTTATTGTTAGTGGTAATTTTTTGAATTGAATTTTATTTTCTTTTAATGAATTTAGAAAGTATTCTATTTTTCGGTTAACAAATAATAGATTAAAAAATTTACTTTTTCCTTGTTTAAGTAAATCAGTATTTTTTATTCTTTACTATATCGCTTAACGAAGTAAAGAAAATCTTCGCAACAGGGATGAAGGCGGTACCCTCTAAGGATGAGCCTGCCGTTTTTA
>JAHDHT010000322.1:0-1778 GCA_020631175.1 Chitinophagales bacterium
GAAAAATTAGAAATCATTTTATTTCGTGTACTTTTTAAATTCAATAAGTCTATTATTTGGCTTTTACTAAATGACTCTAATGGTTCTCTGAAACTAAAATGAAAATTTAGTAATTCATCTAATGTAAATTCTTCTATCAGATCGATATATGGAGCAACATAATTTACAGTTTTAAAGATATCATCACGTTTAATTTGTTTGTCTTCAGATGTATAGCTTAATTCACCAATTGAAGGGCTTAAGAAACCTGAAATCATTTTCAACAATGTACTCTTACCCGAACCGTTTGAACCTAAGACAGCATAAGTTCCGGGATTTTGAAATGTATAATTCAAGCCTTTAAATATGACCTGATAGTTATATCGTTTACCAAGATTATTTAGGTCGATTATCATGAATAGAGTTAAATCCTTTCATAATTCCTCTTACTGAATTCTGAACAAAGCTTAGAATATAATCTCTTTCTTTACTTACCGGAATCTCAGTTTCAATTAAAGCGAGTGCTTTGGATGTGCTGATACCCTTAACAAACAAATATCTGTAAACATCCTGTATTGTATTGATCGTTTGTTTATCAAAACCACGTCTTCGAAGTCCGATAGAATTAATACCTACATAGCTTAATGGCTCTCTTGCTGCTTTTACAAATGGAGGTACGTCTTTTCGTACTAATGACCCACCGGAGATAAATGAATGTTCACCTACTTTTATGAATTGCTGCACAGCAGCTAATCCTTCAAAAATAGCATAGTCTCCCACTTCAATGTGGCCGGCAAGGTTTACATTGTTTGCAAGAATTACATTATTTCCCAGAACACAATCATGCGCTACATGTGAATAAGCCATAAGCAGGCAATTATCTCCAATAACTGTTTTATCGTTAGCAGCTGTGCCTCTGTTAATCGTTACACATTCTCGAATAACAACATTATCACCGATTTCCACCGTGGTCTCTTCCCCGTCAAATTTTAAATCTTGTGGAATAGCCCCAACAACAGCACCTGAAAAAACTTTACAATTTGACCCTATTTTTGTTCCTTCAAAAATTACTGCATTCGGTCCGATCCAGGAACCAGGTCCGATTTCTACATTTTTATCAATAAATGCGAAAGGTTCTATAACTGCATTTCGGGCAACTTTTGCCTGTGGATGAATATATGCTAAGTTTTGGTTCATTCTTCTTTTTTCTTTGCGATTTGTGCAACAAGAATTGCTTCAGTTGCTACTTTATCTCCTACGTATGCCGTTCCTTTCATTTCACAGATTCCTCTTCTGATCGGTCTTAATAATCTTAAATCAAAAACCAACACATCACCGGGAACAACCATGTTTTTAAATCTTGCCTGTTCGATCCGCATAAAATATGTAAGATAATCAGCGGGATCTCCATCCATCATACTCATAGCCAATACCCCACCCGTTTGAGCCATAGCTTCTACAATTAGAACACCAGGCATAATTGGATTACCCGGGAAATGACCTGTAAAAAAGGGTTCGTTATACGTTACACTTTTAACAGCTACCACCTGATTGTCGTTAAGTTCAATTACCTTATCTACCAACAACATAGGTGAAGCATGAGGAAGAAGCTTAATTATATCTTTTGAACCATAAACCGGTGGTTTATTCATATCATATTTAGGCGCTTTTCTTGCTTTTTTCTTAGCTCGAATATGCGCCTTAATTTTTTTGGCAAATTCGACATTGGTTTTATGTCCGGGGCGCATCCCTATAATTTTACCCTTTATCGGTGTTCCAACCAATGCTAAATCTCCAAC
>JAHDHT010000322.1:1878-3533 GCA_020631175.1 Chitinophagales bacterium
AATGCCATCATTTTTACATTTTTTTCTTCATCATAAAATTCCAGGTTCTCTTCTAAATCAAAGTATTCCCGAATTTCATTTTGCTTTTCAAGTCCCGCCTTTAATAAAGCATCTACAAAAGGTTTAGAAGAACCATCCATTATTGGAAGTTCTTCATTGTCCAGTTGAATTAACACATTATCAATTTCAAGTCCGGCAACTGCAGCCAATGCATGTTCTACGGTTGCTATCTTTACGCCTTCAAATTCTAAAGTTGTTCCTCGTGAAACGTCTGTTACTAAATCACAATCTGCTTTAATAACAGGTTGATTTTCCAGATCGATTCGTTGAAATTTTATTCCATGATTAGCTTCAGCAGGCTGAAATGTTAAGGTTACGTTTTTTCCTGTATGTAGACCTACTCCCGGCAGGCTGACAGCTTCTTTAATCGTTTGTTGATATTTGATCATCCAGATTGGATTTTAATCGTTTAAGTTCTTTTTCGAGTTGATTGATTCGGTTGTTCAAAGATGGCAATTTCCTGTAAATTATTTGTGCTTTTACAGCATCCCGATAAGCAAAAGCCGGAGTATCATTCCATGCGAGATTCGGTTCTTTAATACTTTTAGCAACTCCACTTTGAGCCTGGAATTTGGAACCATTGGCAATTTCGATATGCCCGACAAAGCCAACCTGCCCTCCAATCATGCAATTTTCACCTATTGTCGTACTTCCTGAAATCCCTGTTTGAGCTGCAATAACGGTATTCGCTTTAATGCGAACATTGTGCGCAATCTGAATCAAATTATCAAGCTTTACCCCATCTTCTATTATAGTTGAACCCATTGTTGCCCGATCGATTGAGACATTCGAACCGATTTCAACGCTGTTACCGATTAGAACATTTCCAAGTTGAGGAATTTTATCGTAATCTCCGGTTGATTGCGGTGCAAAACCAAAGCCATCAGAACCAATAACGGTATTTGCATGAATAATACAATTATCACCAATGACACAATCATCATAAATAGTTACTCCGGGGTATATCACCGTATTCGAGCCTATTTTAACCTTGTTTCCTATCGTTACATTTGCATTCAGTTTAACATCTGAGCCAAATTCACATTGATCACCGATCGAAACAAAAGCATGCATTTCAACTTTATCTTTCCATTCGGACGCATGATTCTCGTAGGGCTTTTTTTGTTCCTTTTTCATTTGCTCGTACATCTGCAGCAATTTGGTAAAGGAACTGTAGGCATCTGAAACCCAGATTAAGGTTGGTTTCACATCGGATTTTAATGCAATTTTTTTATCGATTATCACAACTGAAGCATCTGAAGAATAGATATGCTCTTCATACTTAGGGTTCATCAGAAAGCAAATACTACCTTGTTTTCCTTCTTCAATTTTCGCGGGATGATTAATGGTTTCTTCAGCATTTCCCTGAATTTCACCTTCTACGATAGATGCGATCTGTGCTGCTGTAAATTGCATTGGAATAGTTTATATATTAAACTGAATAATAAAAGGCTTATTTCAGTAAATGATTAAAATTTGGGATAACATAAATAGTATTTCATTACCGGTTGCGCTAATTGTGAAATATTTGTCTGGTCGGATGCTTCAGCTACATCTTTAAGGATTTCATCTTTATATAAAATGAAAATGTTGTT
>JAHDHT010000323.1 GCA_020631175.1 Chitinophagales bacterium
TTGCTCTTTTGCGCAACATTTGAGCGGGCAATTAACATTTAACAGCGAATTAGCCTTATTTTTGCGCTATGAATAATATGAACCGTCCAATTCTATTTATTGCATTTTTGTTTGTATCGCTAACTGCTTTTGCTCAGGTTGATTGCAGTGATGATTCGGGTTTGATTCATTGTGGGGTTACAGGTACGATCGCTGATGATGGCACGGAAACGTGTTTTCCATTGAATGTGCCGATTTTGTGGCCTGCGCAAATTGATACTTTGTTTGGTCTGCTTGACGTAGGGGTAAATCTGACGCATCATCAAACGAGTCAGCTTGATATTGAGCTGGTAACGCCGAGTATGAACCGGGTTTTACTCAGTGAAGGTAACGGCGCTGGAGCGAATATGAACTACACTGTTTTTACGCAAAATGCCTTGAGTGGAATTGATAATGCGGCCAATACGAATCCTTATAATGGTTCTTATTTTCCGGATGAAAATTTAGGAAATGCGAATAACGGTCAGCTTGCCGTAGGTTTATGGCAGGTTTGTATTACGGATAATGTTGCTGGTGATAATCCGGGTGATGCGGAGTTGTTAGATTGGTGGGTGAAATTCGGCGATAATCCTGCACCTCCTTTTATTCCGATTTTACCGGTTTGTAATACCAATGTTACGGTTGGATGTGCTTGTCCGGATGGAGGAACTAATTGCTTCTTATTACCGGATATTGTAATTCCATATTCTGTCGTCTCAGACCCTAACCGTTATACGGAGGAAGTGGGTACGTTAAGGGTAACAACAGCGACTTCAAATATTGGTTATGGTGCACTTGAATTCAGAGGTTCGGGACAATGGTTTTGCGGTGAAGAACCTGCAGAAATATTAGATATTTGCGATGATGGGAGTCCTGCACAGCAATTAGTTTATCAGCGTGTTTATAAAAGGCTGGATGGATTTACGGTTGATCATCAGGATTTCCCGGCGGGCACGATGTTTCATCATGCGGAGTTAGGTCATGATCATCCGCATATTGATCAATGGGCGCAGAATACTTTGAGAATAAAGGGTTTAAGTGAAGATCCACGGGAGTGGCCGGTTGTGGGTGAAGGCGTTAAAATTTCATTTTGTGCAGAGAATACTTTGGCTTGTACTGAGGCAAATGGTTTTTGTGAAAGTGATTCTGTAAATATAGATATCGTTGACTTACCGAATGCATATCACGGTGGGCCTTACGCATGTAATGCTGATATTCAGGGAGTTTCGGTTGGATATTCGGATGTATATAATCAAACCTTGGCCGGACAAGAAATAATATTCAGTTATAATCAATGTAATGGTAAGTATTATGTGGTTTCGGAATTTGATCCGGATTCTATTTTCTGGGAGTCGAATGAAAATAATAATGTAACAATCTGGGAAGTGGAGTTGCAGTTACAACAGAATTGTTGTGTGACGGATTTTCAATGGAGTCAGGTGGATGCGCCTGGAAGTGTGGTTCAGTTTTTAGATCGATCGCAGGCGATTCCTGAGACCTGGGTGTGGGATTTCGGGGATGGAAATTTCAGTTCGGAACAGTTTCCTTTACATACTTATGATGCACCCGGTACCTACAACGTTACTTTAAGTACCAATACTTCTTTTGGCTGTAATAATTTTCGGATGATGACTGTCGAGGTGGATAGCATGATCGTTGATATTGCTGCTTATAATATATTGGAAGGAGTGGAAATGAAGGTGGGTCCGAATCCGTTTTCGGGTAGTAGTGCGGTTCAATTTGAGCTTGTTGAGCAGGGGGCTTATGCTTTCGATTTATATGATATGTCGGGACGGAAGGTGCAATCGATTGCTTCAATAAAAAATTACGCCTCGGGCATGCATCGTATTGAATTTGATCTTGCTGAGACGGGAGTGTTTATGTTGGTGATGACGGATGGGAAGGCGAGTGCTTCTCAGCGGGTGCTTAGTTTTTAGGAGTTAGGTACAAGGTATAAGGTAAAAGGTGCAAGTAGGAAGATTTCTTAGTTCTTAGTAATCAGATTTCTGTTTAACTGTCCCGCCGGCGGGTGAGAGAATATATTCTCGAGGGAGTTCCAGCGCAGCGAACTGAGGGTGGATTAAATCTTTACATTATATTCTAATCCGATTTATGGTAAAAACAACCTTGCGCCTTAGCGTTTTTGTGGTGCAAAATGAAGACCGAACTCGTCATTCGTCATTTCCCATTCTTAATTAATTCTTCCCGCCAGATGTTAATAAACCCCAATGTTTAAAATTTTGGCTTGCATAACTGAGAGAATTGCTTACCTTTGTGTTCAACGATTAATAGAACAATCGATGGCTATTGAACAGCCTGTTGTTTTCATTAATTGTTAATGCACACCAATAAATAATTAAAAATAAATGCCATGGCCACAACAGAACAAAAAGCAAAATTAAAAGCGCTTGAGCTGACGGTATCAAAACTGGATAAGATATACGGTAAAGGAACCGTAATGAAGCTCGGCGATACTAAAGTATTACCGGTAGAAGCCATTTCAACCGGCTCATTAGGTTTAGATATTTCACTCGGAATCGGAGGAATTCCTAAAGGAAGAGTAGTTGAAATCTACGGTCCTGAATCGAGTGGTAAAACAACCTTAGCGATTCACGCAATTGCTCAGGTACATAAGCAGGGCGGTATTGCTGCCTTTATTGATGCAGAGCATGCTTTTGATAAAATGTACGCTCAGAATTTGGGAGTTGATATCGATAATTTATTGATTTCACAGCCGGATAATGGGGAGCAGGCTTTAGAAATAGCCGATCACCTTATTCGTTCAGGTGCGATTGATATAGTAGTAATCGATTCGGTTGCTGCATTAGTACCAAGAGGTGAAATCGAAGGCGAAATGGGAGATTCAAAAATGGGTCTTCAGGCCAGATTAATGTCCCAGGCATTAAGAAAGCTAACCGGTACTATAAATAAGACCGGATGTTGTTGCATCTTCATCAACCAGCTTCGTGAGAAGATCGGTGTAATGTTCGGAAATCCGGAGACAACTACGGGTGGTAATGCCTTGAAATTTTATGCTTCTGTAAGATTAGATATCAGAAGAATCGGTCAGATTAAAGATCGTGAAAACAATATGATCGGTAACCGTACGAGAGTGAAAGTCGTGAAGAACAAAGTAGCGCCTCCATTTAGAATGACGGAATTTGATATCATGTATGGTGAAGGAATTTCCAAATTGGGAGAAATCGTTGATCTCGGAGTTGAAGTAGATGTAATCGAAAAGAGCGGAAGCTGGTATGCTTATGATGGAAGTAAAATCGGACAAGGGCGTGAGAATGTTAAAGCGTTTTTGAAAGATAATCCTGAATTAGCAAATGAGATTGAAATGAAGATCCGGGCACGTTTGATGCCGGAGAAAGATTTGGAAGTTTCTGAAGAAGTAGCTTCAAATGGAGAGGTAGGAGCAGAAGCGGAATAGAAATAAGATTAAGGTTTAAGAAATCGGGGCTGTTTGTATGATTCGAACCCCTCCGGATTCCGGTA
>JAHDHT010000045.1:0-4958 GCA_020631175.1 Chitinophagales bacterium
ATTTGCTGTCCATATTAAAATGGCACTTGTTTCCTGAATATTAGAAACAGATAAATCATTAACAACTGCACAAGCAGGGTTACCCGGAAGGATGACAAAACTGATTAATTCTACACAGTCATTATTGTCAGTTATTTCCAATGTATAATTTCCCGGACTTAAATTATTTACTGAAGTACTTGTAGCACCGGTTGACCATAAATAAGAATAAGGTGGACTCGCACCAGAAACTGATGCAGTAGCAGAACCGTCATTAGCACCTGCAACACTTTCATTCTGTTGATTCACGCTAACACTTAATGGCGAAGGTTCGGTTATTGTATAATTACGTCCTTCAGAACAATTATATGCATCAGAAATTTGAACCGTATAATTTCCTGCTGATAAGTTACTAATATTAGCAGTAGATGATCCATCCGACCAATTATATGTCAAAGGAGCATTTCCTCCTGAAGCAATTAAAATGATAAAACCATCATCCTCACCATTACAAGTAATATCATTGGCAAAATCATTTATTACAAAAGGAAAACAAAAATTATTTTCTTCGCCGGGTGTTAGCGGATCAAATTGAACCGCCCATGCTGATGCTACATTTATATTGTTTTGATTTGGTAATAATGCTAATGATGGGCCGGTTCCGTCCGGTTCTATTACCCAGGGTGCAGCGTCATCATAGTTAATTTGATTGATTAAACTTCCAAGCGGATTTCTCAATTCGATTTCTTCTCCTCCGTTTGACAATTTACCTGTGTAGGTTCCAAAAGGACTAAAACCATAACGGTCGATAAAAGAAATTGAATCTTCAGCAAGAACAAGATAAGCACCGGGCCCAATTACGGATCCAAACGGAAAGTTAAATTCTATTCCTCCAGATAAAAATAAACCGGATAATTCTATGTTTGTGTTTCCACTATTATAAAATTCTATAAACTCATATTGATCTCCATCCAAAGTATCAATTGTATTAATTGAATCTGTTGGGTTGTAATGAATTTCATTAAATATGAGATCAGCATAATTTTGATTTATGTAATAATGTGCTTCCCTTAAAACACTCCATTCTGTGCAATTATTTTGAAAGACTTCAACTTCTGCCAATCTAATTGAAGTATTTGTTTCTGTAGATTGAATCCGGATATATCGGGCCTGCTGATTAACAGGAATAATACAATGCTGGCCACAATTCCCTGTTTGAAACAAAGCGGTTACTCCAGCCAGACTTATAGTTTGAGCTACTGTTCCTACCGGAATAGGATTATCAGATAAAAAAATAACATGCGGACCTAGACCTGTAATACAACAATTTGGCGAATGAATTTTTAAATCCGTTATGTTGACCGTCTCCTGAAGGTCGATTTCCCACCATGGTTCAGTTATTGTATCTGTTGCTGCAATTGATCCGCCATAAATATTCCACATACTTCGGTCTTCAATTATGCCATCATTGGCACGTGAAGCGAAATGTGCACTAAGCAAATCATTATTTGCCAAACCGCTTTGCATTACCGGTTTATATTTTGCGACATTACAAAACGGAATATTTCTTACCGACCTTGCTTTTAAAACAGTCGTATTATTTAAAGTGATTGGAGCAGCATAAATATTTGCTGTTGACGAAACACCATCTTCAGATTTAGGATCACTTCCATCCAAAGTATAAAAAACAGTTTCATTAGAATTAATATCAACTGTTTGCCCGGCAGTAATAAATCCACCCGTAAAACTAAACTGTGGTTTATCAAAATCGTTTTGATAGGCTTCATACTGATCGTAAAAGTTAAGTACTGAATCTGTTCGTGACAATAAGAAAGTATCTCTTATATAAATACTTCTTTCTTCATAAAGATTTAAAAAGTTTACATTACCCCATCTTGCTGCTTCACCTTTTATAGCATCACGCATTTCAAATTTAATTTCATCGAAAACGCTCTGCATATGAGCAGGACTTAAAATACCATTATTCTCTAATCTTAAATTTATGCGATCCTGCATCATACATTGAAAAGCCGGAGCTCTCTGTAATTGCCTCAGAATCCATGTTGGCATATATTTATAATTCTTGTAATAATGAAAAGCCGATAAATCATCTTCGCGGTTTATTCCGTCCCAGATGGCATCACTATCCCAATTTAAAAAAATGAAAGGTTCATTTTTCTTTGCATTTCTTGCAGCAATCCAGTTGTGATTGTCCCAATCTCTGTTGCCCAGTGTTTGAGATAAAATCATATAGTCTAAAAAACTTTCAAGATTAATATATTGGCTTACTGCTTCTAGGTCGGCATCTGTTTCAACGCCTTGTTCTATCACAGTCAGCATTTCATTCCAAAAATCTCCTGTTCCGTCACTAAACTCTGGTGTAATTAAATTTTCACCTTTTACTACATCATAATCATTTTCGTCTCCTCCCAAATACTCTTCAAAAAATTCAGCACGAGGTCTTTCAAGTATATTGTAAAGCCCCCAATAATATCCATTGATAAAAAGATGCGCATACCGACCATGGGAAGTTACCTGATCCATATCCAGCAAAAGTTCATTCGCATATCTGTTTTTAGAATAGGTCGCTTTCTCTTTTCTAAAACCTACAAATGTATCCTGATGTCCGCCCTGATGTAAAACCAAATGATCAAATCGATCAGTCGCTTCCGGATTATCATACAGGTCATAATTCAATCTCCCCGGACCATAGTCGGATCGAAAATACATTCTGAAAGATTTCTTTCGGTAATTTCTTGTAGTTGCGCCATGAATCCGAATACCCGCGTTGACCTGAATATCATCGCCTACCGGTTTCATTATTTCAAAAGATGTAAATCGCTCCCAGTCACGACCATTCGCTATCGGGTTGGCATAAATTCCCCTTTGGGTACCAAACATACTGTCTTCCGGAAGCACAATAGAAACCGTCGGAATCTGATTAAAGGAAGCCAGAAAATCATTTTGCAAAGTGGCATCTGCCAATACAGAATCGCTTAAAGCCACATCAAAGGTGTCTAAAATGCCACTTTGAGTAAGGATGTCATCATAATAAAAATAAGAATGCGTTACCTGATCGAGCGTATCGGTATTATTGATCGCCAGAGCAGTAACCGTAGTAGTTGTATTAATCGAAATAGCCGATTGATACTGCGTTCCAAAGACCAGTGGATCTGTTCCATCAGTTGTAAACAGAATTGATGCTGCCGGTAAATCAGTCGTAATTTCAAGGTTAATGGGACCATTAAAAAAGCCTCTTTCCGTAGAAAAGCTCAGTTCTCCCTGAGCCGATAAGCTCAAAGAAGTCATAAATGCCATGAAAATGAGAAGTATTCTGCCCATAAAACGATTCTATAAATAGATGCAAGATTCTCAATGCGAGTTGCTTAGCCCTACTTGCATTTGCTTATTGTTTTACGGATGGAAGGAGGTTTTGGTTGGATGGAGGGTTACCCAAACTTTTCCCCCAATACATTATTCAATGCAAACATCTCATCTCTCAGTCTCGCAGCTTCCATAAAGTCTAATTCTTTTGCAGCTTTTTGCATTTTCTTTTTTGTGCTTTCAATGTGCTTTAGCATTTGATCTTTTGTCATCATTTGAACAACCGGATCAGCTGCAATATTTTCTTCAGTTGGTTCAACATAATAAGTCTGAGGTTGATCGCCTTTAATATCTAAAACAGAAGTTTGCTTAAATACTTCATCTTTCGATTTTTTGACGGTTGTAGGGGTAATTCCATGTTCGACATTGTACTTCATCTGCTTTGCTCGCTTTCGTTCATTGTCGTCGATAGTCCGCTGCATAGAATCGGTAATTTTATCGGCATACATAATAACGGTACCATTAACGTTTCTTGCAGCACGACCGGCAATCTGAATTAATGATCGTTCATTTCTTAAAAATCCTTCTTTATCTGCATCCATAATTGCAACTAAAGAAACTTCAGGTAAATCTAATCCTTCCCTTAATAAATTCACCCCAATTAAAACATCAAAAACACCAAGCCTTAAATCACGCAAAATTTCAACCCGTTCTAAGGTATCCACTTCAGAATGAATATAACGGCACTTAATATTTAAACGACCTAAATATTTACTTAACTCTTCTGCCATTCTTTTAGTAAGGGTTGTAACTAATACCCTTTCTTCTGCTTCAATCCTTCCATTTATTTCTCCAATTAAATCGTCAATCTGATTTAAACTTGGTCTTACTGATATTGGCGGATCTAATAAACCTGTTGGGCGAACAATTTGTTCAACGATAACTCCTTCTGTCTTTTCAAGTTCATACGGTCCGGGTGTAGCACTTACATACATAGTCTGTCCGACAATGCCTCTGAACTCGTCAAAGTTTAACGGTCGGTTATCTAAAGCAGATGGCAATCTGAAACCATAATCGACCAAATTTAATTTGCGGCTTCTATCACCACCGTACATTGCACCAATCTGAGGGACCGTTACATGACTTTCGTCTATCACCATTAAAAAGTCTTCCGGAAAATAATCAAGCAAACAAAATGGTCGATCACCGGGATTACGACGGTCCATATAACGGCTGTAATTCTCAATGCCATTACAATAGCCCAACTCCCGAATCATTTCCAAATCAAAATTCGTACGCTCATGTAATCTTTTAGCTTCAATAAATTTTTGCTGATCTTCAAAATAATCTACCTGACCTTTTAATTCATCCTGAATTTCAAAAATGATATCATTCAACATATCTTTGGGCGATAGATACATATTTGCAGGAAAAACAGCAAGACTGGAAACCGATTCAATACTATGTCCGTTTATCGGATCTATTTTGTCAATTTCCTCAATTTCATCTCCGAAAAAAGTTAAACGGAATGCATAATCAGCATAAGCAGGAAAAACATCAACGGTATCACCCCTTACCCTGAACGTTCCTCTTTTAAAATCATGTGTGGTCCGGGCATACAATCCTTCCACTAAAGCATATAAAAATCGATTTCT
>JAHDHT010000045.1:5058-11074 GCA_020631175.1 Chitinophagales bacterium
CTTGATATTTGAATTTTCCTTGTACTTGATACTTGCATTTGACACTTGAACTTGTTAAACCTTCCATTCCTCAAATTTGTTATCTTTGCGCGCTAACTCGAATTATGGCAGATTATAAAAAGATTGTTACAATAGGTGGTAAACCAGGACTTTACGAAATCCAAAATCAACGTCCTGACGGACTAATTGTCAAATCACTGATCGATGCAAAAACACAATTTGTTTCAAGCCGATTACATCATTTTACTTTATTAGAAAACATCTCAATATATACGCAATTGGATTCTGAACCATTGTACGATATTTTTGAGAAAATGGGAGAAAATGATAGTGAAATCCCGGAAGCAAAGTCATCATCTAATGACTTAAAAGCATTCTTCATAAAAATCCTTCCTGATTATGATGAAGAACGGGTTTATGTGAGCGACATAAAAAAGGTAATAAAGTGGTATCGCTTATTACAAAACCATGAGTTATCGGCAATGATCAGCGAACGCAAGAAAGACTATAAAGAGTTCGAAGGTAAATCTGAAGATTCATCTTCAGAAGAAGAATAAATATTTTACAACACCCCAATAAAATGTACAAATATGAATAGCACAGCTTCTACTTTTAACATTGATGACTGGAATAGTATTGCTCCACATTATGAAGAGTTACTTGACCGCGAAATTTCCTCTCCTGAAGCATTAGCTCAATGGCTAATTGACCGAAGTAATCTGGAAGGAAAAGTTTATGAAGGACAGGCATGGATATACATCAACAAACAACGCGACACCAGCAATAAAGATCACGCGGAACGCTACAATAATTATTATAAAAATATAATGCCAAGGGTAGCGCCTTATCGAAACAAACTGAATGAGAAGCTGGTAAATGATCCAAACTATGCTGCTTTAAATACAGACAAGTATTTTATCTATTTCCGATCTATAGAAAATGAATTAAAGCTATTCAACGAAAAGAACATTCCGATTTATGCGGAGTTAAGCAAATTATCAAGCCGTTTCAGCAAAATAAATGGTGATATGTCTGTAGAAATGGAAGGAGAAGAAGTTACCATTCAACAGGCGATGGCTTATATGGATTTCACTAACAGAGAGCTTCGTAAAGAAGCCTGGGTTAAGGTGTACAATCGTAGAAAAGAAAGTGTAAAAGATCTCGATGATGTATTTGATGATATGAAAAATTTACGTCATCAGATTGCACTTAATGCCGGAGAAGAAAATTTCACTAAATACATGTTCAAACAATTAGGCCGGTTCGATTATACGGAAGCTGATTGTATTGAATTCCACAACTCCATCCGTGAAGTAATAGTGCCGATGAGTAAGGAAATTACTGAAAAGCGCAAAGAACAATTAGGATATGAGAAATTACACCCTTGGGATGGAAGTGTTGATCCTTTAGGTCGCAAGCCCTTACGTCCGTTTTCTGGTGGAAAAGAGTTAACCGACAAGTCTGCTGAAACACTGGCCAAAACACATGAGCCTTTCGGTGAATATGTTCGCATAATGGATGAAAAAGGTTATCTCGATCTTGAAAGCCGCTTAAACAAAGCGCCGGGAGGATTTTTATACCCGCTTCCGGTAAGTAATATCCCATTCATATATATGAATGCAGTAGGTAAAGTTGGCGATATCACAACTATAATTCATGAGAGTGGCCACGCGACACATTCTTTCTTAATGAAAGATTTAGAGTTAAATGCCTTCAAACATGTTCCATCTGAAGTAGCTGAATTTGCCAGTATGGCAATGGAACTCCTTACCCTCGATAACTGGGATATTTTCTTTGAAAATGAAGAGGAACTCAAACGAGCCAAGCATGAGCATCTTGAAAAAATTATAGGCACATTCCCTTGGACGGCTATGGTGGATGGATTTCAGCACTGGATATATAATAATCCGGAACATACTGCCGATGAACGACGCGAAGCATGGATAAAAATCAATGAAAATTTTTCCACCGGAGTAGTTGATTATCAGGAGTATGAAGACATGATTGGCATCAGCTGGCAAAGACAATTGCACATATTCGAAATACCTTTCTATTATATAGAATATGCAATGGCTCAGTTAGGAGCAATTGCGATCTGGAAACAGTATAAAGAAAACCCGGAACGTGCGATTGAAAATTATCAAAAAGCATTATCACTTGGCTACACAAAAACGATCGGTGAAATCTACGCAGCAGCAGAAATTGAATTCAATTTCTCTAAAGAATATGTAGCTGAATTGATGGACTTTGTTCAGGTTGAGTTGAAGAAACTGGCTTAAGTTAATAGTCTACAAAATCTGGAAATTCTGTTGTACAAATTGGAAGATTAAGGTTCCTATCCAGATATATAATATTACTTTTATACTACGGGTTCCAAATTGAAATGGCCCCTTATTATTGAGTAAAAGCATTGCAAACAGGATTAGCATTGGGAATAATGGCGGATAAAAAGCCAGACATTCCATTAAGTTACCTTTTAGCAATGCAAGAACAGATCGTTGAAAGCCGCATCCCGGGCAAGCCCAACCTGTCCATGCCTTAAAATGACAAGGCAACATATGTGCTTCAAACCATTCTGATAAACTGTTCACTTTGCAAAGATAATGAGACCGGCTCTTTTTATATTTGACTTTGATTTTAACTATGGAAAAAAAGACAATCAGTAAAATTCTGGTCCAGGCGCATCTGACGAATGAAGAAAATGAAATATTAGCTTCCTGGCCGGCTGAAGAAATCCATTTCAACAAAGATGGAAAGCGTACATTATATAAAGAATGGAGATCGGATGGAATGCTTGAAACCTATTATGAAAATGAGTTTAACGACAAAGGCCAATTAATTAAAGCCACATCTTTTTTAGATGAAGATGAAATTAATGAAACAACACTGAATGCTTATTCAGATGATGGCAAGTTAAAATCATATGAAATTCAATATCAGGATGGAAGCAGTTCCATTTTCAACCTGAACATACTTTCAGAAAACGAAAAACTCTGGAATATAAAAGATGAAGACGGTGAGCCTGAAGGAAGTATTGGTGAAAAGTTTGACGGAAACGGAAACTTAATTGAAAAGATCGTTGAAGAAGATGGGAATGAAAGCAGTCGTGAATTATACAAATACGACGACAATCAAAATATGATTGAACATCAATTATTTGAATACGGCGACCTTCACCGAACCCGACAAAACTGGTACAATGATCAAAATCAGGTTGTAATTTCAAAAGAATTTAGTCCGGGTGGATCTTTACTTAGTTCGAGAGAAATGGAATACACTCCCGAAGGTAAAATTGCCAAAGAAATTTACAGCAACGATGTTGAAGTGCATTATGAATATAATGAAAAAGGACAATTAACATCCGTCCGTCAAATACAATCTTCAAACGGTTTGAATATAGGTTATTTGGAAAACCATTATAATGAAGACGGTGAAATAAAAGAAAAGAATATTTATGACATGGGCAGCTCCTACTCAGTTGAACCAGGAGTTGTCGGTCGCATGGCCTCCACTATACAGAAAGAAATTTACGAATACGAATATTTTGAATCGTAAAATTAAATGTAATGGCAAAAAAGATCAGAAAAGAAGACGCGCTTGAATACCACAATGTAGGAAGGCCGGGTAAAATAGAAGTAATACCAAGCACGGCAACCAAAACTCAGCGGGATTTATCATTAGCCTATAGTCCGGGCGTTGCATTTCCCTGTCTTGAAATAGCAGACGACCCGTCTGCTGTTTATAAATACACAGCTAAAGGTAATTTAGTTGGTGTAATAAGTAACGGTACGGCAGTGTTAGGTTTAGGTGATATTGGAGCTGCCGCTTCAAAACCGGTAATGGAAGGAAAGGGAATCCTGTTTAAAATATACGCAGACATTGATGTTTTCGACATAGAAGTCGACACAAAAGATGTTGAAGAATTTATCAAAGTTGTAAAATCACTTGAACCCACCTTCGGAGGCATAAACCTTGAAGACATTGCTGCACCTGAAGCTTTTGAAATTGAAGAACGCTTAAAAAAGGAATTAAATATTCCTGTAATGCACGACGACCAGCATGGAACGGCCATCATATCGGCTGCAGCTTTAATTAACGCATTGGAGCTTGCCAATAAAAAAATGGAAGAGGTAAAAGTGGTGGTTTCAGGAGCCGGAGCAGCCGCCATCAGCTGCATGAAGCTATGGCTGAACATGGGCATTAAAAAAGAAAATGTTTTAATGTTCGACAAAGACGGACTCGTATCTGTTCGCCGCACAGATCTTGATCCATTTAAACAACTATTCGCTTCTTCGAATGAAGAAGTAAACATGGCTGAAGCTATGAAAGGTGCTGACGTGTTTTTAGGTTTGTCTGTAGGAAATATTGTCAGCAAAGAAATGGTAAAAGGAATGGCCGAACGGCCTATTGTTTTTGCTTTGGCTAATCCCAATCCTGAAATTTCATATCCGGATGTAATGGATGCCCGACCAGATGCCATAATGGCTACCGGACGGTCCGACTACCCGAATCAGGTAAACAATGTATTAGGCTTCCCATATATTTTCAGAGGTGCATTAGATTGTCGTGCTACGGGAATTAATGAAGAAATGAAATATGCAGCAGTAAAAGCAATAGCTGCTTTAACCAAAGAACCCGTTCCGGAAATTGTAAATCTTGCATATCAGCAAAAGAATTTACAATTTGGAAATGAATACATCATACCCAAACCGGTCGATCCGAGATTGTTAAGTCAGATTGCACCTGCAGTCGCTAAAGCGGCAATGGATTCTGGAGTTGCTCAGGTTGAAATTACAGATTGGGAAGGATATAAATTAGAATTAAATAAACGTCTTGGAATTGGAAACCCGATTCAAAGAGTAATGACCATAAAGGCAAAACAAAATCCGAAACGACTAATTTTTGCAGAAGCAGAAAACATTAAAATTTTAAAGGCTGCTCAAATAGTAAAAGAAGAAGGAATTGCAAAACCGATTTTATTAGGCAACAGAAAAAAGATTTTGCAATTAATCGAAGAATATAATTTAGAATTAAGTGATTGCCGTTTAATTGACCCAAGAGATCCTAAAATAAAAGACAAACGTTATGCCTATGGTGAGCTTTTTTATGAAAAACGTAATCGCAAAGGTGTAACTTTAGATGCTGCCCGAAAAGTAATGCGTGAAAGAAATTACTTTGGATGTATGATGGTCGAAACCGGAGAAGCTGATGCACTGGTTTCCGGTTTAACCAGAACCTATCCGGATACTATTCGACCTGCATTACAAATTATTGGTAAAAGAGATGAAGTACGAAAAGTTGCCGGGATGTATATCATGCTTACGAAAAGGGGACCTTTATTTTTTGCAGATACAACTGTGAATGTTAATCCTTCCGAAGATGACCTGGTAGATATTGCAATTTTAACGGCACAGGAAATTCGCAAGTTTAACATCACTCCAAGAATTGCGATGCTTTCTTATGCAAATTTCGGTTCAACCGGAGGCGAATTGAGTAATAGAGTAAGCAATGCAGTTGCTAAAATAAAAGAACGCTTGCCGCACTTGATTGTAGATGGTGAGATTCAGGCCAATATTGCATTGAACAAGCAATTACTGGAACAGAATTATCCTTTTAGTGAGTTAGTTGGGATGGATGTGAATACCTTGATTTTCCCTAATCTTTCAAGTGGCAATATCGCATACAAAATGCTGGCAAGTCTCGGAGCTGCAGAAGCAATCGGCCCCGTATTAATGGGACTAAAAAAACCTGTTCACGTGCTTCAGATGGGCAGTAGTATCAGAGAGATTGTCAATATGGCAACCATTGCTGTTGTTGATGCACAGAGCATGTAATCAGGAATTGGGCTCACCTTACGAAAAACAGGTACATTTTGATATATTTGTTATTCAATCAAAACCTAAACTTTTAGTATTATTAAGGTACTATTAGTCCTTTTTAAACCTGAAAAATTATAAAACCATTTCAATATGTATAAAGCTCAAATTTTCAACCTATTAGCAGCTATTCTTGTTGT
>JAHDHT010000045.1:11174-21595 GCA_020631175.1 Chitinophagales bacterium
ATTTCAATATGTATAAAGCTCAAATTTTCAACCTATTAGCAGCTATTCTTGTTGTCGGAGGAATTTCTTTTTCTTCCTGTACCGGAGGCGGTGGAGACAATGGATCAAGTGGTCCGGTAAAAAGTAAAATGGCAGGAGTCAACACAGTTCGTGTGCATGAATTAGGTGATCCGGATAAGATTAACCCATTATTATCAAACTCTGCAGCATCAAGTTATATTGAAGGAAATGTTTTTATGAGCTTGTTAGGAAGCGATCCGGTTACTTATGAGCTTTATGGTGCATTAGCAAAATCGCGCCCTGAAATGAAATTGATCGAATCAGGTAAGTTCAAAGGTGGTGTTTCATATACTTATGAAATCCGCCCCGAAGCAGTTTGGGATAATGGCACACCTGTAATGGCAAGCGATTATGTATTCACCATCAAAGCTTTGAAAAACCCTAAAGTAGATGCAGCAGCATTAAGATCTTATTTTGACTTTTTAAAAGAGATCAATGTTGATCCATCCAACCCAAGAAAATTTGAAGTAGTATTAGATACGAGATACATCTTAGGTGAAGAGTTCACCGGATATTACGTATATCCAGAATACATCTACGATCCTGGAAAATTGATGCGTAAGTTCAGCTTAGACCAGTTAAACGACCCGAAACAAGCTGAGTCTTTAAGAAACAATGCCGATATCGTAAAATTTGCAGATAGCTTTAACTCTGAAAAATTTGCCCGTGAAAATGGTTTTGTGGGTGGATGTGGGCCTTACACTTTCGAAGAATGGAAAACAGGTCAGTATGTTACCTTAAAGCGCAAAGCTAATTGGTGGGGAGATAAAATTGATGACAAAAATTTTGTTGCCGGACCTGAAAAATTAGAGTTCGTTGTCATCAAAGACTGGACAACAGCAATTACTGCAATGAAAGATGAAGAACTTGATTTGGCGAGAAGTATTCGTGCAAAAGATTTCGTAGACCTTAAAAAGAACAAAGGCTTTAACAATTTATATAATCTTCATACACCGGATTATATGGTTTATGATTATATCGCAATTAACACACGTGACCCTAAATTTAATGATCGAAAAGTACGTCAGGGATTAAACTACCTGATCGACAAAAAATTGATCAGAGATGTAATTATGTATGGATATGGTCTTGAAACAGTAGGACCAGTTCATCCATCCAAATCTTACTACAACAAAAGCATTACACCTTATAGCTTCGATATAGAAAAAGCTAAATCTTTATTAGCAGAAGCAGGATGGAAAGACAGTGATAATGATGGTACTTTAGATAAAATGATTAATGGTAAAAAGACGCCATTTAAAGCAACGATCTATTACAATCAGGGAAATACAAGAAGAGAAAACATCGCTTTGATGTTTAAAGAAAATGCAAAAGTTGCCGGAATTGATATTGATGTTCAGGTAAGAGAATTTACCGTTATGTCAGATTTAGCAAAGGCGCATAAATTTGAATTAATGGTAAGCGGCTGGGCCGGTGGAACCGGACTTGGTGATTTAAAACAAATCTGGCATACAGAAAGCTACAATGGCGGTTCGAATTATGTTGGTTTTGGAAATGCTGAAACAGATAAATTAATTGAAGATATAAGAGTAAACTTAGATGAGCCTTCGAGAACAGCTCAGTACAAAAAAATGCAGCAAATCATTCATGATGAAGCTCCCTATATTTTCCTGAATGCACACAAAAACAAATTAGCTTTCCATAAACGTTTTGATGATGCTAATGCTTATGTTCCACGTCCGGGATATTCTGTTACAGAATGGATGTTAAATCCAACATTTGGAAGTGCGCAGGTTGGTTCTGCTCAATAGATTTTTAAATAAGAATAGAGCAGGAGTATGTTTAAATATATTTTAAAACGAATTCTCATTTTTATTCCAACCTTAATTGTGATTAGTTTCATGATTTTTGGTTTGAGTAAAATTGCACCCGGAGATCCGGTAGAATTAAAAATGCAGGGCGGATTAGGCTCTGCAGATACGGGAGCGCAAGCTGACCGCCAAGCAGGGGAAAAGCAATATTTTGAAATAGCCAGAGAACTGGGAATGGATTTACCGACTTTTTATTTCGGTCTTTCCTCTCGATCTCAATCCGATACGATTTATAAAGTAGGGCGACGCTATGAAAAAGAAATGTTAGGAAATCTTTCTTCCAGATATGGAAGCTGGCCTAATGTTTCAGCTTATTACAAAGACCTTAAAAATCTCGAATATAATTCATATGACGTTGAACGAAACGATTACTCTTTCGAAAAAACAAGAGCAATTCGTGAAACTTTAAATGAGTTATACCGAGAAACAAATGTTGATGTAATTAAAGCAAAGCTTGATTTAATTGGCGATAAAATTAATTCTTCCGATAAAGTTACAATGCCTATCGATTCTGCGTTAACACCAAAAGATGCGGATGGAAATTATATAGCAGAAGTACGAGACATTAATTATCTGGAAGGATTAAAAGATGATATCACAGGATTAAAAGGAAGTTTCGAAAAAATGAAATCTGAAAAATCCTGGATCTCAAAATACATCCCAAAATTAAACTGGTATGGATTAAACAATCAGTACCATGTATGGATTTTTGGAAACAAACCCTGGTTTGGTTCTACTGATGATCCGAACAGAACTAAAGGCGGATTTTTAAGAGGTGATTTTGGCGTTAGTCTTCAGGATGGACGTCCTGTATGGTCAACGTTACGAGATGGTCTTTGGATAACGGTCAGCCTTAATGCTATTGCCATCTTTTTAATTTATTTAATTTCTATTCCCTTAGGTGTTTATATCGCTGTATATAAAGACAGTACTTTTGATCGCTTATCGACACTCGGATTGTTCATCTTATATTCACTCCCGGGATTCTGGATCGCAACAATATTAATTGTGTTTCTTACCAGTCCTGAATACGGAATGAATTTATTTCCTTCATTTGGTTTAGCAAAAATCACGGAAGGAATGGGTTTCTTCGAACGAATAGGTTTACAGATTCACCATTTAATCCTTCCAATATTTTGTATGACTTATGGAGGTTTAGCATTTCTTTCGAGACAAATGCGTGGTGGTGTATTAAATGTATTCCGTCAGGATTATATCCGAACAGCAAAAGCAAAAGGACTTTCAGATAATAAAATTGTTTGGAAGCACACGTTTAGAAATTCTTTAATTCCAATTATTACCATGTTTGCCAGCCTCTTTCCTGCTATGATTGGTGGCTCACTTATTTTGGAATTTATATTTTCTATTCCGGGAATGGGAACTTTAGCTCTAAACTCACTTTACGCCAGAGACTGGCCTTTATTATATACTATTGTAATGTTCTCTTCCATCCTAACCTTAGTCGGGATGCTATTTTCAGATATCATGTATACGATAGTAGATCCAAGAATTTCATTTACTAAAAAGGCTTAACGAATATGTCCAATCAACCGAGAGAAGAAATAAAACAGCTGGACCAGAGCTATTGGGCTATTGTTAAACGACAGTTCAAGAAAAACCGATTAGCGGTTTGGTCTTTAAGAATTTTAGCGCTGATTATGATCATCGGCTTATTAACCGATTTCATTGCGAACGACAAACCAATATATTGTAAAATCGATGGGAAAAGTTATTTCCCAATCTTTAAAGATTATGCGGTTAGTATGGGGCTTTCAAGTTGGCCTCCTGAATTAGCAAAAGTGATTAAATGGAGCAATGTTGATTACGATTCTGTAATCTTTCCACTTGTTCCCTATTCACCTGCATCTACCGATTTTGCGAATGCACAATTCGTGGGTCCTTTTGCAGATCAAAATGTAAAATCATGGCGATGGAAACACTGGCTTGGAACAGATGATTTAGGTCGGGATGTGCTTTCAGGCATGATTCACGGAACCCGAATTGCAATGCTTGTTGGTATTATATCTATGTCTATTGCCGCCTTTATCGGCATTGTATTAGGTGCATTGGCCGGCTACTATGGTGATGATAAACTTAAAACCACAAGAGGAAATGTAATATTGACTTTGCTCTTTTTTGTTGTTGCTTTCTTTATAGCCTTTCAGGCCAGAGGACTTGCAATTTCAGATGCTTTTGCAAAGTCAGCCTTTTCAGGCATGATGCAAATTTTCTTCAGTTTTATTCTCTTTTTTGTCTTAATGCTCATTCCTCAGGCTATCGCCTTCTTACTAAAAGGAATACCATTTTTCGGCAAAAAAGTAAGTATCGCTGTAGATATTATATTAATGCGATTAATTGAAGTACTGCGTTCAGTACCGACATTACTCTTAATCTTATCCGTTATTGCCGTTTTTAAACCGTCAATTTATCTGGTGATGATCATCATCGGTTTAACAGGATGGACGGGTATAGCGCGTTTCATCAGAGGTGAATTATTAAGAGTAAGAAGTCTTGAATATATCGAAGCAGCTGAAGCAATGGGATTCAGCAGAGCAAGAATAATCTTCAAACATGCAATTCCAAACTCTTTAACACCGGTTTTAATTTCGATTGCTTTCGGTGTTGCATCTGCAATCTTAACAGAAAGTAGTTTATCCTTCCTGGGTATTGGTGTACCAGCCGATACAATCACCTGGGGTAAATTATTATCAAAAAGTAGAGCTGCAACAGAAGCCTGGTGGTTAGCCATTATTCCTGGTTTTGCAATTTTCGTAACCGTTACCATTTTTAACCTTTTAGGTGAAGGTCTTACAGATGCAATGGATCCGAAATTGAAGCAGTAATAGCAATTCAAATTACTCGTTTCATTAAAAACGAAACGTGCCGTTTAATTTATGATTTCTCTCTTTAGAAGTGCAAATCCCGTATTGATGGCAGTCAATGTATTGATTGCAGTGGTATTGTTTTTCAAACTCTATACCCATCCACCCGAAATAATCGAATATAGCTCCGCACCTATATACCAATTCGTATATCAAAGCTTATTCGAGTGGATACAACTACCGCAATGGATTTATACCAGTGTACTCATCTTATATTTCATTTGGTGCGGTATGGTCTTCAATGAAACCTTATACCGGTTTCGTTTTGTAAACACCTACAACTTCGTTGGTGCTTTGGTCTTCATAAGCGTATTAGCCGTCTGGTCACCCTACCTTTATTTCACACCGGCTTGCCTTTCCATCCTTCCCCTGCTTTATCTTATCAGGGTGGTTTTAACAACAGCAGTAAAAGATGATCTGATGATTGAATCTTTTGATATTGGATTGCTGATTGCCTTATTATCAATGATTTACACCCCCTTCAAAATCTCAAGCATCTTGATATTTTCTGTAATGGCATATTTAAGTCCATTCTATTGGCGCTATTGGCTAATCATTCTTGTTGGCATTCTTGCGCCCTATATCATTTATATAAGCTATCTGTTTTTCTTTGAACTGCCATCTGATTTTCTTTTTCTTTTAAATGATAATCCGGGAAATATCGTCGAATTCAATATGGCATTTTGGATTAAAACAGGCAGTTTGCTTCTGATTTTGCCATTGTTAATTTACCTGAACGATAACCGTAAATTTAAATTAACCGTACTCCATCGCAAATTCAGAATTTTGCTTGGCCTTTTAAGTATCGGTCTGTTAGCCTTTAGTTTATTGCATAATAATCTGAATTATGAAGCACTAATTCTGTGCACAGTTGTTGCATCTTTCTTTTATTCCGTCTTCTTTTTTCAAAGTCGGCAAATGCCTGTCGCAAATCTTTTACATTTCATATTAATCGCTGTAATTTTAGTCTTTCAACACATCATATAAAGAAGACATATGAAATTTGGCGTAGTAATTTTTCCGGGCTCTAATTGCGATAAAGACGTAATACATGTTTGTGGCAATGTTTTAGGAAAAGAAGTGCTCGAATTATGGCATAAAGATCAGGATCTGAAGGGTTTGAAACCTGAAGAAGATGTTATTATTCTTCCGGGTGGATTTAGTTATGGAGACTATCTGCGTTCTGGTGCAATAGCACGTTTTTCTCCTGTAATGGAAGAAGTGATTGCTTTTGCTCATTCGGGTGGATGTGTAATTGGTATTTGTAACGGCTTTCAGATTTTATGTGAATCAGGTCTTTTGCCTGGTGCTTTGTTAAAGAATGACAATCAGCTCTTTAGCTGTAAAAATGTCTTTATAAGAGTGGATTCGGCGAATAGCGCTATGACTACCGGTCTGAAGGAAAGATCGGTATTGAAAATCCCAATTGCCCATAGTGAAGGTCGATTTTTCGCCGATGATGCTACCCTTGCTGCTTTGGAGAAAAATGATCAGATCTTATTTCGATATGTAGATGCTGCAGGTGAAGCAAATGCAGCTGGAAACCCCAATGGCAGTTGCCTGAACATTGCCGGTATTTGCAATGAAAATCGTAATGTTATTGGTATGATGCCACACCCTGAAAGAGCCGCTGAAGAGGCACTTGGCAATAAAGACGGATTGTTATTGTTAAATGCAATATTAGAATCTAAGGCTTCGTCGCCCCTTAACGTAGCTTAATGATGATTAACTTAATTTAGAAAATTTACATCGTAATTTTACATTATAAAATAAAAGTAATGCGATTTAGTACCTTATTAATACTCCTGCTCTTTTTAGCAGGCCAAAGCAATGCTCAAATTCTTGAGCCGGTAGAATGGTCTTTCGACTCTGAATATGTCGGAAACGATGAATTCGATTTAATTAGCACCGCTACCATCGATAAAGGATGGTATGTCTATTCTCAGGATGTTTCTGATGACGGACCCGTTCCCACAACCTTCACTTTCGAACCAAAAGCTTCAAGATATGAGCTGGTTGGAAGAACTAAAGAAGATGGAAAATTTATCGAAGGCTATGATAAAGTCTTCGAAATGAATGTAAAGAAATTCAAAGAGAAAGTTGTTTTCACTCAGCGGGTTAAAGTCAAAAAACCTCGTGCTACTGTAAAGGGCTTTCTTGAATTTATGACCTGCGATGATGAGAAATGTCTTCCTCCTGAGGAGGTTGAATTTAAATTTAAGCTGACTAAGCCAAAGGGTGATGGTTCGGTTGCTGATGAAGATGATCATGCATCTGACAGTGATAATGCCATTGCAGATAATAGCACAGATAATGATTCGGGTGGAATAGATCTTGGATTAGGTGGAGGCGGATTAGCTGCCGGAGGAAATGACGGAATCTTAGATCCGGTAAGTTGGAAAATTAAATCGGTTAAAAAATCGGATGGCGTTTATGACATCTTTTTCGATGCTACTATTGATGATGGATGGTATGTGTATTCAAGAGATATCGAAGATGGCGGACCGGTTCCTACAAGCATCGAATTTGAAGCCAATGAAGATTTAGTTTTTGTCGGTAAAGAATTGAAAGAATCGGGCTCGAAAATGGTTGAAGGCCAGGATAAAATCTTTGATATGTATTTAAAGAAATACGCCAAAGATTTAAGATATGCCGGTACGGTCAAAACGGACGGAAAAGATCAGCAATTAAAAGGTACATTAGAATTTATGACCTGTGATGCCGGTCGTTGCTTACCGCCTGAATTAATTGATTTTGAATTTCAGTTGAGTGGTGATGGAAGTGAAGAAGATTTGGGTGGAGAATTATTAATCGACAATGATAATATTGTAACCACAAGCGGTGAATTAGTAAAACCAAATATTGATCTTGATAATCCGGTAAATGATTGCGGTGAAGAAGCTGAAGAAAGCACTTCTGAAAAAGGTATTTTTAATATTTTCTTTTTAGGATTTTTAGGTGGATTGGTCGCTTTATTAACTCCTTGTGTTTTTCCAATGATTCCTTTAACGGTTTCTTTCTTTACAAAGAGTAATAAAAGTCGTACAAAAGGAATAATGAATGCTGTTACATACGGTTTATTTATTTTTCTGATTTATGTGATTTTAAGTATTCCGTTTCATTTTCTGGATAGTTTAAATCCCGAAATACTTAATGACATTTCTACTAATGTCTATTTAAATGTTGCCTTCTTTGTAATTTTTGTAGTATTCGCTATTTCATTCTTTGGATATTTTGAAATTACTCTACCAAGCTCAATAGCTAACCGTGCAGATTCAGCAAGTAATATTGGTGGATTAATTGGAATCTTTTTTATGGCTTTAACTTTAGCTTTAGTTTCCTTTAGTTGTACCGGTCCTATTTTAGGTTCTTTATTAGCAGGTGCTATGTCGTCTGACGGAGGCGCAATGCAATTAACAGCAGGTATGGGCGGATTCGGATTGGCTTTAGGTATACCGTTCGCCATCTTTGCATTGTTTCCGAATATGCTTCAGGCATTACCAAAATCAGGTGGTTGGTTGAATACGGTTAAAGTTGTTTTAGGTTTTGTAGAATTAGCTTTAGCTGTGAAGTTTTTATCGAATGCAGATTTAGTAAAAGAATGGGGAATTTTAAAGCGTGAAGTTTTCTTTGCTTTATGGATTATAATTGGTCTTGGATTAGCTGCTTATTTATTCGGATTAATTCGTTTTCCGCACGATTCGAAAGGAGCAAAAATCGGATTGCCAAGAATTGGTTTTGGTGCTTTAGTTTTAGCTTTTGTAATTTATTTGTTACCCGGACTTTCAAAAAATAACGATTACGCAAATAGAAGTTTATTATCCGGCTTCCCTCCTCCTTTGTTTTATTCTATTTACGACAAGAAATCAAATTGTCCTTTAGATTTAGAATGTTATAAAGATTATGATCAGGGAATGGCTTATGCAAAATCGGTTAACAAGCCAGTTTTGTTAGACTTTACCGGTTGGGCATGTGTGAATTGCCGTAAGATGGAAGAAAATGTCTGGGTTAAACCTGAAATATTTAAAAAGCTAAATGAAGATTTTGTTTTAATATCTCTTTATGTAGATGATAAAAAAGATCTGCCGAAAGAAGAGCAAACTCTTTATAAAACAAGTTACGGTCAAACCAAAAAAATAAAGCGTAAAGGAGATAAATGGGCGACTTTCCAAACGGAGAATTTTAAAAATAATTCTCAGCCATATTATGCTATTATTAGTCCGGATGAAAAATTATTAAATCGACCGGTTGGTTATAAGCCAAACGTAAAAGAATACAGTGATTTTCTTGAGTGCGGATTAAATGCATTTAAAGGAATGGCGGCGAGTTTTTAATCGCTTGAAAATATTTAGTAATAAAAAAGCTTCAATTAAATTGAAGCTTTTTTTTATTTTAAGTTTGAATAAAGTATTAGCGTTATGAGAATTAAAATTACAGGAGTAATGGTGCTTGATCAGGAAAAGGCCATGCAGTTTTACACTAAAAAATTAGGCTTCATTGTAAAACATGATATTCCATTAGGGGAAGGTAATCGATGGTTAACAGTTGTTTCTCCGGAAGATCCGGAAGGCACTGAATTATTATTAGAACCAGCACCGAATCATTTTGAACCGGCTAAGGTTTATCAAAAAGCACTTTTTGCTGCCGGCATTCCTCACCATCAATTTTATGTTGATGACTTGGATGCAGAATATAAAAGGTTGTTAGATTTAGATGTGGAGTTTAGCATGACTCCAACTGAAATGGGCACCGTTAAAATTGCTGTACTACACGATACCTGTGGAAACAATATTCAGATTTTACAGGAGCTTTAATTAACGCGGTTCTTTTCGAATGGGCTTTTATTTCAGAAAAACATGATGTTGCTCAAATAAAAAGATTGCTCGAAAAGCTCGCAATGACTTCCTCTGCCCTCATGCCGAACGAAGTGAAGGAAACTTGCAAAAGCTTTCCCGCAAACGTCATTCCGAACGAAGTGAGGAAACTTGCTAATCAAGTACCAAATGCTTTTCGAGTAAAAAGGTTTCTCCCCTACGGTCGATACTAATTTTAAACGAAGGTCATTCTAAATGCAATGAAGATTCTTTTTATTTAAAGCATGATACTGCTCGAATTAAAAAATTGCTCGAAAAGCTCGCAATGACTTCCTCTGCCGTCATTCCGAACGAAGTGAGGAAACTCGCAACAGCTTTCCCACAACCGTCATTCCGAACGAAGTGAGGAAACTTGCTAATCAATAGAATGACACTGTTCAATTAAAAATTGCCTCTAAACTCTGAACGGCTTTTCATAAAAAAAGGGCGAAGAAAATTCTTCACCCTTATAATATTTTTACAAAACAGCTACTATTCCGTCTCCGGCAATTGTACCTGTCCACGAATATTCCAATTGATATCAATTGTCGAACGGTCAACCAGTGGTATCCATAAACCATCATTCGAATCGTACAACCAATCTCCATTAGTTGAAGCCGGCCCCGGATCGCAACCCAGAGTTCTTTGTAAACCATTCTGAGTAAATTCGATATTGATCCAGATATTATCGGAACCGGTCAATTCAATCGCCGTTGGAAGATTATGTGTATTCCAGCTGTTATTATCTATTTCAGATAATATAGCAGCCGAGTAAATTAAGCTGTCCGGCGCAT
>JAHDHT010000324.1 GCA_020631175.1 Chitinophagales bacterium
AAAAACATCCGGTTTCAAAAAGTATTGATGCGGTGATGACTCGTTTTACAAGTACCATTGATTTTGTTAAAGTGGAAGGAGTAGATCAGGTTCCTTTATTAGAAACAAGTCCGTATACTAAAACACAATTTTCTCCGGTGAGGGTTCATCTTGGAATGATAAAAGATCGCCCGGATGAAAAACAATATCAGGGTGGAAAGAAAATGATAGCTGCTTTATTGGAAGGAGAATTTCCATCGGCCTTTAAAAATCGCTTAACGCCATCGACCATGGCAGTAACGGATACCATAAAGGCTTTCACAAATTTACCAAAAAGTAAGCCGACAAAAATGATTATAGTAGCGGATGGAGATTTTATGAGTAGTGATAAAAACTCAGCCGGTGAAACTTTGCCTCCCGGTTTTTATAAAGCTACTAAAGAAACATTTGCTAATATTCAGTTTACCTTAAATGCACTTGAATATTTAACCGACAATAGCGGCCTGATTGAAAGCAGAAGTAAAGAAGTGAAATTACGTTTGCTTGATCAAGGCAAAGTGAAAGAAGAAAAAGGTTTCTGGCAGTTGTTGAATATCGTTCTGCCAATGTTGTTGATTGCCATTTTTGGTTTTGTATATAATTTTATTCGCCGAAGAAGGTATTCTTAGTTGTAGAGGCGAATTTATTCGCCTCTCATATCAGGGTCGAATGAATTCGACCCTACAGTTTTACAAAGGGGATTACTTCGTTATTTTCTAACTTGATGTAATATTTACCTTTGCTTAGATCGGCAATATCTAATTTGGCGTTATAAAAAGTAATGCCTGATTTTACTATTTGACCTGATTGATTTAGAATTTCAAAAAATAATGGTTCTGGTTCTAGGCCTGGGATAATTATATAATCATGTGCAGGGTTGGGATAAGCTTTTAAGGTTGGAAGAGCTAGTTGATATTCAGGAATATTGACGGGTAAACCACAATTAAATACTTCGCAACCATTGGCGTCTAATTTTTTAATCCAGCCGGCTTGGGGTAAACCATCGTAAAATACATAGCCGCTTAAAACAAAGCCTCCGTCAGGTGCTATTAATAAATCATTTATATAATGATCTCTTCCGACTATGCTATCATTAAGTCGATGTACTACTTGTTTTTGCCAAATGGTATCTCCGGTTGTTGCATCCAACTTAGCGATAAAACCACTAAAATCAACAGGGTCATTTAAATAATCTGGAATAGTGTAGCGACCAGCTACTACATAATTACCATCTGCTGTTACTACACATTGGGAAACGGAAGTGAAATAATCTTCATAATATGGAAAAGTAGTCTCCCACTGAAACTCGAAATCTGCATTCAATTTGCAAACAAAGCCTGTTATGTCTGACCAACCGGTGAATATGATATTACCTTCCTGATCGATTTCTAGGTCTCTTAATTCTGTATTATTTGTGCTTCCATCTGTTTTTAGATTTTCACTTTGATCTATTATTAAACCTTCTTCATTTATTTTTAGTAGAATTACATGTTGCACATCATAATTAGGATCAATAAGCTCTTCTTGCTCTGTCAGTAAAATATAATTCTCTTCAATTGTATTTCGTTCTAAATCAAATGCAACATCAATTAAACCAATATTATTAATGGTGGTTTCCCATATGAGGTTACCATCATTAATTTTACTAATCCAAATTTCAGTTTCAGTTGTTGAGCCGGATATTCGTCGCAAGCCACAACTGATATACCCTGAATCAAATGAATTAACGATATTTTGAAGCCCTTCAGTGTACGTATTTAACGTATCTGAATCAATCCCATAAGAATGAAAAGAAAGCAATTCCAAATCTTCATCTAACTCCATTACAAAGTAATTACTACTCGAATAGTCAATTTCATCTATTCTGCCTGCTAAAATAATTTTATCATTTTTTGATAAAATATGAAAGGGTAGAATAACTGTTGAGTCATTTGAAAATAATACTTTATTTATTAAATCCCCATTTACATCAAAATTATATACAGCTATATCACCAACTAGATTCAGGTTATTATCGAAATGTAAATAATGACCACAACTTATATATTGTGTATTTTGATGAAGTGTCTCTGATAAAAATTCATTTGTGTATAAATTTAAAGTATCCAATTCAATTATTTGGTTGTCAAAAAAAATATCTTGACTAAATGAATTCAGACTTAGTATAAATATAAATCCACTAACAAACCTTTTAATATTTAATAATTTTATTGTACCCATTATTGTCAATGCTTATAAAATATATACCTGAAGTAAATCCAGATAGATCGATTGTATTTTGTTTGGAAATTCTTTTTTGTATTATTTGACCAGTTAAATCCTTAATAATATATTCAAACTCATCTTTAAGTGCGAAAAAATATACATTACCAGAAGTAGGGTTGGGAAATAATTGACTACCGCCTACATCAAAAACATTACCGTCTGGTCCAATATTCACTTCAGAAAATTGCCCCTTTGCATCCCAAAAAATATGATTTTCTAATAAATTACCTTCTGCATCAAAAAGGGTTATACAAGTTCGTTTTGTAATACAGTCATCTTCTTCATCAAAACACGATGTATATTCACTGGTAAAACCCGCGGTTACAAAATTTCCATTGGCTAATTCTTTAACAGAAAGTGCCCAATTTTTTTCATTTAATCCGTCGGTTGTTAGGGTGTTTACATAGTTTGACCATGTTATAGAAGGATCTTGTGCATTAGCATTTATACTTGTTAGTAATAAAATGCAAATGAATGAATGAATGAATGAATGAATGAGGTTTTCATGAGAAGCAGTGTTTTAAATTTTAATAATAGCTTAAAGTATAAACTTTGTATTAATTTTTCAAACAAATATCGTTTGTAGTTCAGATTTTAACTTTTATGTGACTTAATAATTTCTTTAGGATATTTAATAGAAATTGAATTTTATTTCGATTTAATTTTTGTTTTCATATTTTAAGTGTCAAATGAATTCAACCTTGCATTTTTTGTAGGGTCGAATTAATTCGTGCCTACGACGGTAACGCCGCAAAAGCGATTGTAACGGAAATACTTTTTTTTGGTGGCTTAGCAATGCTTAGCTGCGGGAAGCGACCGGCGGAAGCTTAGCGCAGCTTTAGCAGTGCTTTG
This sequence comes from Chitinophagales bacterium, assembly GCA_020631175.1. Classification (GTDB taxonomy): domain Bacteria; phylum Bacteroidota; class Bacteroidia; order Chitinophagales; family JAHDHT01; genus JAHDHT01. The sequence goes on from JAHDHT010000324.1 coordinate 3,136, forward strand.
CCGGTGAAGAAAAGATTGCAGTGTAAAGCGCGGTGCCGATGTTTTTGAACTAGCACAAATTTATATCGCAAGATTACCGCCTCGACACAAATATTAATATCTCGAATCGAAGCATCGGGATTTGCTCTGATTAGTAGCACAGTACTTTGTCGCGCAGTAGCAGAGAATTTTGCATTTAGTAGCTCAGTACTTTGTCACACAATAGCGAAGCTTTCTAAAGGTCGAATGAATTCGATCCTACATTTCTAAAAATCTCATGACATTAAACTGATCAAAACATCGTATTTTTGTATCAGATATGAAGCGAATT
>JAHDHT010000325.1 GCA_020631175.1 Chitinophagales bacterium
TAGAAGCATCTGAATGCGCCCGAACATTAATTTCTCCTGATCGATCTTCAGGAATGGCCTGAATGGCATTTTTAAGAAGATTGCTGAAAACACGCATTAATTGATTCTTATCTGCATAAATAAAAGTAGCCTGTTCAGGAATGTTATATTGAATATTGACCGACTTATCTTCTTCAAACAAATGTAACACAGATAAAACCACTTCATTGATATTAATAACTTCATTAATCGCCTTAGGCATTTTTGCAAAAGAAGAAAATTCACTGGCTATAGCCGTAAGGTTATCAATTTGTTCGATTAAGGTTTGCGTAACCTTTTTTGTAAGCTCTTCAGTATCTGCACGATTATCTTTTACCGCCCTTTGTAAATGCTGAATACTTAACTTCATCGGTGTAAGCGGGTTTTTAATTTCATGCGCTACCTGCCTCGCCATTTGACGCCATGCACTTTGTCGTTCAGAAGCAGCTAACTTACCGGCACTCGCCTCAAGCTCATTAATCATATTATTATACTCCTTCACCAACATCCCAATTTCATCTTCATATTGCCATTGTAAAGGATCTTGTTTCCTTCCTAATCTGAAACCTTGTAATTTCTCACTAATTAAAGAAAGCGAACGTGTGAGATATTCAGAAATAACTAGAGCAACTAAAGCTCCGATGATAAAAAGAATAACATAAACATTCATTAAGGCCTCAATAAAAACAGCAATATCCTCCCGAATATTAAACGAACGGTTGTAGTAGGGTAAGTTACCAATTGCATAAGGTCTGCCAGTAAAATCTTTAATGGTAAAATAAACAGAAGAATAATCTAAAGTTCCGATATTTTCATTACACACAAATCGATCTTTTCCGGCTTTTAACAGTTCATAATATGCTAGAGGATTTAATCGACTGGAAATTAATCCCATGTAAGTTGTTAAAGGTTGAGATGAACTCACCAACACACCATTCATATCGTAGATATTAATATCAATTCCATGAATTTCTGAAAGCTCAGCAATTTTATTGGTCAATAAATCATTCGACCTTAAATTCTGCCCGACGCTTTCAGACAAAACGTATTTAAAATTCTTTTCAACTGCTACCTGCTTTCTTAATAGTCTTCCACCGTGATAATCATCGAACTGACTATTAAAATAAAATACAGTAACCACACCAATAACAATAAAACTAAGTACAACTAAAGAAAGCATTGCTACATTCAATCGTCGTCTGAAAGTTCCAAAAATCGTGTTTCGAATATCGAACTCATATAATAAAATGCGAATCAAAAATGTAACAAGAAGCATCAGACCCACAACAACAGAAAAATTCAATATCAAAAAAGAAAAGGTGGTCAGATAGTCTAAAAAAGTATATTCAGGATAAGAAACAATTATGGCATTGTTGCGCTCATACTTATGGTACATATGAGAATAAGCATCATTACTTTTAAAACTATATTCAGCAGGTGGATACTCAGTTTTATCTAAAAAGGCCGGATAAACATAATCACCCTGACGTGCATTCAACTGGTCTTTTTCATAGTGCGCATAACTATAATCATCGTCAAAATCTCCTTCCGCCAGTTTTTCATCTAAAATTAATGCAGGATATACATTACTTAAAGCAGTTTGCTTTTGCTTAACCACCAACATTATCCTTCCAACCAAATCATCCCCCTTATAAACCGGTATGTTACTCATATATTCAAACTCCCGGAATCCCTTCGCGATTAATTTTAGCTCTTTAAACACAGTAGATCGCCCCTTAATGATAAGGCGCTTATCTAAAGCTGTAATTCTGTTTTTGTAATTCGTTTTAAATGGATTACCATTCGGAGCAAAAGTGTAGTATTTAATATCATACTTTCCTAAAAGGCCACTGAAATATAATCGTTGACATCGATCATCAAATTCTTTGGAAGAACTAAAACGCTGAGTAAAAAAGTTTTTTACAAAAGCATCACTTTTAATTTGCTGAATAATATTATTCAATAAAAATTCAGTTACCGGATCATTCCCTAAAACAAGTTTATCGGCAATTAATTTACGATCACGTTTTTCTTTTATTAAGCGATTCTGTGGAATTAATATGGCCAGTAAAATACAAGCCATGGCCAACCAGCTAATTACTTTCAAAGTCGATAATCTTGATTCATGATTTGCCAAAATAAAATCAGGCAACAAACCAATTACCAGTAAAAATAATGCGTAAAATGTAGTCGATTCAGGAGTGTTATTAAAGCTTTGAAGTCCGATAAAGATAAGGCCGGTAATAATTACAGCTAATAGTCGCCAGGAATTATCCATTTTGAATCTTCTGAACAAACGTCCGAAAATTAAATTAATCACAAAATAGTTGAACAGCAAAGCAAAAATGCTGAGTAAAGCAACAACAGAAGAAATTTCAAAAGCTAAAAGGTCAATTGTCTTAAAGGAAATTGTGGAATCCAGCACAAGACTTTTAATGATCTTGACTAACATAAAAGCACCGGAACACAAGACCAGTAGCATCAATACCTGAATTAGCAATTTCAATGCATTACTGATTTCGATCTGAAAATTAAACGACAAGTTTCGGAACAAAAACCATAAACTGAAGCTGATAATAATTAAGGTGAAAAATAAATTTCCTAATGAACCGGCAATTAAACTTGAACCATAAATTTTCGGATTAAAAATGATAGAACTATAAAATCCGGGAGGAAAAGAAAACAGGTAAAAAACCAGATAAATTATTCCGACTGTAGCAAAAAACACAAAATATCCGGTGCTTTTATTCCCTCTTCGAACCCATCTTCCGGCGATGTCCGAAATAAAAATTAAAAATAAAAGGAGAGACAGCAGATATAAAAAAGTATGGAAATTACTGATGACTTTTTTACGCTTTAAATTGGCTTCCTTTAAATAAAACAAGGGAGCATTATTTAAGCCCAAAATCGGAATGTCATTTACTTCAGATTGATAGGCGAGCAAAGAAGCATCAATATTAAAATGTCTCGCAAAACTATTTTTAAGAAAAGCGTTTTTGGCAGCAAAAGAATAATAAACCGGTAATAAAGCTAAACGACTTACCACAGGCCGATCGTCGGTTTCCTGCCTTATACAATAGTAATATCCGTTCTTTAATCGAAGGATAGATTCTCCTTGTGGAATTTTACCCACCGATTCGATTGGTATAGCCTCCGATTTTGACCAAAACATTAACGAATCCCCCGAATAAATCAAAACACCAAAAGGCTTCGAGTTTAGATTTTCAAGTTGATTTTTCTCATTTGCTTTTAGGGCAATTTCCGGATCATTTAAAGCCAAAACCATTTCTTCACCATAAGATTTGAGCTTAGTCTGTATAGCAGACTGAATCTGTTTTTGCTCCAACTCAGAATTACTGAACTGATGATTCCAGAAAGGTGGAATAAATGCCAATGCAGAAAGTACAATCAGCACA
>JAHDHT010000326.1 GCA_020631175.1 Chitinophagales bacterium
TAGAAGCATCTGAATGCGCCCGAACATTAATTTCTCCTGATCGATCTTCAGGAATAGCCTGAATGGCATTCTTTAAAAGATTGCTGAAAACACGCATCAACTGGTTCTTATCTGCATAAATAAAAGTAGCCTGTTCAGGAATGTTATATTGGATACTGACCGACTTATCTTCTTCAAATAAATGCAACACCGATAAAACTACTTCATTGATATTAATAACTTCATTAATAGCCTTTGGCATCTTAGCAAAAGAAGAAAATTCACTGGCTATAGCCGTGAGATTATCAATTTGTTCAATTAAGGTTTGCGTAACCTTTTTGGTAAGCTCTTCAGTATCTGCACGATTATCTTTTACCGCCCTTTGTAAATGCTGAATACTTAACTTCATCGGTGTAAGCGGGTTTTTAATTTCATGCGCTACCTGCCTCGCCATTTGACGCCATGCACTTTGTCGTTCAGAAGCAGCTAACTTACCGGCACTCGCCTCAAGCTCATTAATCATATTATTATACTCCTTCACCAACATCCCAATTTCATCTTCATATTGCCATTGTAAAGGATCTTGTTTCCTTCCTAATCTGAAACCTTGTAATTTCTCACTAATTAAAGAAAGCGAACGTGTGAGATATTCAGAAATAACTAAAGCTACTAAAGCTCCGATGATAAAAAGTATAACATAAACATTCATTAAGGCCTCAATAAAAACCGCAATATCCTCCCGAATATTAAACGAACGGTTGTAGTAGGGTAAGTTACCGATTGCATAAGGTCTGCCCGTAAAATCTTTAATGGTAAAATAAACAGAAGAATAATCTAAGGTTCCGATATTTTCATTGCACACAAATCGATCTTTTCCGGCTTTTATCAGTTCATAATATGCAAGAGGATTTAATCGACTAGAAATTAAACCCATGTAAGTTGTTAATGGTTGAGATGAACTCACTAACACACCATTCATATCGTAGATATTAATATCAATTCCATGAATTTCTGAAAGCTCAGCAATTTTATTGGTCAATAAATCATTCGACCTTAAATTCTGCCCGACGCTTTCAGACAAAACGTATTTAAAATTCTTTTCAACTGCTACCTGCTTTCTTAATAGTCTTCCACCGTGATAATCATCGAACTGACTATTAAAATAAAATACAGTAACCACACCAATAACAATAAAACTAAGTACAACTAAAGAAAGCATTGCTACATTCAATCGTCGTCTGAAAGTTCCAAAAATCGTGTTTCGAATATCGAACTCATATAATAAAATGCGAATCAAAAATGTAACAAGAAGCATCAGACCCACAACAACAGAAAAATTCAATATCAAAAAAGAAAAGGTGGTCAGATAGTCTAAAAAAGTATATTCAGGATAAGAAACAATTATGGCATTGTTGCGCTCATACTTATGGTACATATGAGAATAAGCATCATTACTTTTAAAACTATATTCAGCAGGTGGATACTCAGTTTTATCTAAAAAGGCCGGATAAACATAATCACCCTGACGTGCATTCAACTGGTCTTTTTCATAGTGCGCATAACTATAATCATCGTCAAAATCTCCTTCCGCCAGTTTTTCATCTAAAATTAATGCAGGATATACATTACTTAAAGCAGTTTGCTTTTGCTTAACCACCAACATTATCCTTCCAACCAAATCATCCCCCTTATAAACCGGTATGTTACTCATATATTCAAACTCCCGGAATCCCTTCGCGATTAATTTTAGCTCTTTAAACACAGTAGATCGCCCCTTAATGATAAGGCGCTTATCTAAAGCTGTAATTCTGTTTTTGTAATTCGTTTTAAATGGATTACCATTCGGAGCAAAAGTGTAGTATTTAATATCATACTTTCCTAAAAGGCCACTGAAATATAATCGTTGACATCGATCATCAAATTCTTTGGAAGAACTAAAACGCTGAGTAAAAAAGTTTTTTACAAAAGCATCACTTTTAATTTGCTGAATAATATTATTCAATAAAAATTCAGTTACCGGATCATTCCCTAAAACAAGTTTATCGGCAATTAATTTACGATCACGTTTTTCTTTTATTAAGCGATTCTGTGGAATTAATATGGCCAGTAAAATACAAGCCATGGCCAACCAGCTAATTACTTTCAAAGTCGATAATCTTGATTCATGATTTGCCAAAATAAAATCAGGCAACAAACCAATTACCAGTAAAAATAATGCGTAAAATGTAGTCGATTCAGGAGTGTTATTAAAGCTTTGAAGTCCGATAAAGATAAGGCCGGTAATAATTACAGCTAATAGTCGCCAGGAATTATCCATTTTGAATCTTCTGAACAAACGTCCGAAAATTAAATTAATCACAAAATAGTTGAACAGCAAAGCAAAAATGCTGAGTAAAGCAACAACAGAAGAAATTTCAAAAGCTAAAAGGTCAATTGTCTTAAAGGAAATTGTGGAATCCAGCACAAGACTTTTAATGATCTTGACTAACATAAAAGCACCGGAACACAAGACCAGTAGCATCAATACCTGAATTAGCAATTTCAATGCATTACTGATTTCGATCTGAAAATTAAACGACAAGTTTCGGAACAAAAACCATAAACTGAAGCTGATAATAATTAAGGTGAAAAATAAATTTCCTAATGAACCGGCAATTAAACTTGAACCATAAATTTTCGGATTAAAAATGATAGAACTATAAAATCCGGGAGGAAAAGAAAACAGATAAAAAACCAGATAAATTATTCCGACTGTAGCAAAAAACACAAAATACCCGGTGCTTTTATTTCCTCTTCGAACCCATCTTCCGGCGATGTCTGAAATAAAAATTAAAAATAAAACAAGAGACAGCAGATATAAAAAAGTATGGAAATTACTGATGACTTTTTTACGTTTTAAATTGGCTTCTTTTAAATAAAACAAGGGAGCATTATTTAAGCCCAAAATCGGAAAGTCATTTACTTCAGATTGATAGGCGAGCAAAGAAGCATCAATATTAAAATGTCTGGCAAAACTATTTTTAAGAAAAGCGTTTTTGGCAGCAAAAGAATAATATACCGGTAATAAAGCTAAACGACTTACCACAGGTCGATCGTCCGTTTCCTGTCTTATACAATAGTAATATCCGTTCTTTAATCGAAGTATAGATTCTCCTTGCGGTATTTTACCCACCGATTCGATTGGAATAGCCTCCGATTTAGACCAAAACATTAACGAATCCCCCGAATAAATCAATACACCATAAGGCTTCGAGTTTAGATTTTCAAGTTGATTTTTTTCATTTGCTTTTAAAACAATTTCCGGATCATTTAAAGCCAAAACCATTTCTTCACCATAAGAATTGAGCTTAGTCTGTATAGCAGACTGAATCTGTTTTTGCTCCACCTCAGAATTACTGGGCTGATGATTCCAGAAAGGTGGAATAAATGCCAATGCAGAAAGTACAATCAGCACA
>JAHDHT010000327.1:0-1593 GCA_020631175.1 Chitinophagales bacterium
TCTGCAAATAAATACAAAGTTGGTTTATTAAAAACGCAAAAGAATCTAACTTCCAGAATTGTTTCCAGATTTTACAATAAACAATCTGCCTTTTTAAGCACAATTTTATTAGGAAACAATATTGCGCTAGTCATTTTCGGAATTGCTTTAGCAAAAATGGTTGGACTTTGGTTCGATCCTTCATTGGGGGAGTTTAATTTGCTGTTGATTCAAACCGCTATCTCCACCGTTATCGTTTTACTAATAGGAGAGTTTTTACCAAAAATATTATTCAGAATAAATCCATCCGGTACGTTAAAGTTTTTTTCGGTCCCGTTTCAAGCCATTTATTTCATACTCTTTATTCCTGTTGTTATTATCGAACGATTATCAAAAGGTATCATTAAATTATTATTCAAGCAGGAAATATCAGAAGAAAGACCTGTATACAGTAAAGTCGATTTAGGTGCTTTTGTGAAAGACAGTGTTTTGGCTTCAGGAGATGATGATGATGAATTAAATGCCGAAATTTTTGAACGTGCTTTACATTTAAATAATGTGAAAATCAGAGAATGTATGATCCCGCGACCGGAGGTTGAAGGAATGGATGTTGGATGTACAATGGAAGAACTGGTGCAAAGTTTTGTAGATACCAGACATAGCAGAATTCTGATTTATAAAGAAAATATGGATAATGTCTTGGGCTATATTCATCATCAGGATATGCTTAAAAATCCATCCTCAAAAAAAGGCTTAATTAATGAAATAAAGGTAGTTCCCGAAACATTAGCTGCACAGGATTTAATGGATGAATTTATAAAAGAAAACGTAAGCATTGCAAGAGTGGTAGATGAGTTTGGAGGAACAGCCGGAATCGTAACACTTGAAGATATTTTAGAAGAAATATTCGGAGAAATAGAAGACGAACACGATGATCCGGAATTTGTAGAGCAGCAAATTGCAAAAGATGAATTTTTATTTGCAGGCAGATTAGAAATAGATTATCTAAATGAAAAATATGAATTAAATATCCCGGATGGAGAATACGAAACACTCACCGGTTATATTTTTGATTTCCACGAAAGCATTCCCCGTAATGGCGAGGTAATTTACACGGAAGATTTTGAAATCAGTATTTTAAGTTCTCAAAATGCAAGAATTGATTTGGTCAAGCTTAAAGTGAAAGATCAATAAAATGTCGAAAGACCCCAAACGATATACAATTCAGGATGCTATTCAAAAACTGGAACATTACTGCTCTTACCAGGACCGTTGCCATTCTGAAGTAAAACAAAAACTATATGAATTAAAGCTCGATGCTGAAGATCAGGACGAAGTTTTATTACACCTAATCCAAAGTGACCATCTTAACGAAGAACGTTTTGCGCGGGCTTTTGTCAGAGGACGTTTCCGGATGAAGAAATGGGGACGAAACAAAATTCGATTAAAATTAAAAGAAAAACGAGTTTCTGAATATTGCATTAAAAAAGGAATGGAAGAAATAAATGAAGAACAATATATGCTTGTTCTGGATGATGCTTTACAAGCAAAATGGAAAACATTAAAAGACAAAAACCATTTCACCAAAAAACAAAAATTAATTCGCTTCGGAGT
>JAHDHT010000327.1:1693-3430 GCA_020631175.1 Chitinophagales bacterium
AGCGGAGGGAACTTGCGGTTAGAAAAACTCAAATGCAAAATTCAAATTCAAACTCAAATAGCATCCCATAATTTTAATTGCTACTAGAACTCCAAACCAAGCAAAAAAAACCTCGGCGTTCTCTGTGGTAAAAACAACTCCGAAACAACATCAAATCTACCGTGCTAAAAAGTACCGAGCTTCAAAAAAAATTAATGGTAAAAAACGAAACGAAATACATTTATTTACGTCTCTAAACCTAAACAGAAAGAATGTATAAAACAGGAATAGCTTTATGTGGCGGAGGAGCAAGAGGTATTGCTCATATTGGAGCATTGAAAGCTTTAGAAGAAAAAGGAATTGTACCCGAAATAGTTTCAGGTACAAGCGCAGGTAGTATAGTTGGAAGCCTTTATGCCGCAGGACATTCACCGGAACAGATAATGGAAATCGTAGAAGACTCCAGTTTATTCAAAGTCTTCCGTCCCAACCTTAAAACAAGTGGTTTGAGCGATTTATCTTATCTTGAAGAAATTATAGAAGAAAAGATTCCTGGAAACAATTTCGAAAATCTGCAAAAACCCTTTTATGCAGCTGTCTCAAATATAACAGAAGGCCATAGAGAATATATTTCAACCGGAAAGTTAAGCGATGCAGTAATGGCAAGTTGTTCTATACCGGCTGTATTTAATCCCGTTAAAATAAACGACAAGAGTTATGTAGATGGAGGTTTTATGGATAATCTTCCGGTGCATCCGATTCGAAATCAATGCGAAAATCTGATCGCCGTTAATGTAAACAAACACCATTTTACAGAAGATGCAGAAAATGTACTCAGTATTGGCATTCGTTTATTCGATATTTTAATCTGGAAAAACTCTGAAGAACAAAGTAAAGAAGCAGACATCTTCTTAGACATTACAGAAGCAGGGGAGTTTGGCTTATTTGATTTTGGTGAAGGAGAAGCCTTATATCAACTGGGTTATGAAACAGCCAAGAAGCAGCTTGAAGCCGTAGAAGCATAACAAAGTATCAAGTTTCAAGCGCAAGTTTCAAGTTCAGCAAGAAACTCAAATGCCAAACTCAAACTCAAATTCTCCCAACCGCAGCGGAGGGAACTTTCGGTTCAATAAAATCAAAGCAAACTGTCCCGCCGGCGGGTGAGAGAATATATTCTCGAGGGAGTTCCAGCGCAGCGAACTGAGGGTGGAAAAACCTCTGCGATATTTTTAGTCCAAACAAAAGCAAAAGAATCCTTGCGCCATAGCGTCATTGCGGTAAATCCGATTCCGAATAAAAAAATCCGGGCTACTAAGCGACAAAGTACAGTGCTACCAAAAAAGAATAATAAACTTTATTTTTGCATCCAACGTTATCCAACAAAAGCAATAAAAACATGGCTGATCAGGTAAAAACAATTGTATCTATATATACGGAGTCTACTCCGAATCCATTAACGATGAAATTCGTCGTAAATCGAATGTTTACCCAAAAGGTACCGGTCGATTTTCAAAGTGTCGAAGAAGCAGGTGAATCTCCATTAGCTTTAGCACTATACGGCTTCGATTATGTAACAGGAGTTTTCTTCAAAAACAATTTCGTTACTGTAACGAAAACACAGGAAAAAGAATGGCATGAAGTAATTCCGGAAATAAGAGAATTTCTTAGAAGCTACATGTCTGAAGACAAACCCGTTTTCTCCGAAGCCGGCATAAAACAAATGGAAGAAGACAACAAAGAAATGGTAACGGCAGAAAC
>JAHDHT010000328.1 GCA_020631175.1 Chitinophagales bacterium
TTCTTCTAGTGTTACTTTTAAAAGGCAGAACTATTGAACCTTATCGACGATTGCTTTGAAAGCATCCGGATGGTTCATCGCTAAGTCAGCTAAAACTTTACGGTTCAACTCAATTCCTTTTTCATTACATAAATGCATGAATTTAGAATAGCTTAATCCGTGCTGACGAACGCCTGCATTAATTCTTGCAATCCATAATCTACGGAAAGCACGTTTTTTATTTCTACGATCGCGGTAAGCGTACTGTAAACCTTTCTCTACAGCATTCTTTGCTACGGTATAGACATTTTTTCTTCTGCCCCAGTATCCTTTCGCTTGCTTAAGGATTCTTTTTCTTCTGGCTCTTGATGCTACAGCATTTACTGAACGTGGCATAGTATATTCCTTTTAAATTCCTTCTAATTAAATATTCAATAACAGGCGTGCCGTCTTCAAATCAGATTTGTGAACAAAGGTATCTCTGTTCAGTCTTCTTTTCTGAGACTTCGTTTTCTTACGCATTAAGTGACGCTTATACGCCGCATTACGCTTGATTTTTCCTGAACCGGTGACTTTGAATCTCTTCTTCGCACCACTATGTGTTTTCATTTTCGGCATTTCCAAAAATTTTAGGTGGGCAAAGATATGATTTTTCCTTAAACTAGAAGGCTTTCAGACTACTTTTTTTTCGCCTTTGGAGATAAAAATACGTGCATACGTTTCCCTTCCATCCGGGGCATCTGTTCTAATGCGCCTAATTCCGCTAATCGCTCTGCAAACTTTAGTAATAACAGCTCTCCACGCTCTTTAAATACGATCGTTCTTCCTTTGAAATGTACATAGGCCTTCACCTTAGCACCTTCTTTTAAAAACTTCTCTGCATGTTTAAGCTTGAACTCGAAATCGTGATCGTCGGTGTTCGGACCGAAACGGATTTCTTTTACGACTGTCTTCTTTGTTTTGCTTTGAATCTCTTTCTGTTTCTTTTTTCTTTCATAAAGAAACTTATTGTAATCGATTATTCTGCAAACAGGGGGTTTAGCATTAGGGCTGATTTCTACCAGGTCTAACTCCATCGATTCAGCCAATTCACGAGCTTTATCGGTAGAATATATACCTTGTTCAATGTTGTCGCCCACTAAACGTACTTCAGGGACTCTGATAAATTTGTTAATTCTGAACTCAGGCTTTTTCCTTACAGGCCTGAAATTTTTTCTTGATCTTCTTGCCAAATTTTATTTTTAGTTAATTAATTTCTTTGATGAGCTGAGTAGTAAAATCGCTTAATGTCAACTGACCTAAATCTCCGTGGCCCTGTTTTCTTACAGATAATACTTCGTTCTCAATTTCCTTTTCTCCAATAATCACCATGTATGGAATCTTGCCTACCTCCGCATCTCTGATCTTCCTTCCAATCTTCTCATTCCTCACATCCACACTACAACGAATATCGTTATTTTTTAATTCATTTGAAATTTTTTCAGCATAATCCGAAAACTTCTCACTAATTGGTAAAATCACTACCTGCTCAGGGGCCAGCCACAATGGAAATTTTCCGGCTGTATTTTCAATCAATAAGCTGATAAAACGCTCAAAACTGCCAAAAGGCGCACGGTGAATCATTACCGGACGATGCTTTTGGTTATCACTACCAATGTATTCCAACTCAAATCGCTCAGGCAGGTTATAATCTACCTGAATGGTACCCATCTGCCATTGTCTTCCAATCGCATCTTTCACCATAAAATCGAGTTTCGGACCATAAAAAGCCGCTTCACCAAGTTCAGTGACTGTTTGCAGTCCTTTTTCAGCAGCCGCTTCAATAATAGCCGCTTCCGCTTTTTCCCAATTTTCATCCGATCCGATATACTTTTCTTTGTTATCCGGATCGCGCAATGAAATTTGAGCGCTATATTCTTCGAAACCTAATTTATCGAGTACCAGCTTAACTAGGTCGATCACTTTCATGAATTCAACCTTCAACTGATCAGGGGTACAAAAGATATGTGCATCATCTTGAGTGAAACCTCGAACACGACTTAATCCGTGTAACTCACCACTTTGTTCATAGCGGTATACTGTACCAAACTCCGAAAAGCGTATAGGAAGTTCCTTATAAGAGCGTGGAGACGTTTTAAAAATCTCACAATGGTGCGGACAATTCATCGGTTTCAACAGAAATTCTTCCCCCTCACGAGGTGTTTGAATCGGCTGAAACGAATCTTCACCGTACTTTTCATAATGCCCTGAAGTCACATAAAGTTCCTTTTTACCGATATGCGGAGTGATTACGGGAGAATAGCCGGTATTCATTTGTTCTCTTTTTAAGAACTCTTCAAGCTTATCGCGCAACATGGTACCTTTCGGTAACCATAAAGGTAAACCCGCACCCACTTTTTCAGAAAAGGAAAACAAGCCTAATTCAGCACCTAATTTTCTGTGGTCCCGCTTTTTGGCTTCCTCTAACATATTCAAGTGTTCTTCCAGCAAAGAAGCTTTCGGAAAAGAAACCCCGTATATTCTTGTTAACTGTTTTCTTGTTTCATCGCCTCTCCAGTAGGCACCCGCAACACTTAAAATCTTAATCGCTTTTATACCCGAAGTACCCGGGATGTGCGGACCTTTACAGAGATCCGTAAAATTACCTTGCTTATAAAAAGTGATCGTTCCGTCTTCTAATTCATTGATCAGCTCCAGTTTGTAATTATCCCCTTTTTCAGTGAAATAAGCCAATGCCTCTTCTTTCGAAACTTCCGAACGATCGAATGTGCTGCCCGATTTAGCCAGCTCTTTCATCTTCTTTTCTATCGCAGCAAAGTCTTTTTCCGAAAGTACACGATCACCAAGGTCCACATCATAATAAAAGCCATTATCAATCGACGGACCGATTCCGAATTTCACACCAGGATATAAAGCCTCTAATGCTTCAGCCAACAAATGCGCCGAGCTATGCCAGAAGGTAGAAGCACCGCCTTTGTCATCCCACTTCAAAAGAGCCAGTTCAGCATCTTCCTGAATCGGCAAGGTCAGGTCTACTACCTCACCGTTTACTTTTGCAGCAAGCACCGATTTAGCAAGGCCATGCGAGATCGATTTGGCAATGTCTAAAGCCGAAGTTCCCGCCTCATATTGTCGAACATTTCCATCCGGAAAAGTGATATTAATCATGATCCAATTTTTAAGAAACGCAAAGGTAAGAAGAAAGAATTACGATTGGAGATTTGAAAATGGAAATTTGAACATGCTATTCGTATTGGTAGCGCGGTATAGAGTAGCACAGATGATTAATAAAATACCGTGCTACAAAGTACTGTGCTACTATTTGAATTTGAATTTTGAACTTTTGTTCGGGCAACGGCCGGGCTTTCTGTTGCAATCTTTTACCCGAATGTCAAGTCTTGCTAAAGCCGCTTGCAGCTTCCGCCGGTCGCTGCAAGCAACTAAGCAA
>JAHDHT010000046.1:0-6882 GCA_020631175.1 Chitinophagales bacterium
TATTCATATATTCAATAATACGTAAAAATATTATCACTGAATGTAAGATTCATGTAAAATAAAAAGGGGCGAATTTAATTCGCCCCTTTCATTTATTCAATAATTAATTTTTTATTGACTATACCTTCATTGCTGTGAAAGCGTATCATATAAATTCCTGAATCAAACTCAGTTAAATTCAGTTCTGTGTTATTCCCTGATAATAGATTTTTTTGTAAAACTTGTGCTCCAAGAATATTATAAATTTCTAATGATTGAATTTGCAGATCTGGATAGTTGATATTTAGCTGTCCTTTTGTAGGGTTCGGCAAGAGCTGAATACTTTCTGCAATATTATCTTCAATTCCAATCGTCATTTCAACAATTACTTCACGAATTGCTGTTGCAGGATTTCCGGTTTGATCTGTTGCTGTATAAGTAACATTATAAGTACCCGGTGTAGAACCGTCAACAGCAGAGTAGTCTACATCCACATCAATATCGCCAACTGCATCAAAGTTATCACTCACTTGATAACCGGGATCATTTAATTGATTGAAAGTTTGGTTTTCATAAATTGTAAATGGATTATCACCTAATAATGTAATTACCGGAGGTTCAGTATCCAGGAATGCAGAAACAGTAATATCCTGACAGATTGTTTCTCCTCCATCATCATTAGAAACCGTTAAACAAACGGTATAGGTGCCGTCCATGTTGTCGAATGCATAATCAACGCTTTGACCACTTGCTGTTGAACCATCACCAAAATCCCAGGTATATCCACAGGCATTATCTGAGCCAATTGCTTCAAAAGTGTATTCAATAGAAACAGTAGCATCAGGAGTTGCTGTAAAACTGTCTGCTGATGCAGGGTCGGGTGAGTAGTTTGAAATTTCAGGAGTTTCTGTAAACTCTCCATCCGAAAAAATAACATCTCTTATATAATGAAATTGAACTGGGTTGTATTCATCTAAAGGTATTTCAGTAAATACAGAAGGAACCCGATAATCATTATTGGCATCGATTGTTGCATCAGGCGAGGCGGTATGATAAAATGCATTACCTGTCCAAACCGGATCTCCAAAAGTAAATTCTTTTACCGGAGTGGTTAAGCCCGTACTAATATCATAACCGATACCACGTAAATCACGATAAGGTCTTGCTAAAGAAGAGTCAACCGGAGCATCGAGGTAGGTAACAAATAACTTGGTTCCGTCGGGAGATACACTTAACTGACTTCTTTGGAAATTATTAAATGTAGGTACGATATCCTGACCGGACGGAGATTCTATATCGGTTAGTTTAATAATTTCCCAGGTTTCAGTTCCGATACTATAATGTAACAGCGTAAGTACGAATGGTGTTACCGTACCATCTTCAGAAGCATATATAGTATATGGTTCTAATACTGAGTACACTCCACCTAAAGCTGTCCATGATAAAAGATAATAAAAATCACCATTTGCATCTACAGCTACATCGCTATCTAAAAAAGACGCCGTTAAACCTGTTTCGAACGTATTGCCTAAGGTGTCGATTACGAAATTTTTATAATCCTGAATGAAACCATCAAAATTATTCATATCAAAAGTTGAAGGATCTGTCCATGTTGCACCACCATCATTGGTAGTCATCATGCATGGAACATAAGAGCGGGTATAATCTTCAGTACAAGTTCCTATATCTCCAATCCATGAAATATATCCAACCAAACCATCGGAAGCCCAATCGATGTGTTGCTGCGAACCGTAAGATGTTCCGTCAAAAGATTCATCCCAGCTAATCGGAACAAGACTATAATCTACTGTTGTATTTGTTCCGTCTGTTTCTAAACTGTAATAAATTAATTCATCAAAATCGGTTCCGTTAAATTCCCAGTCTAAAGCAGTATAGCTTCCCGGAATTCTTTCTGTTAAGGAATTTGGGATTAAAACATTTCCATAGTTTACTACTTCAGTAAAAGAAACGCTGGAGTTAACGGTTGTATCGGCAGAATTTAAACTTAATGATCCACCGGCATATCCATCCCAGATATTTGCACTAACTCCATCATGAGTGGCACCTAAGAAAACGGCATAAGCACTATTCGGATCTGTATTTCCATCCGGATTATAAATGGCCATTTGAGGATACCTTGCCTGTCCGTTCGGGATGTTTTGACCAGGATTATAATTAAGCGGACCGACATTTATTTTTGTGTCGAGCCATGTATTACCTCCGGTTGTTGAAATATCAATATTATAATTGGATGTGGAAGTAGCAGAATTTGTATTTGGATCTCCTCTATGAATAAATACGACCGTATTTAAATCTTCATCGGCATCGACCATGTTCGAAGTGCCTCGAATTATAGTAAATAAATTACCGGCCTGACCAATAGGAACGGATAAGGTAGATTGGCTCATGTCGGAAGGATAATTAATATCGGGGTTTACCTGACCGATTGAAAGATTACCTGCATCGAGATCACAAATTTGATTTACGATATCCTGTTGAGTAATTTTTTTAACGGACGCTGTATTTCCGGCATTCAGTTGAGCAGATAACAATCCGATTAAAAGAAGAATTGGTAATAATCTTTTCATAAAAATGAATTTAGAGGGTTAAAAACAATGTATTAAAATAGTGAAAAAGCTGCATTAAAGCATAAGGTAAAATTGTTGATTACAATATTTTGACAATGTAGAGTCGAATTAATTCGATTCTACGAAAAAGCCCTTTCTGCGAAGCAGAAAGGGCTTTTAAAATTATTTAAACGTTTAATCAGAGATTAGTCTCTGCTTAACGTGACTTTTTTGTTTGCAACACCTTGCTCAGTTTGTAAGCTGATTATATACATACCTTCGTCGAAAGTAGATAAATCAAGCTCCATATTTGTAGTAGAAGATGCATCTCTTTCGATCATTAATTCACCGATTACATTGTAAACAGCAATAGTGTTTACCTGAAGCTCAGGGTAAGATAAACTTACTAAACCTTCAGTTGGGTTCGGGAATAAGTTGATGTTTTCTAAAGCTAAAGCTTCGATATCAATTGAAGTATCTTCAATAACCGTTACTTCTCTGATTGCAGTAGCAGGATTACCTGTCTGATCAGTAGCAGTATATGTTACATCATAAGTACCTAAAGTTGAACCATCAACAGCAGAGTAATCAACGTCAACATCGATATCACCTACAGCATCAAAGTTATCAGATACAGTATAACCAGGATCATTTAACTGGTTGAAAGTCTGATTTTGTAAGATTGTAAATGGGTTCTCACCTAATAATGTGATTACCGGAGGTTCAGTATCTACGAAAGCAGAAACAGTTACGTCTTGGCAAATTGTTTCACCACCGTCATCATTTGTAACTGTTACACATACATTATAAGTACCATCAAGGTTATCGTAAGTGTAGGTAGCAGATTGACCTGTTGCAGTAGAACCGTCACCGAAATCCCAGCTGTAACCACAAGCATTAGCAGAACCAATAGCTTCGAAAGTGTACTCGATAGATACAGTTGCATCAGGAGTAGCGGTGAAACTGTCTGCAGTAGCAGGATCAGCAGTATAGTTAGAGATTTCAGGAGTTTCAGTAAACTCAGCGTCAGAGAAAATTACATCTCTGATGTAGTGATACTGAACAGTACTTAAATCATCCGTTAAGATCTGAGTGAAAACAGAAGGAACTCTGTGATCGCCATTACCATCAATTAGACCGTTAGGAGCTGCACAGTGGAATAATGCATTACCACCCCATACAGGATCACCGAAAGTGAAATCTTTTACAGGAGTTGTTAAACCAGTTGCAACATCGAAACCAACACCTCTTAAATCACGGTAAGGTCTGGCAACAGAAGAATCAACAGGAGCATCTAAATAAGTTACAAATAACTTAGTTCTATCTGGAGAAGCAGTTAATTGACATCTGTATTCATTAGCAAAATCAGGAAGGAAATCCTGAGATGTTGGAGATTCTAATTCAGCAATTTTGATCATATCCCATGTTCCGTTTGCTTTGCTCCAGTGAACCATAGCTAAACAGTAAGGAGTAACTGTACCGTCTACTGATAAAGAAACAGTATAAGGAGAAGCCTCACCTGTAGCATCATCATATCCTCTTGCAGTAATAGCACAAAGGTAGTAGAAGTCACCGTTAGCATCGATAGCAGCATCTGCATCGTAGAAAGCAACAGTAGCACCAGTTTCAACCTGAGTACCTAAGGTATCAATGTTGTTTAATGCGTAATCAGTTACGAAACCGTCAAAGTTTGTCATTTTGAAAGTAGCAGGATCAGACCATGTAGCTCCACCATCTTCAGTACGCATCCAAGCAGGAGCATAACCTCTTGTGAAATCATCAGTACAAGACCCGATATCACCTGCGAACATAATCATACCTTCCTGACCTGTAGCATCCCAAGCTAATTGTTGTAAAGTAGCATAAGATGTACCATCAAAAGCCTCATCGTGAGGCATTGGTACTAAAGCATTACTGAAAGAAGTAGTAGTACCGTCTGTAGAAATAGAGTAGTATACTAATTCATCAAAATCAGTACCGTTGAATTCCCAATCTAAGTTATTGTACTCACCTGGTACTCTTTCAACTAATGATTCAGGAATTACTACGTTTCCGTAGTTAACAACTTCTGCAGTCTCTGTTCCTTCAACGATGTTGTTTTCAGAAGAAGAAAGACTTAAAGAACCACCAACATATCCATCCCAAACATTAGCTGAAACACCATCGTGGGTAGCACCCATAAATACTGCATATGCAGCATTAGGATCTGTGTTACCTGCCGGGTTGTAGATAGCTACCTGTGGGTAACGACCTTGTCCGTTTGGCTCATTTAAACCAGGAGTTGAGTTGATAGGACCAACATTAACTTTAGAGTCGATCCATGTATTTCCACCAGTGGTAGAAATATCAACGTTGTAGTTAGAAGTAGAAGAAGCGTTATCCGGATTTAATCCCGGGTCACCTCTGTGAATGAATACAACAGCATTCAAATCTTCATCTGCATCAACCATGTTATTGGCGATTAAGATGGTGTAAAGATTACCAGACTGTCCGATAGGAACTGATAATGTGGTCTGGCTCATGTCGTCCGGGAAATATACATCCGGGGTTACATTGTCAAACGAAAGATTCCCTTCTTGCAGATCGCAAAGTTTGTTCATCAATTCCGCATGACTTACGTTTCTTTTCTCAACTTTATTTGCAGTTCCATTTAAGCCGGCAACAGCGTTGAAGGCTAAACCAAATACTACAGCAAAAGCAAGTAAAAATGGTAAACGTGTTCTCATAATACGTGCGTTTATTATTTAATGGTTATAAAATAGATTTTTAATGTATTCTTAATGAGTAAAAGTATCAAAAAAACAATGAAATAACAAAAATCTTTGATGTTCAAAACCCTATAAAATCGGCAGTTTTAGTGGGGTTTGTCTGCCAAAATTTCTATTCGACATTTAATACTGTCCACTCACTACTTTAAAAGTACTGCTCACGAAATTAATCTGCTGTCAGCTACAGACCTACTTTAAGATTTATGACATTAATATTACTTTTTTCTGCGCTTCTTGTTTGCGCGATCCTTTTGAAGCTCCTGGCTTTGCCGCTGCATATCTTCCAAACGCTTTTGGAAATTCGACTTTTTGACCGGTTTTTTCTTGTTGGCAGCTATTTGAGCTTTAAGTTTATCTTCATTAATAAAGAACTTCTTAATCACATATTGCTGGATGTATGTAATGATATTACTTAAGAAGAAATAATAGGTTAATGCAGCAGAAAGACTGTTAAATATACCAAGGAACATCACCGGCATAGCATATTGCATGATTTTCATTTGTGAAGCCATTGCTTCATTGGTTTGCGGTGTCATCTGCTGATTCATCCGCATATATAGGAAACTCGAAACAGTCATCATCAATGTGAATAAACTAACATGGTCTCCATAAAATGGAATATTGAAGGGTAACTGCATGATTGAATCGTAGGTAGAAAGATCTTCAGCCCATAAAAAGGGTTGTTGTCTTAATTCGATGGATGCCGGGAAGAAGCGATACATCGCAAACAGTATTGGCATTTGTAGTAAAGTAGGTAAACATCCACCCGCAGGATTTACACCCGCTTTTCTGTACAAAGCCATTGTTTCCATCTGGGCTTTCTGGCGGTCTTTGCTGTGTTTTTCATTGATAGCCTTGATATCATCCTTCAGCAAATTCATCTTTGCAGATGATTTATACGTTCTGTAGGTAAGTGGGAACAATACCAGCTTGATCAACAAAGTTAAAATCAGAATGATAATCCCATAATTCGGGATAAAACCATTTAAGAAGTTAAATAGAGGAATAATCACCCGGGCATTAATGAACCTGAATATATTTCCACCCAAAGGCACCATACGATCAAGGTCGAGATCATAGCTTTTCAGTAAAGAAAAATCGTTAGGACCCAAATACATCTGCATTGGAATATTAAACTGATCTTTACCTGCGAAATATTCAATTTCTAGATTGGCGCTAGCAATTTTAATAGTATCCTGAGCATTTTCAGGTCCCATTTTAACTTCAAAATCTCCTCTTTCAAATTTGTCGTCGGCGATTAAAGTCTGATTAAAGAATTGTTGTTTAAAGCCTACCCATTTTACGCCGGTAACATCCGTTTCATCGTCTTTATTACAGTTACAATAATCAACTTCATCAGCTTCATCCCGGTAGAAAACAGAACTCATCGGAATTTCGCTCTTTGCTTCTTTTTCATGTGCCCGCATAATGCTCTTCCAATTCAACTGAATGATTCTGTTGCTTGAATTGAGCATATCATTATCAAAACCAACAAACTGCACATCATAGTCGAGCATATATTCTCCGTCATTAAGCGTATACGTTTGAAGAATATATCTGCTTGAATC
>JAHDHT010000046.1:6982-21174 GCA_020631175.1 Chitinophagales bacterium
TTTAAGGAATTATTCTGTTCAAGAAAGGCTATCAGCGAGCTTTTTGTTCCCTATTTTATGATTTATTGATGCTTTAACAAAATGTACAAACAAAGGATGTGGATTTTCGACAGTACTCTTTAGCTCCGGATGGTACTGTACACCGACAAACCATGGATGTTCTGTTATTTGAATAATTTCTACCAGATTCATTTCCGGATTAACACCTGCTATCTGCATTCCAGCATTTTCATAGGCTTGTAAATAGGCATTATTAAATTCAAATCGATGGCGATGGCGCTCTTCAATTGTATTGGCATCATAAATTTCCTGAAGGAGGGGCGTTTTTAATCTGCAGACATATGCGCCTAATCGCATGGTGCCACCTTTGTTTTCCAGATTTTTTTGTCCTTCCATCATATCAATCACCGGAGCTTTTGATTCAGGATTCATTTCTGTTGAATGCGCATCTTCATGTCCTAAAACATTTCTGGCGAATTCGATTACTGCACATTGCATTCCAAGACAAATTCCGAAAAAAGGAATGTTGGTTTCTCTTAAAAATTTAATAGCAGAAATTTTCCCTTCAATTCCGCGATCGCCAAATCCGGGTGCGACAAGTACACCGTTCAGATGGCCGAGTATATCTTCTACATTTTTATCATTAATTGATTCTGAGTGTATACTTTCTAATTGTACTTTACAGCCGTTAACCACACCGGCATGCACAAACGATTCGTGAATCGATTTGTAGGCATCCTGTAACTCCACATATTTTCCGACTAAACCAATTTTAACGGTCTGGGTAGGGTTTTTAAGTTTTTGAATAAAAGCCCGCCATTTATTTAAGTCCGGATGACTTAATGGATCGAGGTTTAATTTTTTTAATGCAATTAAATCTAATTTTTCTTCAAGCATTATTAATGGCACATCATAAATAGTGCTTGCGTCAATTGCTTCGATTACCGCATCAGGCTCAACATTACAGAATAAACCGATTTTTCTTTTGATATGATCATCTAAATGATGTTCGGTTCTGCACACTAAAATATCCGGTTGAATTCCGTTTTTAGAAAGTTCTTTAACGCTGTGCTGCGTTGGTTTTGTTTTTAATTCTTTTGCGGCACTTAAATAAGGAATTAAGGTGAGGTGAATTACTAAAGAGTTTTGATGCCCTAATTCTAATTTCATCTGACGAACGGCCTCTATATAGGGCAGTGATTCAATATCACCTACTGTACCTCCAAGTTCGGTAATAACGATATCAAATTCGCCACTTTCACCGAGCAGTAATGCTCTTCGTTTTATTTCATCTGTAATATGTGGAACAACCTGTACTGTTTTTCCCAGATAATCACCTTTTCGTTCCTTTTCAATTACTGTTTTATAGATGCGCCCTGTGGTTACATTGTTTGCCTGTGAAGTGGGTACATTCAGAAATCGTTCATAGTGGCCAAGGTCTAAATCTGTTTCTGCACCGTCGTTGGTTACATAACATTCCCCATGTTCATAGGGATTCATGGTTCCGGGATCTACATTAATGTAAGGGTCGAATTTTTGGATAGTTACGCGGTAACCCCTTGCCTGAAAGAGTTTCGCTACTGAAGCTGATATGATACCTTTTCCTAAAGAAGAGGTAACGCCTCCGGTTACAAAGATGTGCTTGGCCATTGCAATTTCATTTGAGCATTATTTATGAAAACAATGGAATCAAATATACAGGGAAAAGTTCGTATTTACCTGCTCTTTTCTGGATTAAGTTTTAACATTTTGTTGGCTTCTTCAAGGTCTTCCTTTGTATCGACCGACAAACCTGGCTGATCGCTTTCGAAAGCGTAAATATCATAGCCATTTTCCATCCATCTCAATTGCTCTAGCCGCTCTGTTTTTTCCAAAAAGGAGGGAGGTAATTTGCATAGTTCAGGTAATATTTCAGCACTAAGCATATAAATGCCAATATGTATTTTTTGTTTTATTTGGATGGATGGACTACCGGTCTTTATTAAATGCTGTTTTTCTTTTTGGATGGATGGAATACTGCTTCTGCTGAAGTACAGTACTTTATTTTGATGATTGATGACCAGTTTCACCCGATTAGGATTGTTTTCATCCGTAGTTTTTTGATAATACAACGTGCTGATTGGGTATTGTTTTTTTATAGTAAAACTGATCAACCGATGAAGGTGATCAGGATCGAGAAATGGCTGATCTCCCTGAACATTTATAATATAGCCTTTGATTTGAAGTTTTTCGACAAGTTCTGCAATTCTGTCTGTTCCACTTTGATGATCACTTTTTGTCAAATAAGCTTCAGCATTAAATTGTTTTGCATGATTCAAAATTCGTTCATCATCAGTGGCTATGATTACTCTTTGAATTAATGTACAATCTTTTGCAGCTTCATATACCCATTGAAGCATTGTTTTGTCTCCAATTAAAGCTAAGGGCTTTCCCGGAAGTCGGGTTGAAGCATATCTTGCCGGTATAATTGCTGTTACTTGCATTATGTAAATGTAATGAGCCTTTTGGTTAAAATGATTTTTCTAACTTTGATTTGATCGTTTTAATTATGAAAAGAGTTGAAATAAAGGATTATATAGAGGGTTTGATAGCCGAAAAAGAGTGGTCAAAAGCCGTATTAGAGTTGAAGCAAATCAATGATAAAGTTGATGATCCATGGGTAGAGGTTTATTTAAGAAACCTTAGAATCCGCGCTTTTGAACATTTAGAGAAAAACAACTCAACAAATATAAACTCCGCTTGTCCTCCTGAATTTAATAATCCATTTCCTGAAATACATAATGATATTCCGGAAGTGGATGTAAAGGATTTAAATATCGAGAAGCTTGCGGGCTCGATTCGGCATCATGGAGCATTAATCGTTCGAAATTTTTTAGAAGCGGATGATGTGGTGGATTTAAGGAGAAGTATAGATCAGGTGTTGAATCACTTTCAAAAAAACAAAGATCAGGAAAGAGATGAAGATTCTGATTTATGGTATAAAATTCCTCGCACTCCAAAACATAAGGAAAGTATTAAAGAAGATTTAAAGTGGATGCGAGGTACCGGCTCTATGTGGGCATTAATTTCACCAAGAGCAAGCGGTAAAATTTTAAAAGCATTTGATAAACTGGATTTAAAATCTTTACTAGCCGAATACCTGGATGATGAACCTTGTTTATCATTTAAAAAATGGGTGCTTCGCAGAATGCAGCCATTGAAAGGAAATGCAGATTGGCATCAGGATGGAGCATTTATGGGAAAGGATATTAAAAGTATTAATCTTTGGATGGCTTTAACAGATTGCGGTCCCGGAACAGAAAGACCGGGTATGGATTTTTTACCTAAACGATTAAATGAAATATTAGAAACGGGGACACATGGTGCGCATTTTGATTGGGCAATTTCTCATGATTTTGTAAAGGAAAAGTTTCCGCATATAAAGCCCGTAAGTCCGAAGTTTAATTCCGGAGATGCAATCTTTTTTGATCATATGAATTTGCATGTTACTTCTTATAATTCTGCTTATACAAAAAGAAGATATGCTATTGAGACCTGGTTTTTTGCCAGTTCACATCATCCGGAGAATATGATATCGGTTGTTTGGTAATTGTTATTTTAAGTAGGGTTTGTATTCTTCTTTTAGTGCATGCTCATACATGGTAAAACCTAATGAGTTATAAATTGTTTTTTGACAAGGTTCTTTGTATGTGTCTCCCAAAAGTTCTTCAAATTCTTCTTCTCTTTTGGAAATAGCTTTATGATGCTTTAGTTTATATTTTTTGAAAAATTGAGGTTTGTTTAATTTGAAATGTCGATGATAATTTTCAACTGCTTTTACTTGTATTAATCGATTTTTAAAGTAGGGGACATAAAATGATATTTCAGGATTTTCTTTATCGTCTTTAAGGTAAAACATAAACTTTTTGAAACCACCTTTCATTTTTGAAGTGTTTTCTGAATTAGATCGATAAAATTTATCATTCATATTAACATAGAAATAGTCAAAAACAAAGTCTTTTACATAGACATTTATTTTATAATAGTCCCCGTATTTATATTGATAAAAATCTATTGGTTCAAGAGCCATTAATTCCATAATTTCTAAACTGTCAACAGATGCCTCGACATTAAGAATATCGTCAATAATATTCAGATTAATAACACCATCACATAAAGCATTATGAACAGATGCTTTTACACCTCTTTTCCAATTTCTTGGCTGTAAACCTGCTTTAGAATAAACATCTCCTGATATATTATCATAGAATTTTTTCTTTCGCAATAATTTTGATTCTGTAGAAATTATTATGTCACTTTTTTCAAAACTCTTAAAGGTATTTAGGCAAATAACAAATATTATAGGGATGAGGCAGATAGAGAAAATAAAACTAAGTTCATCAAATATGGTAATACACAAGGTGTACAAGGTAATCCAAAAGAAAATTGAATAAAAGATATATCTATCCTGACTTAACTCATTTAATCTTTCCGGATTATCCGAAAGAACGGCGATCATCATAATTGTAGTGAAGAAATGCAATATGCTTGCGTTTAAAACGATATGTTTTTTATTTGTCCAGTCTGTTTTAAGTAATAAAAAAATCCATCCGCTAAGTCCAATTAAACCTATTATTAAATCATGAATGTTGGATTTAGAAAATAAAAAAGCCTTTGAAGTAAAGTAAGATCCCGTTAGTTGAATTCCATATAGTATAATTGATAAAATCTTTTTAAATATATTTATATCAGGTTTTGAATTCATTCTGATACCGGTTAATTGTTGGTCCCATGTGTGGAAATACAAAATAAAAGCAGCAACTATTGCAGAGATTAAATAGGGGTAAAATTCAGTTATGGATTTTTTCTTGTATTTAATTGAGACAATGAAAAACATAAACACCGGTAACCACACAATAAATCCAGCTCCACTTCTGAATGTGCTTAATAGTAAAAGTATAATTGCAAAAAAATGCTTTTCGTTGAGCATTAATTTGTAGGCTGCCAACGAAAGAATCAAATGATAACCCACCCCCATAATTAAGACAGTCCAGAAATTTGGCATTGTTAAGGGTGCATATGTAGTTATTAATAATAAGGCTCCAATTGGAAAAGTATAAAGAAACCAATTACGATTGTAAAAGTATTCTTTAAACAGATACCCACTGCTTAGTATGAGTCCCAAATTACCCAGTAGATCAATAAATTTCATTGAAACTTCACCGGTGGTATAATAACTTATTATTGTACCAATGCGGATAAATATTTTAGGATGTGGCCATAGTGACGCTTCTGTCAAATAGCCAATTTTTCCAATTAAGCCTTTATTTAGCCAGTACTTTCCAAATTGTTCGAAAACGGTAATACAACTATCCAAATGAAGTCCAAGGCCTAATGGGCCGTTTAGAATGATATATATGAAATTGCAGACTATTAGTAAAGACAAGACAAGGCCGGTCCATTTAAATATGCTTTCTAATAATTTTGCAATTGATCTGTTCAATGGTGTTTTCTTAGATAGCAAAGTTAATCGAATTTCGTTTTATATGATTAGATAGGATTGTGTACTTTTGAAACTAATGGAGACAAAGCCCAATCAACTAACATACTTACCTGAATTAGATGGAATACGTGGTATATTATGTATCTGGGTTTTACTCACTCATTGGGATTTGAGACATTTTCCGACGGGGTGGATTGCGATGGGAGTTTTTTTCTTACTATCCGGATTTCTTATTGGAAGGATTTTGATTAAATCCGATAAAAGTAATGTAATA
Organism: Chitinophagales bacterium; assembly: GCA_020631175.1. GTDB lineage: Bacteria > Bacteroidota > Bacteroidia > Chitinophagales > JAHDHT01 > JAHDHT01. The sequence goes on from JAHDHT010000046.1 coordinate 12,739, forward strand.
CTATATTTTAAAAATTATTTTATTAATCGAGTTCTTAGGATTTTCCCACTTTACTATTTAGCTATTTTACTTTTCTTTAGTCTGAGTTTCTTGCTGAAAAATCAAACGGAACTTTTTAAAGCCATTTGGGAATATCAGTATGAACACATATGGTATTTTATATTACATGGAGTTAATGTAATCAAATTTTCTAATCCTGCTGTTGATTTTACCGGGCATCCTTTTCTTGGGCATTTTTGGTCTTTAAGTCTCGAAGAGCAGTTCTACTTTTTTCTTCCCTTTATTATTTTAATTTTCAATAAGAGATTTTTGAAGATTTTATGCTTTAGCTTAATATTTCTAACACCAATTTTGACTTTGTTATGTGTTCGTTCTTTTGAACAAACATATAACCCGATAATTGCTCGATATATGACCTATGAATTCACATTATTTTGGTTGGAAGCTTTCGCTTTGGGAATATCAATTGTTCTGTTTGATTTTAAATGGTTAAAAAACGCAGGAGTTTATGCATTAATTACACTTTTGATCTTGTTTATAGTTTTAGCTGCAAACTATCTTATTGGGATATCAATGGACTATCCTGTTAAATGGTATTATTTTGGGATGCATAACCCCTTACATCATGGGCATCTAACCGGCAACTGGTTTTTTGATTACAACTATATAATATCTAAATGGCTGATAAATCTGTTTATATTTTTTATAGTTTTTTCTATTTATAAGGGACAAAGAGCTTATGATTTCTTGAATAATAAATTCTTAGCCTACTTTGGTAAAAGATCATATGCAATGTACATATTTCATTTACCTGTACTTATTATAATTTGGGAGTTTAGTATCATAGATAAAAATTCCATTTTTAATAATGTATGGTTAAGTTTAACGCTTTTCCCGATTTATTTTGTATTGATATTAGCGATAGCGTCTTTTACCTATGCATATATCGAAAAGCCAATTTTGAAATATAGAAGAAAATATATTTTAAAAAAGGAGTCTAATTAAAGTTGGGTGTCGTTACTATTTTATTTAGATTTCTTTGTGCAATCTCAAAGATCACAATTTCAGGATTTTCATTTAATATCACATTAGGGTCCCATTGTCCAAATATGTGATGAACAAGAATAATCTTCGAAAATGAATGTTTTAAAAATGGTAACATTTCGATGCTAAAAGAGTCCCGAATTAATAAGACTACCGGACCGTCAGATTCCGGGTTTTCAATTATTGTCGTATAAATTTCCGGAAAAATTCTAAAGTCAAATTTACTGCTATCAATTTTTGTAAATTTACCCTTGTCGAATATTTTAGTTTTAGCTTCTACATAGGGTGCAATCCATCTTTCTTCAGTTTCGAAGTTAGTTTCATCGGTTAAGCCATATATATAACTATTGAAATCTTGCTTTATTTCTGTAGTGTAAACTTGTAATTCTTCTATGTTAAGTTTTTTTAAATTCGGATATCTGATCTTTAGATGGTCGATTAAATGAGCATATGCAATATATGCTCCTTTCGAATTCCAATGTGCTGCTTTTTTTTGGTATAGAAGACCGTATTCATTCTTCTGTTCGAGTATTTTATTAGGAATTGCTAAACAAGAAATACCTGATTTATTAAGAGAAGATTCTATTCGATTCAAATTCACATAATTACCTTTGTATTGATTCATATATTCAGGCAAGTATTCAGGGTATATCAAGTGTTTATCTGGTGCAATAAATATTATAAATGGAATGTTATTATCTTCTTCAAAATAAATCTGATGTTTTTTAATAATACTTGTTGTTCGTTGTATGCCTTTTATGGAATATTTTTTTAACCCTTTGTATTGATTTATATTCTGTTCATTATTGTTAAATATCCATCCGTTTTTTCCATACTTTATTGTTTTAACAGATTCGTGTTTTAAACTGTACAAAAGTGTATTATAAACACGTTGGGAGAATTTTTTAAATTGAAATTGATCTTTACTGTATTTTTCGAAGTCTTTTATCCATTCAGAGAAGCCCTCTTTAGTTTCTTTTGGAAACATAGTAAGGTATCTTCTTTCCTCGATTGAAACATTGTTTTCAGTGCTTGCAAAGTATCCAAAAATACTAGTTCCAGTTAAGAAAATCAAAAAAGCGATATATACGATTTTAAACTTCATCAGAATCTGAAATAAATAAATGGTGCATATGATTGACTATTCATAAACATTATACAAATGAAAAATAGTATAAGTATGCCAGTATAAAAAACATACTGAAATTTAATAATAGGTAGGTCATCAGAGAATGCAATACTTTTTGTTTTATAATCATCGGAGAAAAAAATTTTGTTTGCAAGTGGAAAACATAGAAGTAGGCTAAAACACATTATTAAAAATATAAACGGACTTAAAAATTCTGCCAGGTTCCAATATTTAATTTTGGCCTCTGGATTAAAGCCAAGTAAAGATTTTATCATAGCAAAACTTTGATCTAATGATTTTGACCTGAAAATAATCCAACTTATCAATACAATAAAAAGAGTATAGACATTAGAAATGAATGAAGGTATTTTATCTAAAATACGTTTAAATCCCAGTCTTTCAATAATTAAAAATGTACCGTGAAATAGACCCCAGACAAGGAATTTCCATGAGGCTCCATGCCAGAAGCCACAGATTATAAAAACGATTATAAGGTTAAAGTAAGTTCTTATATTTCCCTTTTTATTTCCGCCAAGTGGAATATATAAATAATCACGGAACCAGCTTGATAATGTAATATGCCATCGTCTCCAGAATTCAGTTAAGGAAGTTGCTTTGTAAGGAAAATTGAAATTCACGGGAAATTTGAAACCTAAAATAAAACCTAATCCTATAGCCATTGTAGAATAACCGCAGAAGTCGAAGTAAATTTGAAAACTATAAGCGATACTTCCAAACCAGCTTAACGGTGTCGTAATTTGTTTTATTGGTAGATTGAAAATACGATCTACCGGTTCTGCAAGATTGTCGGCGAGAATTATCTTATATGACAAACCAATAATAAACAGACATATACCCCAAAATATTTTCCTATAATTGACCTGACGATTATTTAAGGCTAATACTACTGTTTGATATCTTACAATTGGACCGGCAATTAATTGAGGAAACATAGCAATGTATGATGCTATATTGATAATGTTTTTGTCAGCTTTGATATTTTGCTTGTGCACATCAATTAAGTAAGCAACACCCTGAAAAGTAAAAAAGGAGATACCAAGTGGTAAGTATATGGAGTCAATATGTTTTACTATTGATGTATCTTGTAATTGATCAATGAAGGGTAAACTATTAAAGATGAATTTGCTGTATTTAAAATATATTAAAAGCGAAAGATTTAAAACAACACCTGTGACGAGGTATATAGCGGATTTATATTTATCAATAAGCAGGGCAAAGCTATAATTAAGCAGAATTGATGCAAGAATTAGTAAAATATATGATTGTTCTCCCCAATAATAAAAAGCAAGACTTCCAAATAAGAACCAAATGTTTCTGATTTGATTTTTATCAGGCAATAAGCTATAGACTATTAGAAATAGCGGTAGAAAATAAAAGGTAAACGTTATTGTGCTAAAAAGCATTTTTGTTACTTATTGCTTATAGAGTTAAGTAAGTCACTAAAATATTGCTGTTCTGAGTTTGATTCTTCATTTTTTGCTGCATTAATCATTATTCTGTACACTCTTTTTTTCATTGGAACATTAAGGTTTTTCAGACTAATTTTATTATAAGCATCTTTTAATGAATTGTAATCTTCAGTTTTAGTTATAGCTTTTAATTCAAATATTTGAAGCGATAAGTTATTTGGTTGTATTTTTTGCGCTTCAATATTATGCTTTTTTGCTTTTTTCCATAAATTTAGAGATTCATAATTTCTTGCTTGTATTTTATGGCATTTACATAATCTACTTTTGTTGGCAGTCTGATTTAGTGCATTATCTATAAATTCTGCAGATTCTTTAAATCTTTTTTCTTTTGCCAATTTTTTTGCTCTAGTATAAGATGCTACAAAATGACGTCCTTTTTCTTCCTCAAATTCACAATATTCCTCAATCAATCTTTTATCGGACTGAGATAAAAGGGATTCTGTAAAATCATCAAAAATTTCATTTGTGCCAATGTGATTTTTATACAGTTGAAATATCATTCTCATATCATCGGATGAAAGAGTTGATTTCTTTTGAGAAAGTTCAATAAATTTATAATTGAAATTATAATCTATTCCATCAATTTTATTCGCTGATTTAAGTACTTCGTTTAAAAGATCATGAAATTTTCTATTGTACAAATAGATAAGCGTATTGCAAAAAATATGTTCATTTTCAAGCTTCTCTTTGCAACTTAAAATTTTTTCTGCAAAGGATCTAGACTTTTCAAATTCTTTTAATCTATGATAAAAGCGGCTAATTCTAATATAGGTACCAGGATTGCCCGGATTTAATTGAATTACTTTTTTAAATAATTCTATTGCCGAAGTTTTTTTATTGAGTAAATACAATAATTCACCATTCAATAATAGTAAACTGATATCAATAGGGTCTATTTCAATTGCCTTATTAACAACTCTAATTGCTTCTTCGTTTTTTCCAAGCTTTTTCAGAAAATTAGCTTTTACTTTCAGGATATTTATATTAAAAGGAAATTTATTTGCTGAATAATTAATAAAGTCCATTGCAAGATCAATCTTATTCGAATCAAATAATTCCCTTGCGATATTCGAATAAAAAAATACAGACTTTTTTAACTGAACCTGATTCTTATTCGTAGGATGTATACTTCCTAAATAGTGTGTTTGGTAGTTACCTGAAACCGCAAAATGTGCATTGTTTATTTTTCTGTACTCTTCCCGATACTCTTTTAGTTTTAATTCGTTTCTTTCAACATTGGTAGTTGTTCCTCCATGGAATTGATGAAATGTTGATTCACCCAAAAGCATAACATTTTGAGTGCGATCATCTTCCATAGCGTTTTTGTATAAATCGAGATTTAAAAATCCTCCACCAACAGTATAGAATGGTTTATTGAAAGAACCGTATTCAATTAAATGCTCTTTTTTCAGAATGACACAATTACTCTCGAATTGTTGAGAGAACCACCAATGTACTGCCTGCTCATAATTGCTAATATCGAACAATAGGTAGCCATTATTTTTCCAATCTATAGAATTTAATAGTTCATCTTCTTTTTCTTGATTATATCCAAACTGTAAATTGAAGTTTTGTTTGAATCTACCTAACTGGAATCGTTGTACAATTACAAAAGGGTCATCATAAGCTTTTAATGCTTTCAACCAAAGAGACAAAATGTTTGGTGTTAACATATGAGCACCATCAATAAGCACCATTACATATTTCCCCTTGGCTTTTTTTAGTCCAAACTGTAAAGCTTCAACAGGAGATGGATAATCTGTTTTTACATAATGATATTGAAATTCATTGCCGAAAGCACAAACTATTTCCTTTGATAAAGGTTCTGATGAATTGCTGTCTAATGCAAGTACTTCATATTGTAAACCTTCAATATTTTGTTGATAATCGCTTGAAAGGGTATAAAGCGTTCTAGGTGCTTCCCGTTGATTATTAAAAAAAACAACTAATATAGAAAGTTGGATTTCCATTTATTTTAATGTCCATTTTTCCCATACAAAAAAGTAAGACCATTCGCAGTTGTGTGTTTTGCGAAGTGCTCTTCTGATTTTATTTCTGTTTTGATAACTTTTGGGTATCCATTCATGAAACTGCACCATAACAGTATCAAATTTTGAAAGCGCATTATTTTCGATAAGTCTGTCTAGTACAGGATATTCTCCACCCTCAATATTGATTTTAATGCAGCTTATTTGTGGCATATCTTTTATTTCGAGATAGGCATCTTTCATTTGAACACTAACCGGCTTACCTTGAAAATTTTGTTCATTGTCTTCCCGGTATTCTGAAGATCCCTGATCTGCGAAATAAAAAGTAGTATCGTAATAAGAATCACTTAATCCACATTCATGAATATGGATATTGTCTTTCCCTTTATATTTTTCCCTTAAGGCTTTAGCTAAGCCCGGATGTGGTTCGTATAAATGAACAGCTTTTGGATTTCCTTTTGTTAAAATGTTATCCGTCCATTCTCCAATATAAGCACCAAGATCAAGAAAAACACTTTGCTCATCAACTTTCAAATCATACATCATATCAGGCTTTTCAATTTTGTGATCTGCATAATCGTATAAAGCCTTACTATAAGAATGTAATTCTAATGCTGCTCTCCAGAAACCCGTAGCTTCCGTTTCTTTTTTTCTTCTGTACCATGCAATCGGTTTGCGAAGTAATTTCCTAATTTGATATTGTCTGTTCATGAGAATAGTTCATCCAGGTCTGTGAATGAATTTACATTTTTTAAATTTAAGTAATGATGCGCCTTCTTTTCAAAGAATTCGTAGTTCATTTCTTTAATTTCCTTTTCACTGAATGAAAGCATCATACCCGGCTTTTTTTTCCGAATAATACCAAGTCCATGATCTTTATTTAAAACACAAACTTCTAAATCGTTTCTAAAACTTCTTAACCATAAAATGCTTTTATATACATCTCCATTCCATACCCCTTTAAAAGTTGGATGTTGCATTGATTTTTCCATGCTTGGCCATGAAGCTGCTTCATATTTAGGATAGCAATCATGCATAATTATCCATCCATCCGAATTTAAAAAAGGCAAACAATTAATAACATCTTTTAATGATTGATCATAGGTGTGTAATCCGTCGATAAATACGATATCTAATCCATCCGGAAAATCTTTTTTACATAGTTCCGGAAAATAATCATCACTTGGAATAGGATAATATTTTTTATGACCCGGTAATTCTTCTAATTTCGGAATCTTTGGAACAGGGTCAACAGCTACAGCAAATTCAGGCTGCACCTGAAGATAATTTTGACCAACGAAAACGCCGATCTCAAGATAATTTTTAAAGTTGTTTTTCTTTCTTAAATATTCAACTGTGGTACTTCGGTTTACGATTTGATCATTCATCTGAAGTTTTAAAATTTCAGAATAAAAAACATCAGATTCTTTTGCACCGATAAAGCCTCTTAATAAATTTCCAATGCTTACAAGATCATGTACGAAATATTCATTTTTTGATTTAAAATACTCAAGAATACTTGCATCTTTTAACAGCTTGCCAGACCATGCCTTTATAAGATGATGAATCATATTGCTCAGATCACCTTCTTTTGAATATAAATTTCCAAGTAAAAAATGGATAACCGTTGAAGGTTCTTCAATTTGTTTTAATTGATCAAGCCGACCTGAATCCTTCAATCGAGGTTGATGTTGATAATATTCGGCAAGTTGAGATAAATCATTCATAAATGGTTAGTGAATGTGCTGTTGAAAGCAAATTTCAGTATCCTTCCACAGAAACTTACGTAAAATTAATATTTTGAGAGCCAAATGAGCGAATACAAACATATTTCGAAGAAGCTTTTTATATGATCAGGTTTATTAAAGTACTTTTCACCCTAATTTTTTCATATCAAATTTGTTCAGCGCAATCGCAGCAAGGTGGCTTCACAGATCAGTGGAACAATTTTCCTGCGGGTACTTTCGGGCCTAAAACGTTTAGTTTCGATACAAGCAGTTTACGTTCAATTTCTATAGTGCCGGCTTCAGGTATCCATCCAAGAATTTATTTTGGCCCTGCCGATCTTCCTGAGATTCAGGACAGGCTGCAAAATACCCAGGCAGGGCAGGAGGTTTTTAAGCAGTTACATGCATATACAACCTTAATGCATTTATCTTATAACCCGGGCTTATATAACCATAACAGTTCTTATGGAGCTGATGCTTTTGGTAATCGAAGAATAAGTAATGCCGGAAAATGGAATAAGTCTGCGCTTTATTCAGGCCTTGTAAGTGGCGATTTGACAATACTTAATGGTGTATCTAATAAAGATCGTTACTTGCTATCAAGTGTAATGGCTTTGGAGGCCTTTGAATGTTTAGTAATGGCCGGGCAGTTCGACAATGATACCGGAATGAATTATGATGACAGGGCAGAAATGTTAGGGAAGGCAATGAGTACATGGGCACAAATTGTATATGGTGATCCATTGTTAAACTGGAATAATTATCATCATTTCGGTGGAGTTCACATGGCTTTTGCCTATGATTTAAATTATAACAGCATGACGGGCAATCAAAGAGATTCGGTTCGACTTGCATTAGCTGAAACGATTCCTGCAACTCCGCGATATGGAGTCAATACTGAAAATTATGCAACGACAAGTAATTGGGTTGGCTTGAATTCTTTTGAACTGCTTACCAATTTTGCTTTGGAAGGAGAGAGTGGATATAATGCTTCTTTGACTGAAGACTATATGAAGTCTTATTATAAATTTATCAGTTATGGATGGTATGCTTCCGGT
>JAHDHT010000329.1 GCA_020631175.1 Chitinophagales bacterium
TCCAAAAAAGCAAAAACAAGCTGTAAAAATTGAGCTACAACCTCTCATCCCTTTTATTCATCTTTGTAATATGAAAAAAATATTTACCCTCTCCATAAGTATATTTTTATTTATTCAGTTATCAGCTACTAGCTGGAATCTGGACTATAATTATAATCCGATGCAACAAAGTGATGATGTAATCACTAATGGATCTGAAATATTTACACTTTCTCACTATGCGCTTCCTACCGATCCATATATTGGTGATGCTCCCACTGAATATAAATATGTATTAACTAAAACAGATTTAGAAGGAAATTTACTTCAAACCAAAGTGTTTAACAGCTTTTTACAATATGCAGGGCATCTATTTAATGGAAATAACGAGCTCATTTTTTTCTGGCAGGATTTTTATCCACTCCTTCCCGAAAATAGCGTCAAACTAAGTCGATATGATAACGATTTAGAAATTGCTTATGAGCAAACAATCAACTTTGCTGAATTAACCAGAATAAGAGAATTTCATTGGTTTGAAAATAATATTTATGCTATCGGTTATAATATTCTTAATAATAATCCGGTCATCTTAAAAGCCGATGAAAATTTTTATCAGGAATGGATTTATACTGAAACATCTTATACTGCATGGCAAGGTTACGGAAACAAAAAGATGATGGATATTACTGCTGATTCGGAAGGAATATGGATTATTTATAACACCCAGGAACTTCCGGGCGGACAAACAAATATTCTTGATCACAGTAGTATTGTGAATCGCATAACACATGACGGAACGGTAACCATGGCAGTAAATATGCATTATGATCCGAATTACTTTGCATATTATGGTTCTGAAATTCATGAAATTATTGATTCGGATGAAAACACCATTACATTTTTAGGAACAGTTGAACCGGGATGTGATGAAGGATGTCCTACCTCTGCAATTTACAGAATGGATACAGATGGGTTTTTAATTTTTCAAAAAGTAATTAATCCTGACTTTTATAATTATATCGATGAAGGAATAAAAGATGAAAATGGCGAATATGTTTTACATGGCCATGCACACGGAGATTTGTTCGGAGGTGGACAAAATTTTAATGCTTCTTATATTATCCGTTTAAATCAGGAATTGAATGTGCAGGAAGCATGGCGTTCGAACCAAACGGAACTGAATATTTATAATTATGTTCCATTAAATTCTAGTTTTAATAAACTTAAACTTATAAATGCTAATACGTTTGCATTTACTAAAGATGGAGTTTTATCAAAATGGGAATTTGAATCAAATAATTGTACTGACCTAGAAACAGTACCATTTATTACCGGTGATTTTGATGGCGCAATTGTAAATCCCATTTCATTAAGTTGGGCGTATTTTAACACCAGTTCAAATGCTTTACCTTGGGTAAATGCTATTGACACTACTATAAACTTTGATTTACAATGTTTATCTGTCGAGTCTGCTGCTCCTGTTGCCGAAGATGATTTTGGTATTATTCAAGGCTCGTGCAGAACGGTCACTTTAAATCCTTTAGAGAACGATGAAGATCCTAATGGAGATGATCTTACTTTAACAGACTATGATATGCCGGCTGATGTGCTTATTTCCTGGGATTCAAATACAGGTGAAATGATTATTGATTTAACCTACGCCGGAGCAGGACCTACTGCAATTAATTATGTTGTATGTAACAGTCAAAATGAATGTGATACCGGTACAATAGAAATCGTTGAGGTTTCTTGTCCATTACCACCACCCTATCAATTCATTCAGGATACGCTAACGGTCACCCAGGGAGACACGCTTAATATCACTATTGATAATTGTTTCTTTTACTCTATCCAAAATGAAAGTAGTTTAAATGGAATTGCAATTGGCGAAGACCAGACGGTACAATATATAGCCACTACAGATTTTACTGGTGTAGACACATTAGTGTTTAATACAGCGGCTTCTGATTCATGTTGTTTAATTTTATGCGATTTCTTTGAATATGTTATCACTGTCGAAGAAGATATTATCGATAATATTGAAACTTATGAATTTGAGTTTAACATTTTGCCAAACCCGGTAGAACAGCACTTTCAAATTAATAGTGAGAAAACACTTCAAACGGTGCGGGTATATGATATGATTGGTAATTTAATTGCGGAATTTAGCGAGCAATCTTTATACAGTCTTCAAAATGAAGCCGCCGGAATTTATATCGTTGAAGCAGAAACGGTGAATGGGGAGATTTATAGAAAGAAGATTATTAAGGAGTAATAGGTTTTTAAGTTTAGGTGTAAGTTTAAACTTAAGTTTAAGCGTTTTTATAGTTTAAATTAGACGGCACTCAACCACCCAAGCATCTTCTCTTTAACACGACTAAACGGGAAACTCTCCGCCTTCCAAAGGAGGAGACAGGTTGAGGAACGAAGCCAGCGGTGGTTGAATCTAAAATTATTAATTTACATTATTTCATATTTTAAGAATCTAATGTGCAATGGATAAAAAAACAAGAAACCTCCTTATTATTTTCGTTTTGCTTTTTGGGTTTGTAATAACTTTCTTTCAAATTATCACCACAGTAGATTCAGACAAAGGCCTAACCGTTAAACTTCCGCCCATGCCGGAAAAAGATGAAACAATCATAACTGAAGAAGAAAAACACAATGTTTTAAATTTATTCGTTAATGCAAAAAACGAGCTTCTAATAAATAATCAACAAACCGGTATTGATGAACTAAAAAAAGTAATTAAAGACTTTGTAAATAATAAAGGAGTTGATCCACAAAAATCCGATAGCCCTGAAAAAGCAAAAATCATTTTAAAAAATGATGTAAGAGTAAAGTATTCAGTCTATATTTCAATACACAATGCATTAAAAGCAGCCTATTTTGAAATGTGGGATGAAGAAAGTCAGAAACTTTATCAAAAAAATTATGAAGAATTAAATATTGATGAAAAAAAAGAAGTTCGGAAGATTTATCCCTACAAAATAGAAGAAGGGTAATTTGTTATTACCAAGAATTATCCAATTTTAAAGTTTAAGTGTAAGCTTAAACTTAAGTTTAAATTTTTCTCTCCTCCTTCCAAAGGAGGAGACAGGCTGAGGAACGAAGCCAGAGGTGGTTGATACTAGGTACTAGATACTAGGTACTAGGTACTAGGTACTAGGTACTAGGTACTAGGTACTAAAAAAAATCAAAGTACCCCAAATCCATAACCCTGCGATCTAAAATATTGTATCGCCTTAGGCAAACTGAATTTTAATTTCTCTTCTGCCTTAATACTATCATGGAAAACGATAATCGAACCCGGGCGTGCGTTATGCACTACGTTATTTAAACACTGCTGATTATTAATACGCGTATCAAAATCTGCACTTAAAACATCCCACATTACAATGTTGTAATTAT
>JAHDHT010000047.1:0-4779 GCA_020631175.1 Chitinophagales bacterium
CTGAGTTTGTAATTTCTGCGATGTTAACTCCAACCTGATCAGAGGTAATTACCACTGTAATATCTAATGAAACAGAAGTTCCAACAGGAACTGTTCCAATTACCCATAGGCCTGTAGCTGAGTTATAAGAACCAGTTCCTGATGCATTTACAAAAGATACACCGGCTGGTAACTGATCTGTAACCTGAACATTAGTAGCAGTTTGAGGACCGGCATTACTTACTGTAATTGTATATACTGCCTGATCACCAATTAATGCTGTAGTTGGGTTTACTGTTTTCACTAATGATAAATCCGCAACCGGCTCTAAACCATTTATAATTGCATCATCACCATCATCTTCATCATCCGGATCTTGTGTACCATCAGGATCTTCAGAACCAACATCACCATCACCATCAGTATCAGGACCATTACCCGGTGTTGAATCCGGATCACCCTGATCTGCAGAATTTACTTCCGCAAGGTTCACACCTACAGTACTTGAAGTAACCGTTACTTCAATATTAATTGTAGCAGAACCACCAACAGGAATAGTACCAATAGCCCAAAGTCCGGTACCCGGGTTATAAGCACCTGCGGCATCATCATTTACATATGCTACTCCGGCAGGAAGATTATCCAGTACAGATACATTAGTTGCATTATCCGGACCTGCATTGCTTACTGTTATTGTATAAGTTGTATTTTCTCCAATTAAAACGGTAGTTGGAGCTACTGTTTTAATTAAAGATAAATCTGCACATTCATCGTCATTAACTAAAGTTACGTCTCTTGCTAATTCGCAACCATTCGCATCAGTAACTGTGATCGTATAATCACCAGGTTGAAGAGCAGATAAGTTTTGCATTATTGCTCCGCCGCTGTTTGTAACTACAGTAGTATAAGGAGCTGTACCTCCACCTGTAAATACGACCATGATTTCACCATTTGGTACACCTGAACATCCTTCCGGATCAGTCAATTGTGCTTCGAATACTAATTCATCCGGATCTTCTTCAACTACGATAGGTAAAGTAGTTTCACATCCGTTAGCATCAACACAAGAAACATAGTATTCACCTGCATTATCTACAGTAACTACAGGAAGTGCCATAGTGAATTCACCTTGCATTGCACCGGCAGCATTAAATAACATATATGTAGCTATCGAATAATCAACGCCACCCGCTACGATTGAAACAGAGGCAATGTCACCAGGACATTCAGGTTGATTTACGATTACTGCGGAAGGATTTAATGGTGGAACATTCGAATCCATGATAGTAATTAGAATATCGTTTGTACAACCGTTTGCATCAGTAACAGTTACTGTGTATCCGCCTGAAGCTAAACCTGTGAAGGTGTATGATGCACCAGGCTGAGTTGTAACAGCAGCTCCGTTTAACTCGAAACTGTAGTTAGGCATTCCACCATTTACTATAACAGTAGCAGAACCTGAAGCTGTACCACAAGCTGATGGTAATACATTAGATGTAGTTAACATTAAAATATCGTCATCATCCTGAACAATGATGTCAATCAGATAATCGAAACAACCCGTTCCGGTATCTGCAATTGAAATTGTATATGTACCTGCAGGAATGTTAGGGATATTAACAGGACCTGTTGAAGCGGCAGTAGTTGAACCAATTGCTGCACCAGACCAGTTGATATTAAATGGCCCAACTCCGGAGGTAATTGTTAAGTCAATACTTCCATTAGCTACACATGTAGCATCCGTAGTAGCAACTAATTCGGCTGTAGGACCATCGATCGTACCTACTGCCACTAATCTTTCATAAGTACATCCATCAGGAGCAGTAATTATAACTGTATAAGTTCCGGCAGCAAGATCGGTCACTAAAGTACCGGTTGCGCCATTACTCCAAGTGTATGTATATAAAGTACCTGTTGGATCACCTGAAGCTGAAACTAAAGCAGAACCATCGTTTTCACCACAAGTAGCTTCAATAACAAATGAGTCGATTACATCATCACAATCCTGACAAGGAGTTTCAGCACCTAATGTTGCATCTCTTTCCAAGGTACAACCTAAAGCATCTGTAACTGTAATCGTATAAGTACCGGCAGGAATAGCTCCCGGATTTGCAACAACTGCTCCGGCAGCATCAGTAATAACTACACTATAACCAGGCGTACCACCTGTTATCGAAACAACGGTTAATGATCCGTCGTTACCTTCACAGGTTTCATCTACTATCTGAGCTTCAATTACTAATTCATCCGGTGCTTCCTCGATTTCGAATGCATAGTTGGCAATACAACCAGCCGGAGTAGAGCACTGAGCTACATACGATCCTGAAGGTAATTGCAATGTTGTCAAGTTCGGATTTAAAGCAGAAAGGATTTCTCCAATCTCATTAAATATTACATAGTTGTTTGCAAAATCAAGATTAACTCCTGTTACTGATCCGATATCTTCCGGACAAACAGGATTTTCGATTGACCATAATCCCGGAGGATTAACTGATCCAGGATCATCAACTGTAACTAATACTTCACCTTCACATCCATTCGCATCTACAACAGTAATCGTATAGATTCCAGCAGTAAGATTTGAAATTGTTTCTGAAGTTGAAGGAGTAGGACCGGTATGTAAAGCACCATTTACAAAATAAGTAAAGTCTGCTGTACCACCAGTAACTGTAATAGTGATTGATCCATTATTATTTCCACAAGGAACCGGAGGAATTACTGATTCAGTTAATGTAATTGCTCCATCATCAATCTGATCGATTTCTACGATTACAAAATCAGTACAACCTGTTCCATTGTCTGTTATTTCAACTGTATTTACACCCGGGTTAAGCGGATTAACTGTGAATGTAATTGGTAGTCCACCGGAAACTGTTTGAACCGAAGTAGTTGCTCCGGTAACGTTCACCGTATAGGCTCCTGTTCCATCTGTAATAGTGAAAGTAGCAGAACCACCTGTAGTACATGAGCCATCAACTACATTATCAACTGTAATGGTAGGGCCGTCTGTATTACCAACTGCAATTGTCTCCTGATAAACACATCCATCCGGAGCTGAAATTGAAACGGTATAGGTACCAGCTGCAAGGCCAGTTGCCAGAACGCCTGTCTGACCATTACTCCAGGTATAGGTATAAGCAGTTCCGGTTGGATCGCTTGCAACGTAAACCTGAGAGCTTCCATTTGCCTGATCACAATCAGCTTCGATTGTAAATACCTGCACTACATCATCACAATTTTCTGAACAACCTACCGGAGGCATAATAACTCCCTGAGCAGATTCAGTACAACCTAATGCATCAGTTATTGTAACGGTGTAAGTTCCGAAACCAAGGTTTGATTCGATATTTGTTGTTCCACCTGAAGACCAGCTATATGAATATCCAGGAGTACCACCTGATACAACTGCAGAAGCAGTTCCACTGGTAGGAGCTTCACAAGTAACCGGAGTAGTCATTACTGAAACATTTAATGCAGAAGGTTGGATGATAACAACTTCATCAACTGCCTGACATCCGTTTGCATCTGTGATTGTAACTGTATATGTACCTACTGTAAGGTTTGAAATTGAAGAACTGGTAGCACTATTACTCCATAAGTATGAGTAAGGTGCAGTTCCACCAGAAACCATAACTGAAGCAGAACCATTTGCTAAACCATTACAAGTAACATTAATAAAGTCTTTAGTAATCACTAATGGATCAGGTTCTCCGATTTCAACTTCAGCATTTGCCACACAACCATTTGCATCTGTTACCATAACGGTATATGTACCGGCAGCAAGACCAGAAGCAGTTTGTGTTGATGCGCCTGAAGACCAGCTATAAGAATATGGTGGAGTTCCACCTGTTGCTACAGCTGTAGCAGAACCATCGGCAGCACCATTACAAAGAACATCCATTGGATTAATTGCTACATCGATTAAAGATGATTCACTTACAATTGCATTAACTGTTTCAATACATCCATTAGCATCTACAACAGTTACTGTGTAAACACCCGCTGCTAAACCAGAGATAGTAGGATTAGTTGAACCTGTGCTCCATACATATGTGTAACCCGGAGTTCCACCGTTTACAGAAACGGTTGCTGTACCATCTGTACCACCATTACAACCGGCATCTTCTGTAGTTACATTTAATACAATTGGAGAAGGCTCAGATATTACTACCTGACCGTTTGCTTCACAACCATTCGCATCCATTACCATTAAGGTATAGATACCAGCAGATAAAGAAGTTTGTGAAACGGAAGTTCCACCATTATTCCATGCATAAGTATAAGGAGGAGTTCCACCGCTTACTGCAGCAGAAGCAGAACCGTCGGTTCCACCGTTACAAACAACATCAACTCCAACGATATTTATTTCGATTGGATCAGGATCTACTAATTCGACTAAACCGAACGTAGTACAACCTAATGCATCGGTAATATTTACAGTATAAGTACCAGCAGCTAATCCAGTAATAGAAGCAGTAGCAGCACCTGTGCTCCAAGTATAAGTATAAGGAGGTGTACCACCTGTTACTGACACAGCAGCAGTACCATCTGTTGCTCCAACACAACTTGGGTCAGAACCAGAAGTAATAGCATTTAAAAGAGAAGATTCAGAAATTACGAATAGAGCAATCTCTTCACAACCCTGAGCATCTGTAACAGTTACAGAATAGTTTCCGGCAGCAAGACCAGATTCAGTCGTTCCTGAACCGCCAGATGACCAGCTGTAAGTGTACGGTGCAGTACCACCATTTACGGTAACTGTTGCAGAACCATCGGTTCCACCGTTACAACCTGCATCTT
>JAHDHT010000047.1:4879-10821 GCA_020631175.1 Chitinophagales bacterium
CCATTTACGGTAACTGTTGCAGAACCATCGGTTCCACCGTTACAACCTGCATCTTCCGTAGAAACACTAATATTAATTGGAGCAGGATCGCTAATTGTTGCCTGAGAAATCATCTGACAACCATTCGCATCGGTAACAATTAGTGAATAAGTACCTGATGAAAGGTTATTTTCGATTGCTGTATTTCCACCTGAACTCCATGTGTAGGTATAAGGTGCTGTTCCACCAGAAACAGAAGCTACAGCGTTACCGTTATTTCCGTTATTACATTCCGGATCTGTTGTACTAATTGTTATTACAATTGGAGCCGGTTCTGTAATCTGGAAAGGAACAATTTCTTCGCAACCGTTAGCATCCGTTATTGTAACGGTATAATTACCGGCTGTAAGTCCACTTTCAACACTAAAAGTTCCACCTGAAGACCATGTATATGTATAAGGAGGAGTACCTCCACCAACAATGGCAGTTGCAGAACCATTAGAACCACCATTACAAGTAACATTATTTGTATTGACTGTAACAATTAATGCGGGCGGTTCAGCGATCGTTATTGTTGCCATTTCCATACATTGATTTGCATCAAATACAGAAACATTATAAGTACCGGCAGCTAAACCAGTTTCAGTTGCTGCAGATCCGCCTGAAGACCATACATAAGTATAAGGAGCTGTTCCACCTTGAGGAATAACCGTAGCTGTACCGGTAGCCGCTCCGTTACAGAGAGCATCCGTTCCATTGATCGCTAAAATGATCGGAGTTGGTTCAGTTAAGGTAACCTGATTTATATTTTCACATCCATTTGCATCTGTCACGGTAACGGTATATGTACCGGCTGCAAGACCTGTTTCGATTGCAGCAGTACCACCTGAAGACCAGGCATAAGAATAAGGAGGTGTACCACCAATTGGAGCAGCAGTAGCTGTTCCATTAGCTGCACCATTACACAATGGATTAGTAGAAGAAATATTTACAATTATCGGAGTTGGTTCCTGAATAACAACTTGTCCTTCTGTAGTACATCCGTTTGCGTCTACTACAGTAACGGTATAGATACCGGCTGCAAGCCCCATTTCAGTTGCTGCTGCACCACCTGATGACCAGCTATACGTATAAGGAGCTGTTCCACCAACAGGAGTAGCTGTAGCTGTTCCTGTAGATGCGCCATTACATTCAACATTTGTAAAAGAAGTTGAAACGGTTAAAGTTGCCGGTTCGGTTACTGTAACAATTTGTTGAGATACACAATTATTGGCATCTGTTACAACGAGGGTATATGTTCCAGCTACAAGACCTGATTCTGAAGCAGCAGTACCACCTGATGACCAACTATAAGTATAAGGAGCCGTTCCACCGGTAACAGTTGCTGTAGCAGAACCTGTTGCATCTCCATTACATAGAGGGTTTGTAACATCAACTACTACTTCTAAAGGAAGCGGTTCATTAATAGTTACTGATTCCACAACATCACAATTATTTGCATCAGTAACGGTAAGGGTATATGTTCCAGCAACAAGATTTACTTCCATTGCTGCAGTACCGCCTGAAGACCAGGCATAAGTATAAGGAGCAGTTCCACCTGTTACTACTGCAGAAGCAGAGCCTGTCGCTGTGCCATTACAATCTACATCATCCGGAGTGATTGTAACTGCTAAACTCGGTGCTTCAGTTATTGTAACGGTTGCCATTTCTTCACAACCATTTGCATCGGTAACGGTAACCGTATAGGTTCCTGATACCAAAGCTGTTTCTGTTGCTGAGGTACCACCTGATGACCATGCATAAGTATAAGCAGGTGTTCCACCTGAAGCTACAACTGTAGCTGAGCCTGTTGCAGATCCTGCACAAGCAGCCGGTTCAGTTGAGGTTTGTAAAACGAGAGGAGTAGGTTCAGCAATAATAACTGTTTCTATTTCTTCACAACCATTTGCATCTGTTACTGTAACGGTGTAAGTACCGGCAGCTAAACCCGTTTCGGTTGCTGCGCTTCCACCTGAACTCCATGCATAAGTATAACCCGGTGTTCCACCAGAAGCAGTTACGGTAGCAGAACCAGTAGCAGCGCCGTTACAATCAACATCTTGTGCTTCTGTAGCTAAATCTAATCGAGTAGGTTCAGTAATGATTACCTGCTCATTTGCTGTACAACCGTTTGCATCTGTTACTGTAACGGTGTAAGTACCGGCAGCTAAACCTGTTTCGGTAGCTGCTGCACCACCTGAACTCCATGCATATGTATAACCCGGTGTACCACCGGCAACAACAATAGAAGCAGTTCCTGTTGCATCTCCATTACATAATGGGTTAGTTGATGAAGGAGTTAATACAATTGCTGCCGCATCATTTATTAATACATTTGAAATTTCCTGACATCCGTTAGCATCTGTTACTGTAACAGTATATACGCCAGCAGCAAGACCAGTTTCAGTTGCTGCTGATCCACCTGACGACCATGCATATGTGTAAGGAGGTGTACCTCCGGCAGAGGATACACTTGCAGAACCTGTTGCGGCTCCGTTACAATCTGCAGCCGTAGTAGTAACTGTGTTTACTATTGCAGTTGGCTCACCGATAGTAACTTGTTGAATTTCTTCACAACCATTTGCATCTGTAACGGTAAGAATATAAGTTCCGGCAGCTAAACCTGTTTCGGTTGCTGAAGTTCCACCAGAACTCCAAGCGTAAGTATATCCCGGAGTTCCACCACTTACTGTAGCTGCTGCAGAACCTGTTGTTGCACCATTACAATCCGCATCTGTTGGCGTGATACTTACTACAAGAGCAGTAGGCTCAGTAATGGTAACATCAGCTGTTTCTTCACAACCGTTTGCATCAGTAACAGTTACGGTATAGGTACCAGCAGCAAGACCTGTTGCAGAAGAAGTTGTACTTCCTGAGGTCCAGCTATACGTATAAGGAGGCGTTGCGCCGGACACTAAAACAGAAGCACTTCCTGTCTGATCACCATTACATTCTACATTTACAACTGATGTAGCTAAATTTAGTCTTGTTGGCTCATTGATTACTACTTGTTGATTTGCAGTACAACCGTTTGCATCGGTGACAACAACAGTATAAACTCCAGCTGCTAAACCGGTTTCTGTTGCTGCTGTTCCGCCTGAACTCCACTGATAGGTATAAGCCGGTGTTCCACCAGAAGCTGCAACTGTTGCAGAACCGGTAGCTTCATTATTACAACCTGCATTTACTGCAGTAATATTTAAAGAAATTGGCGAAGGTTCGTTAACGATAACCTGCGCTTGTTGCGTACAGTCATTAGCATCTGTAACTAATACTGTATATACACCAGCAGCTAAACCGGTTTCTGTTGCTGCTGTTCCACCTGAACTCCATTGATAAGTATATCCCGGAGTTCCTCCTGAAGGAGTTACTGTTGCAGAACCTGTTGCGGCTCCGTTACAATCAGCATCATTTGATGAGGTAGTTAATATTATATCTGTTGGTTGATTAACAACTGCCTGAGCTGCTGCCTGACATCCATTTGCATCTGTAACGGTAACTGTATAGTTACCTGCTGCAAGGTTGGAAGCTGTTGCTGTTCCTGCACCTGAAGACCATGCATAGGTGTAAGGAGCTGTTCCGCCTGTTACACTTGCTGTTGCTGAGCCTGTTGCATCACCATTACATAGAGCGTCTACTGTTGTAATTGAGATCGCTAAAGCAGCAGGTTCTCCAATAACAGCCTGACCCTGAATGATACAATTATTAGCATCAGTAATAGTAACTGTATATGTACCTGCAGCTAAACCAGTTTCTGTTGCAGTTGTACCGCCTGTAGACCAAGAATAACTATAAGGAGCAGTACCACCTGAAGGAGTTGCCGTTGCATTTCCAGTAGCAGCGCCGTTACAATCAGCATCATTTGCCGTAACTGAAACTGCAAGTGCCGGAGGATCAATTAATTGAACCTGTGCCTGAGCAGTACAATCATTAGCATCTGTAACGGTAACTGTATATATACCAGCTGCAAGGTTTACTTCTGTTGCGGCAGCGCCACCTGAAGACCATGCATAAGTAAATGGTGCAGTACCTCCTGCAGGAGTAGCTATTGCAGATCCATTTGAAAATCCGTTACAAGTAGGATTTGTAGGTACAGCAGTTACTGTTAAATCACAAACAATTATGGTTTCAGGATCATGATCATCTTCATCAGCAGGATCATTTACTTCGTTATCGATTGGTGTACCATCATTTGTATTGTCAGCATCCGGATCAGAATCCACATCGAAGAAAGGATTTCCATTCGCATCATCAAAACCGGTAATCTCAGCAAAGTTTGTCACCATTGGTGGACAAGCTGCTGTAACTGTTACTGTAATCGGTATTGTAGTTGACCCACCTGCAGCAAGGAAAGGAATTGTAGTTTCCACACCACCAGCAACGGGTGTCCAAGGACCACCTGCCAGTGTAAGACAAGAAGGTAGATAGTCTATAACGGTTACATTATTAGCATCAAAACCACCCTGATTAAATACATTAATCGAGAAGGTGATATTATCACCCGGGTTGATTGGTGTTTGACCAGGATCTAAAATTTTATTTAATGCTAAATCTGGAGGTGTTGTTGTTAAACAAGCTAATGATTCAATATCGACGAATGTATCGCTAATATCACTTACTAATTGTTCATTACAAGAGTAAGGTGTAGAAGCGAAGTTAGCTGAAGTACCGATTTCGAAGAAAGAGTTTGGATCAGCACCACCATTACCTGTAGAACCGTAAAGGGCGCATAGAGGTGAGAAGGTTAATGCTTCCATATCATCGGCAGCGAAATCACATACTACCTGATCGATATCACCTGAAGTTTGATCGATCACCGTAAGTACCCCACCGATACCTCCTTGATTGGAGATCGCAAAAAGATCACATGTACAAGGGTTTACAGCGATATCATCCACATCGAATACGTTAGCACCTAAAGTACCATCGAAAACTTCCTGAATTCTAACATAGTCAACTCCCGCTCCGAAAGCGTCGGTAACTAAAGAACAAGTAGCCGGATCGATTTGGAAAAGTAAATCGTTAGCATTAGCTCCGCCATTAGGCTGACGATCAGTGGCCCATAAAACCTGATTACAAGGATCCCATGCCATACCATCGATATCATCGAGTGCAATAGTACCGAAAGCACCATTACCTGAACCGATAGTACCACAAGGTGTAAAAACTCCTGTAGCAACATCAAAGGTACCGAAAGTACCGGCATCAGCACCGTAAAGGACATCTCCCTGCGGATTGTATGCAATAGATTCGATTAAGTTACCACCTGATGTTGCATTGGTTAAAGTCCATGATTGGGTAGCAGCATCGTAGGTGAAAAAAGCGTTAGGTGCTGAGTTATTTTCTGATACAGCATAACAGGGAAATTCGGTCTGAACCTGTGCTTTTGCTGTATTAAAGAAACCCGCACATACTAAGCTTATCATCAAAACCGAAAGGTATCTGAAAGTACCTTTACGATTTAACGCAAAGTAAGTAGTGTTAAAATTATCCATAAGTTAATTTGTTATTTTAGTTTTGTCTGCTAATATATTAATGCTTTTGTTTATGTAAGTCATTGTTTGTTAGGGACTTACGCATAATAGTGTGTTTCGTGCAGTTAGTTCTTGGCAGTTTAAGGTTTAACAAAAATATATAATAAAAATAGGTCATGCAAATAGAGCGAAAATACTTCACCCAATTTACCTGACCCATTCCCAAAAATAAATTTACCGGTAGTAAGACCGGCGATTACGTAAACCGGTTGCTTAAGGTTGCCATTATTCATACAAATATTCAAATTAAATATATAATTCAATGTATGTCAAGCAATTACGGGCACTCTTTCTTTTGTTAAAAAATGACCATTCGATTGCATTGCTTGATTGGCAAGGATGATTCTGTTAAATGAAGGAGTGTAATGCTGTTTGATTGCAAGATTGGGT
>JAHDHT010000047.1:10921-13926 GCA_020631175.1 Chitinophagales bacterium
TTTTAACCATGAAGAGATTAAGATTTTTGCGGTTGTTTGGATGGCTGTTTGGCAGACTTAAAAGTGGTTTTTGTGGACTTGCGACAGCGATTGTAGTGGAAATACTGCTCTTTTAGGGTTTTAGCATTGCTGTTCGGGTATGGCGACCAGCGGAAGCCGGACCCGAATTTGCAGATGCTTAGGCCTAACAGAGGAGATTGGAGCGTAAAGCGCGGTGCCCTTTGTGCTGATTAAAGTAATATGTTTCGATACTTTGCTTTATGCAGAGCCCGCTTTTTTTTTGAGATTGCTGCAGGGGCAGTTGCCCAAATAATTATCATCGTTTTTCAGAGGTGATTGAATAGGAAAAATAACAATATGTAAACCCATAGAAGGTCAACGAAATGCCAGTATCTGGCGATCATGCGGAGTTTGAGGAGATTGCTGTTGTCGGAAAAATAGAGGAGGCGGTTGACGGGGTCGCCAAGCTTGAGGTATATTTTGAACATTAGATGGATGAGCATGCCGATGCCGGCGACCAGGTGGAGTGCATGGAGGCCGGAGATGATATACATGTATGATCCGTCAGGTTTGCCGGCGATATAGATGCCCATGTCTTGAAGTTCTTTCCAGCCGAGCACTTGTGTGATTAGAAATCCTGTTCCGAGCAGGAATGTTAATCCTGCTGCGCCCTTGAATTGTTCGAATTCGTCTTTGATGAAATATTGAATGGTTTTGTGGATGGTAAATGAGCTGAAACCGAGTAAAACAGTGGAGATCAGGAATATTTTCGGGAATTTGAATTGCTCCCATTTCCAGCTGGTGCTGGAGAGAAGATACATAACGGTTAGGGTCACGAAGACGAGACCGAGTCCGAAGATGATCAGGTTTACGAGAATTTCAAGGGATGTAATTCCTTTTAATTTTCGCTCGAGCGGGCTGGATGGTGTTTGCTGTTTACTTGTTTTTGGTTTCAATCCATTAGTGCTTTTTCCACTTAATGGAACAACCAACTGCCTTTGTGGTTGCGGGATCGACGTCTTTTCCTTCAATTATTTGCTGAATTGCCATTTCTACATACTTTTCTTCGATATCTCTTCCACGGGTTGAGTCGTCGATCGCTCCGATGTATTTTACAATCAGTTCTTTGTTCTCTTTTTGAAGCAAGAAAACGTGCGGTGTTTTTGTTGCTCCGTATTGATGTGCGATTTCCTGTGTTTCATCGTGCAGATACGGGAAGGTGAATCCCTTTTCTTCTGCTCTTACGATCATATTATCAAAGCTATCTTCCGGATATGCTTTGTCGTCGTTTGGATTGATCGCTAAGACGGGATATCCTTGCTCTTTAAATTGCTGATCAAGCTCGATGATACGGTCTTCATACATTACTGAAAACGGACAATGATTACAGGTGAAGATGACGATAAATCCTTTGGCTTCTTCGTAATCGGACATCGAGACCATTTTGCCGTCAATATTTTTGAGTTTAAAATCTGTTGCTACATCGCCAATTTGGTAACCTTCTGTGTGGTCATGATTTGGTTGAAAAGCGGCGCAGGCGATCGTTAAAAATGCGAGTGTTAAAAGGTGTATTGCTTTCATTTGTAATGAATTTTTAGTTTAGACGTTAAAATTTGCTTATTGTTTTACTAATCTTCGACTTATTTGATTATTTAAAGTTTGCTCATCGATTTCTCCTTCCTTAAAATAGTTGTTTTTTACAGACTTTTCAGGGCCTCCGCCTATTATTGTCGCGGGAATTGCGCCTGACCATTCTTTGTTTATCAAATCGATCCAATATTTAGGTTTACCGGCATCGAGCAGGGCGATTTCTGAGCTTTGAGGGTTTTGTTTTAGGAAGGGTTTCACTTTAGTGTCGATGTCTTCAATGAAGTCAAGGCTAACGAGTATGACTTTAAGTTGGTCTTTTGAATATTTTTTGTGCAGGTTTTCGAAGTAGGGTAATTCTTCTACACAAGGTTTACACCATGTTGCCCAAAAATTGATGACTGTAACAATTTCGGAGTTTTGCAGATTTTTTAGTTCTGTTGTGAGTTTAGTTTTATCCCAAATTTCGATATCGTTTTCGGTTTGCTTGTTTGCTTGTTTCTGTGTGGCAGATTTGCTCTTGGTTGTAATGGTATTTTCGGTTTGGGATTTTTGGGATGGATGGTTGTTTTGGCAGGATGGAAGGATGCTCATGCATATGATGATGATCAAGCACTGGATATGAAGTTTTTTTGCTTTCAAATTTATTGGTTTATTTATGGCTAAATTAATTGAATTTAAACGCTAAAAAAATGAAAACTGTTTGTGTTACAGGTGCGACTGCCGGAATCGGTGAAGCGACTGCTAAATTGTTTGCTAAGAAAGGTTATCGATTGGTAATTACAGGTCGACGTGAAAAGCGTTTACATGAGTTGAAGGCTTCGTTAATGGATTTAGGTGCATTGGATTGCGCGGCGCTTTCATTTGATGTTCGGGATGAACAGTCTTGTATTAAGGCTTTTGATAGCCTGACTTTTGATCGGATTGATATCCTGGTAAATAATGCCGGATTGGCGCGTGGGAAGGAAAGTATTGTAGATGGAGATTCTGCTGATTGGGATGAAATGATAGACACCAATGTAAAGGGTTTGTTATACGTTACCCGGAGGGTTTTACCTTTAATGCCGCGTGACGGAAAAGGACATATTATTAATATTAGTTCTATTGCCGGTCTTGAATCTTATCCGGGTGGAAATGTGTATTGTGCGAGTAAACATGCTGTTGAAGGTCTTGCAAACGGTATGCGTATAGACTTATTAAAAGAACGTATTCGGGTAACGAATATTAATCCTGGTTTGGTTGAAACCGAATTTTCTGTTGTGCGCTTTAAGGGAGATCAAGAGAAGGCGGATTCAGTATATAATGAAATTGCTCCTTTAACCGGTGAAGATATTGCTGAATGTATTTACTGGACTGCTGAGAGACCTGTTCATGTTAATATAAATTCGATGGTGGTAATGCCGAGTTGTCAGGCGAGT
>JAHDHT010000047.1:14026-16845 GCA_020631175.1 Chitinophagales bacterium
GAAATAAGTGAATATTCTGCGAGGCCGTGCAATAAAAATTCCATTAAAAATAATTGCTGTTCAGGCGATCTTTTTCCGTGATACAACTCCACTACTTTTTGCAAACCCGGAATACTTAACAATAAACTTTGGTGCTGTTTTGATGGAGCATCATTCATTAAAGAAAAAGAGTTGTCCTGAGCAAACCAATCTATAATAGGTTGATACGGACTTTCCTTTTTCGATTTTTTAAAAGTTTCCGGATCAGGGAAATACTGCGTGAAAACTTTTCTTATTGCTTTTCCGATTAATTCCATTGCAACTAAAAAAGGGCCCTCCTGTTCGCCTTCATAAACTAATTCTATCTTTCCTGTTACTGCAGGTATAATGCCTGCAAGATCTCCTATTCTTGCAATCACCTTATCCTCACCGTTTAAAATTGATCTTCGTTCAGCTGCGCTGTATAAATTTTCTCTTGAGGTAATTGACAGTCGGGCCGAAACACCACTTTTTTCATCAACATATTCACTTTCTCTTGCTTCAAAAGCGACCATTTCAATAATATCATTCAATAATTCAGGAACAATAATTTTATCTTTTTGAGTATCGTTAATACCCGCTTCCTGCTCACTTATTTGCTTGGCAATATCGAGTGTTGAAGGATAATGCGTTAAAATCTGACTTTCAATTCTATCTTTTAAAGGCGTAACAATACTGCCTCTGTTTGTATAATCTTCCGGGTTAGCCGTAAAGACAAATTGAATATCTAAAGGCATTCGAATATTAAAGCCTCGGATTTGAATATCTCCTTCCTGAAGAATATTAAATAAAGCCACCTGAATTCTTGGCTGTAAATCAGGTAATTCATTTATCACAAATAAACAACGGTGCGCCCTTGGTACGAGCCCGTAATGTATTACTCTTTCATCTGCATAAGACAATCTTAAATTAGCTGCTTTTATTGGGTCAATATCACCTATTAAATCTGCAACTGAAACATCAGGGGTAGCCAATTTTTCGACATATCTTTTCGAACGGTGCAGCCATGCTATGGGAGTATCATCTCCCTTTTCTTCTATGATACTTTTACCTGTTTGACTAATCGGATGAAAAGGATCATCATTGATTTCTGTACCGTCAATATAAGGCATATACTCATCAAGCAAGTCAGTCATTAATCGGGCAATTCTCGTTTTAGCCTGACCTCTTAATCCTAATAATAAAATATTGTGTTGACTTAATATAGCACGTTCAATATCAGGAATAACGGTATAGTCATAGCCAATTACACTTTCAAAAACTTTTTCATTGTTTTTTAACCTTGAAATTAAATTTGCTCTTAGTTCTTCTTTTATACTTTTTGATTTCCAGCCGTTCTTTTTTAATTCGCCCAGTGTTTTTATCGATTCGATATTTATCATCTTAAATTTTTTCTTCTGTTTTTTTCAAAGTCTTCAAAAATGTAGGTTCCTAAACCGCTCAAACCCGAATAATATGCTTTGCCATTATTGGCAGCCGTAAAATCTCTTACAAATTGCTGGAGATAAGGATCCTGAGCAATCATAAAAGTAGTTATTGGAATTTTCAATTTTCGGCAGCTTGCTGCAAGGTGCAAACATTTATTTACAATTTTTCTATCAAGTCCGAAACTGTTTTTATAATACTTTATTCCGACTTTAAGACAAGATGGTTTTCCATCCGTAATCATGAAAATTTGCTTATTTGAATTTTTTCTTTTTCTCAATAAATTCATTGCCAGTTCAAGTCCGGCAACGGTGTTGGTATGGTAAGGTCCTACCTGTAAATAAGGAAGGTCTTTTATTTTTATTTGCCAGGCATCATTACCGAAAACAATGATATCTAATGTATCTTTCGGATATCTTGTAGTGATCAATTCACTTAAAGCCATAGCGACTTTTTTTGCCGGTGTAATTCTATCCTCCCCGTACAAAATCATCGAATGTGAAATGTCGATCATTAAGACTGTACTCATTTGACTTTTGTGTTCTTTCTCTTGTACTTCCAGATCATTTTCTGTAATTCTGAAAGCATCAATACCATGTTGAATTTGAGCATTTCTCAAACTGCTTGTCATATCTATCTGATCAAGACTATCGCCAAACTGATAATCTCTTCGATCGGCAATAGGCTCATCTCCTATTCCTGAAGCTTTTGAATTATGATTGCCTTTTGCTGCTTTTTTCAGCTTTCCAAAAATCTCCTCTAAAGATTGTCTTCGAATTGTGCGTTCCGATTTTGCAGTAATTTGCATTTTGCCGGGCTTATTGAGATCATCTTTGATATATCCGTTTTCGTATAAATCATTGATAAAATCACCTATTCCATATTCAGGCGACGTAAGACCATGTTCATTATCGATTTGAGTCAGCCAGTTTAAAGCTTCTTCAACATCACCTGAAGTGTAAGTGAGCAGTTGCATAAAAAGATCAAGTAATTTTTCAAATTCTGATCTTTGATCTTTGGGAGGTACGTATTTACTAAAGTTAAATCCTAACATGATACTATATGGAAACCTTTACAAGATATAAAGGTTCAGATTAAATTGTTCATATTTATTTAATTGAGAGTAAGGTATCTATTAACCAATACTTCGTCATAAATTTGCACGCTGTAAGTCATGAAAATGAAGAAATTAAAACGCATTGGGAGAAGGGACAAAGCCGACTTTCCTGAATTCGATTTAGAAGATATTGATGTGAAAGTTGATACAGGAGCTTATAATTCGGTGATTCATTGTCAGAATATCAAAGAAACTACTGAAGGGCTTCAGTTTCAGTTATTAGGTCCAAAATATCCGGAATATGATCGAAAGATGATTA
>JAHDHT010000047.1:16945-20909 GCA_020631175.1 Chitinophagales bacterium
GCCAAATCATGCAAATAGGAATTATTTCACAAAAATCTACCCTTTATTCAACGGCTAGGCTGGTAGAGGAAGGAAGGAAATCGAATCTAAAGATTCAGGTTTTAAATCCTTTAAAATGCAAGATGATTATTGAAAAAGGCAATCCGCAAATTCTATATAATGAACAAACACTTGATTACTATGATGGTATCGTTCCACGAATAGGTGCTTCAGTAACTTTTTACGGTGCTGCTGTTGTTCGGCAGTTTGAAATGATGGGGGTTGAAAGTACTATTAGTAGCGAGGCTTTATTGCGTACACGTGATAAACTGCAATGTTTGCAACGCTTATCTAAATCAGGTTTAAATCTTCCAAAAACGGGTTTTACCAATTACTCTGATGATGCTCAGCTACTCTTAAAATCTCTTGGTAAAGCTCCGGTAGTGATAAAGCTTTTGGAAGGTACTCAGGGACTTGGTGTTATTTTGGCGGAAAGTAATAAAGCGGCTACTTCTGTAATTGAAGCCTTCAATAAAGTTCGTTGTCGCGTAATGGTTCAGGAGTTTATTAGTGAATCTTCAGGTACAGATATACGCGCTATTGTAGTGGATGGAGAAGTAATTGCCTCGATGCAAAGAATTGCTCCTGAAGGTGAATTTCGATCAAATGTACATCGTGGTGCCTCGACAAAGAAGATAAAAATTGATGAGAAATATGAGCGGGCTGCAATTAGAGCATGTAAAGTTCTGAAACTTGATGTTGCAGGGGTGGATATGCTTATTTCTGATAAAGGGCCTTTAATTCTAGAGGTAAATGCTTCACCGGGTTTGGAAGGAATTGAAACCTGTACCGGAATTAATGTTGCCGGTAAGATTATGAAATATCTTGTTAAGAAGATAAAAGCGAAATAGTTTTTTCATTAAATGAACGATATGACTGACTATATTGATGGATTTGTTTTCCCCTTGAAAAGCATTTACTTAAATGAATATAAACCTGTAGCAGAAAAAGTTGCTGAAATCTGGAAAGAATATGGGGCTACAGGATACTTTGAATTCATAGGTGATGATATGTTTATGGATGGAGCAAAGTCTTTTTATACTTCTGTAGAAGTTAAAGAAGATGAGGTTTTAATTTTTGGATGGATGGCATTTCCGTCAAAAGAAATTCGAAATAAGGCTTTCAAAAAAGTGACAGAAGACCCACGAATTAGCTCCTTAGTCGGCTCTCTTGTTCAACCGGAGAGATTAATATTTGATGCAAGTAAAATGTTATACGGAGGATTCAAAGCATTTATTCATTGCTAGTACTAAAATTTAAATGCTAGGTCGCAAAATGAAATAAAGCATCTCCCTGATTTACAACCGGCGCATTATTATGACCGATTATAAATCCATCCTGTTTTGCTTTTACTTCATAATTGTACGTATTGTGCGGATCGTGAATACTGGCAATTACTTCTCCTTCCTTAACTTCATCCCCGCTTGACTTTGACCATATAAACAGACCTGAAATTTCTGCTCTTTGCCAGCTTTTCGAAGTAAAATATTTTGAATTTTGTTTTTCAATTTCGGATGGATGAATCATTTCAAGGTGTGTCAGTAATTTTTTAATTCCTCTCAATCCTTCTTTTATTGACAAAGGATCATATCTCAGGGATTCTCCTCCTTCAAAAACAATGATATCCTTACCCATTTTATGTGCCGTTTCTCTGAAAGACTTTTCAATTATTGAAGACTCAATGCTAACGGGTGCATTAAAGGCCATAGCATATTCTTTTGCTTTCTCACTTGCAGGTGAAAACCTGATTTGAGGATAATTATATCTACTTGCTCCTCCGGTATGAAAATCGACTCCAAGATCAATCAACGGAATTATTTCTGTGCTTAAAACATGTGCAACCTGGCTTGCAAGACTTCCTTTTGAAGTTCCCGGAAAAGACCTGTTTACATCTTTACCATCCGGTACAGCTCTTGAGAAATTTATAAAACCATAAATATTGATAAGCGGAATTACAATTACAGAACCAATTTCCAGATTTTCAAAATACTGATTTACGAGTGTTTTTCTGACAATTTCAACTCCATTAACTTCATCACCATGTAAGCCTCCACTTATCAAAACGGTAGGCCCTTCGGTTTCACTTCTAAAAACATGAATCGGTAAATGAATTTTTGTTCCGGAAGGAAGATCTGCAATATCAATACTTACGACTCCGCTCGTACCGGGTAAAAATTCTTTATGGTCAATTTTCATGAAGTAAATTAATTTCGACTAAGATACTACGGTTTCTACAAAAAGATTATTCTTATGAAAATTCTACAATAGTTATTCCATCCCCTCCAAATTCAGGTAATTCATCTTTATATGTACTTACAGCTTTCGTTTGTTTTAACAATCTGCGTATTGATTTTTTCAACACTCCGGTACCTTTTCCATGTAAAATTTTAACCTGATCAAAATTGTACATTAATGCCTGATCGATAAATCGTTCAACTTCAGGTAAAGCTTCTTCCATTCTCATACCACGAATATCGATAGTAGATTCGAACTGTGACTTACCGGTAATCATATTTAATTTTTGTGTAAAATTTTGTTCCGGTGATTTTTTAGTCTCTTCATTTACCAGCACTATTTCATTCAGTTTTACTTTTGTTTTAAGGTTCCCGAATTCAACAATTGCGTTATTTTTCCTGAGTTCGAGTACACGACCTACACCTTTACCGTCAAGAAACTTCACCATAGAACCTTCTATAATTGTTCCATTGTTTACGCGTGCATGTTTTTGTGTTTTCAGATGCTCTTGTGCTTTTTTAAGCGTAGCCTTTTCCAGTTCCATTTCTTCTTTAAATCGCTTAATTAGCGCTTTATTATTCTGATCTTCTTTCCAGGCCTTTATTATATTTTCAAACTTTTTATTTAAGTTTTCTAAAGCTGTAGTTGCTTTTTCCTGATATTCCTGTTTTAGCTTATCTCTGTGTGCTACTAATTTCTCTTTTTTCTTTGTGTATTCTTCAAACTGCTGTTCGTATTTTTTTTGCTTTTTTTGCAGGGATGATTCTTCTTCCTGCACTTGTTGCTTTTGAACCTGCAACTCATTGATCAACTCATCGAAATCTCTTACACCCTGATCCATTAAGGTTTTTGCCTCTTCAACAATTTCTTTTTGAAATCCTATTTTCTGAGCCAGTTCAAATGCATAACTACTTCCCGGCTTACCGGTTTCCATTACATATTTAGGTGATAGTGTTGCATAGTCAAATAACATTGCTCCATTAAGCACATCATCTCTTTCACTCGCCCATGCTTTGAGATTACTAAAGTGGGTGGTCATTGCCGCAAAACTCCTCTTTTTATAAATATGATTTAATACAGCTTCTGCTATTGCTCCTCCAAAAACAGGATCAGTACCTGCACCAACTTCATCCATCAAAATCAGAGTTTTAGCATCTCCAAAACGAACGAAATGTTTCATGTTCGTTAAGCGCGAACTGTAAGTACTTAAATCATTTTCCAGAGATTGCTCATCACCGATATCTACAAAAAGTTGTCTGAAAACGGTAAGGCTGGTACCTTCGTCTGCTGGTATATGCAAGCCACACTGCATCATTAATTGTAAAAGTCCGACGGTTTTTAAGCTAACCGATTTACCTCCTGCATTCGGTCCGGAAATTACCAATATTCTCGACTCTTCATCCATATTCAAATTCAATGGAACGACCGTTTTGTTTCTGGCTCTTTGAATTTCAAGCAAAACAGGATGGATGCCATTGATAATGCTAAATGACTTTTCTTTATTTATAATCGGTGAAGTTGCATCAATATGATTAGCATAATAAGCTTTGGCACTTATAAAATCATAAATCGAAATTATTTTTTGGAATTGACTAATATAATCTATGTGAGGACGAATAGTTATTGTGAGTGTTTTTAATATTTTGGCTATTTCACGTTTTTCCTCATGATACCATTCCATCAAGTCATT
>JAHDHT010000048.1 GCA_020631175.1 Chitinophagales bacterium
GGAAGACTTTACAAAAAATGGTACATCAAACTCTTCAATAAAGATGAACGCGAAATGACCGACTTGGAGAAATTTTTATACCTGGTCATGATCTGCAGCGGACCTGCTTTTGCCGGTATGGCATTCGAAGCCATGCGCAACCAAAACAGACGCAAAGCAGAAAAAGAAAAACGTGATTCGAAGGTGGAGGATGTTGAAGTGGAAGAAGTTAATTAATCAATAAATAAATTATGAATCAAGAACAGCAAAAAGAAGTTGCCAGTTTAGTTAATGCCTTTATTGAAACGCTAAAAGAAAAAGGCTTAACCAATATCTATTTCTGCGCTAATAATTACAAAGGCCTGGAAGGACTTAAATATGAAGTATTTGAAACTGGTGCCGGTAATTTAAACAGTATCGCTTCAAACATTTTGGAAAATTATGAAAGCGGAAATCCGGATAGTGCATCTTGTGTTTTATACACCGTGCTTTCAAGTGCTTCGAAAGATTTTATGAAGAAATCAAATAAGAAGCTTGCGGGTCGAATTATGGATATGAATCGTAAATACAATCAATAATTAATGCCTCAACGTAAACCACAGCTCTTTGCATTAATCGGAACCAATGGATCGGGTAAGACGACACTTACTATCAATAAATTCATAAAGCCATTTATGAAAACGCGAAAGATCCTTATCGTTCAGGAATTCGATAATGAAGATAAATTAAATGATTATCCGTTGATCGATATCCGGGATAAAGATGCTATGGATCAGTGGGAGCAAAAGAACGGTGTGCGTAGAATTAATGCAGTTGATTTTGAAGATGAAAAAGTTTACTTGCATATACGAAGCTTCGTTCATAATGCCATCATTCTTTTAGACGATGCCGGTAATTATACACCACGTAATTTACAGATGCATGATATTCATAAGTTCTTCAGAAATCGAAGGCAATGGATGTTTGATGTAGTAACCACCTGGCATAGCTTCGGAGATATTCCTAAAGCACTATTTAAGTTCGGTCCGAAATTGATTATTGGAAAAACAGTGCCGACCGATTACCAAAGCATTAAAGCTGCCCTTGGTCCTTCAAGGGGTGAGCGCTTATGGAAAATAGTAGATCACATCAATACACTGAACAACGAAACAGAATACACCTTTAAGTCGGTTGACTTAAATTCTATTTAATAAAAAACAAATTTTAAAATGAAAGAAAATTTTCAAGAAAAAACAAAGTACACAATGAGTTTTGCTGTTACTGAAACTCAAATGAATTACATTCAGGAAATGGCAAAGGAATTGAAAACTAATCATGCAAGAACACTGAGAAGAATTTTAGATGAGTGTATCAAAATGAAAAATGAAAAGATTTCATTGTCATCAAAAAAGTAAGCATATTGAAATATAAGCTCTTTTCAGATCCAGTGAATACAGTTTAGGTTTTTTTCATAATGGAGTTTTGTAGAGTCGGGTACTTTTTGGGTGCCCGGCTTTTTTATTTATATAATCATAAAAATATTTCAACCTGCATTTACAATAACAACGTTAGCATTTCAAATCAACCTAAAAATTTAAAACCTATACCATAACCGTTCAATTGAACATTATAATTGCAGTCAATCGCGTAACTAATTAAATTTTTATAATGTCTCAATTTAAAACTACAAGCGGTGCTTGTAATCAAACTTGTCAATGTAGTATCGCCACTACCGGCATCCCAGGCGTTCATAACGCCGAAGATGTAAAAGCCGGTAATCCTAATCCACTACCAATCTATATGGTTGTACCCGGTGGAGTTGGTGGAGATTCTTTTGTATTGGCTTCATCTATTGCAGCACCAAGAACAATCAAGTTTACGGTTGATTCAACCAATGCAAAAAGAGATCACAAAATTTTATTCGGTGATCCAACCGGATTAGTATCGGAAGGCATTGGCTATACACCTGATTATGTCGGTACACTCGGTAATGCACCAGCTGATGGACAAGAAAGTGATATTACTATCACCAGTAATGGCAGTGAAAACTTAGTGTACAATTTAATCCGTACGATGTGCTGTTCCCCTATCGGTATTTGTGGCGTGCAAATTATCGTAACACCGGCGGATCAAGCGGAAGCCGTATTAGCCAACTCATTAGAGTTTTACGGTGTAACACATGAAGGAAAATCTTGCCCATTAGGCACCTACGATTTAGAAGATGCAGTAAACACATTTTCTAATGTATTGAATAAAGGATATGTAGCCACACCCGGTTTATTCTTCAGTGCATTTACCGGAATGTGTTGGACGGTTCCTGCAGGTGTAAAAGTGGAGCTCCGATTTAAAGTTGGTGCTTACATGAACGCTTGGCAGTACTAAAATAAAATGTTGAATAGCATCTACAACTTCGATTTCGGGAGTGTGCAGAAAACAGACGCCAGCCTGACCGTTTTTGTAGGTGCTCTTCTTCTTTTAACCATCATCATCATCATTTTAGAACAAAGAACGTGAATCCAAAACTGATCATAAATCTCGGTATCGGAGTTGTTTCTCTACTGATACTAATTTTCGTTTTCATCGGAATTCGAAAACTGTTTATTGATCTTGGCTTATTAGATAGCAAAGCAGATAAAGAGGATGAAAAAAATAATCCTCCATTTAATGTAGATCCAAATTCAGGTAATCCAAATGTATCCAACCAACAAGCAGATTATAAAAGAATTGCTCAGCGATTATTTAATGCGATGGAAGGACCAAATGCAGACGGATATCTTAATACTTCGATATTTTTTGGTGAATCAGAAAGAACTTCAGCTTTTGTTGAATATAGTAATGTTCAAAATGATAGCGACTTTATAAAAGTTTCAAATTATTTCAATAACACATTTATAAAGAATGGATCCAACACTCTTAGACAATGGATTAATGGAGAATGGTTAGGAGCTCAGGTCGATGCTCAAACAGCTCGCAGTACAATTAATGCGCGAATGGATCGACTAAATATTAATTAATTCAATAACTAAAACTTAATTATAATGCCAAAAGGACCTCTTAAAAAAATCTCAGGTGACGTTTCAAAAAACGTTGGCCCGGTTGCAAAAACGGTACTTACATTAATCTTAGGTCTGGTAGTTTGGACATATGTCGTTAAGCCCTTTTTGGATCAACGACAAGCCGATCCCAGTACAGAAGAAAGTTAATTCGCCGGTGGCAGAGATCTGTAAAACAGGTAATCGACAAATACGGCCAAATTTTAACGAAACAGAAATTTATAGCCGTTCACCCGATGCTCCGGAATGTCACTTTCAAAGTGATATAACCTTAGATGCAATTCAATATTTAAGGACGTATTACGGAGTTCCGTTTTCGCTTACCAGTACATTCAGAACCATAAGCCACAATAATAGCGTAGGTGGAGCTTCATCCAGTAAGCATCTAACAGGAGATGCTTTAGATGGACAACCAATGCAAAACAGAAATCTGGTACTTGCACATTTCAGAAATGAAATTTTGACGCAAGGTCCGGTTTTTCAAAAGCTCTTTGAAATAGGAATTCGAGGTTTTGGGATTTACAATACATTCCTTCATCTCGACTCCAGGACAAATGGAGGAAGTAAAAGCTATAACGGTCAGACATATGCACTTTGGGATAAAAGTTCATACCTGGCAAACTTCGATTTTGGCAATTACGATCCTTCGAATGCTGTAGCGGCATCCATCCAAACAGAAAGCAGTCCATCCTTTACAGATTATGTATTGGGAATACCTGCAGAAATTGGAAATGCTACTGAACAGATCTTCTCCGGAAATGATGAAGACGGTTATACAGCCTACAGCAATAATATTAAAAATCCGGAAAACAGCATGTTAGTTTTTTGGCTTCGGATCCTGGTCACCATTCTTATTTCAATTGCAATAATTATAGTCATTCAAAAATTGATAAAACGTGGAAGAAAATAATAACGGACTCTTATCGAATTTACTTGGTGATGTGAACGCTAATGTCACCGTTGCCTTAGATACCGGTACCATTATTAAAACAGGAGTTGCAATCTTCAGCTCTCTGTTGCTCGCTTTATTGATTTATGGTTTAGTTCAAAATAATAACTGATGGCAAAGAAAAACGGAATTTATACCAAGACGCACAGCTCAAAAAAAGCAGCTGAAGGACATGTGAGAAATATTCGCAAGCGAAAAGGTAAAGCCAAATTGCAACAAACTGCCAAAGGCTATATGGTTACTTATTCATGGGAAAAGAAAATTTAAACGAATTGAAACGATCAACTAAAATATTACTCTCATTAATTTTTGCACTTCTCTTAGGTGCGATCATTTACGTATGTAACAGTGTTGCAGAAAATGCGACATTTTACGGAAACGATTTTTCACAGTACCGACAAATATATGTTCCGGAACATTCAGAAACGGCATGTGCTATTGTCGATCATTCTGCAGTTAGGGATGTTTGCATTTATGAAGAGTGCTATATCACTTATCGATGGAAAAATTCTTTAGAAGATGTTGATTTAAATTTATTAAAACAAGATTTTAATTACGCTTTTCTGCAGTGGACACTCGCAGAAAATTTTGATAAAGATTTAATCGAAGTTGCTGAAGATGAACACGCAAATTTTGAAATAGAATTTGTACGCATCGACGGCCCCGGTGGAGTCGCCGGTTATACCTTCCTTCCAACTTGTGGGAGATCTACCCTACCCATGTATTTTGACGCCGAAGAACCTTATTCATTCGGTAGTGATACAAGTGGCGTAAATTTTCGAGCTCTCGGTTTACATGAAGGAGGACATGGTATCGGCTTACAACATTCTCAATCATTAGACCGGGCCATTAAGGAAGGACCAACAGAAGATGTTATGGATCCGATTTTCGACAGCCGAAAACAAACCTTAACACAAAATGATATTAACCGCTTAAATAAAATCTATGAGTAAATTCTCAAAATTATATAGTGGCCGTTTAAGCGGTCGACCGGGATGCACAGCGATAAAAGATGTTCCTTTTAATATTTCATCTATTTGCTGCATTCAATTAAAAGATGCGAACGGTAGCGACACCGTTTTCAATCCTGAAAAATTAATTGACCTTCGAACTATTGGAGGTGACTTTGAACAATTCGAAGATATCGATGCTTTATTAGCTCGCATAAGAGCATTAACCGGATCGGAAGGATGGACAGCTACTGAAGGAAAGATCTGTAATGAGTCCATTCAAAATGAAAATGATAAATGTGTTACCATTAATGCGGAGTTATTAGATCCTTCTACCCTGCCGGCATGTGGTACTAAAGTATATGTTTGTGGGCTTGATGGAGCTTCATTCGTTGAAGCTATAAATGAAGCCGGTGGACTGGATGTCAACTTAACTGAAGTTGAAGGTGATATTACAGTTAACGTTGCCGGTGATGCCATTGTAAATGAACAACAGTTAATTGATGGATTTACGGATGCCATTAATAATGGACCAGGATCTTCATGCGATAAACCGAATAATACGAGTATTTGTAATAGTGATGCTATAGCAACGGCAATTGGAAATGCGACAGCTACAGCTTTACAAGATCAAACCTTATCGGCTGAAATAATTAATACTTCAGATAATCCGGTAGAAATAAATGCCGATGCCATTGCGAATGCAATAGGTGATGTTATCGATGGATTAACAATAGCTATAAGTGGCACCGTCACTATTGATCCGAATAGTTCAGTTCAAGTTGAGATTACTAATGAAAGCGGAAATCCAATACCGGTAGATTTTGATTTTGACGCTTTAGCTGAAGCCATAGTCGATGCTATTAATGTAGATGGAATTGAAGTTGAAATTATTAATGAAGAGGCTATTTCTGTTTCAGTTGATGGAACTGTAAATGCTCAGCTCGTAAATGATAACGGTAATCCTATAGGTAATTCATGTGAAGCTCCTTTACATGTTGAAGTATGTGAAAGTGAATTAACACCTCCTTCAGATATAGATCAAAACGCCGTTCCAATTCATTTATGTGGTTATCGAGAAGTTCAATATACTTTCATCCATCCAATTACTGAAGAACCAACCGAAGGCATTCAGAAGATTTGTGTTAAATTCATTAACTGGGTTTTACCCGGTGCTCCAAACACTGTTTTAGCGACTACTGAAGCAGATGGAGTTACGCCTTATACAATCACTCCATTAACCGGTCAGATTTTCCCTGCAGATGAATGTCCATGTGATGAAGAAGATCCTACAGCAGTTGAACCGAAATTTACGATCCATCCAATTGTAATGTGTGATACTTCAGAAGCTCAGGCAGGAAAATTAACTTCTTCTGAACCGGAATATACTATTGTCAGCGAACAATTTGTTCGAGCTCGATTTAATTTCTTGATGGAAAATGCTTGTTTGGTTTCTGTTTTTGCAGAACAATGGATAAGCACGAATGCTGAAATCGATTATAATAGTGAGCCCGGTAATACAAGCACACAAGATTTAACCGGTAACACTAGTAGCATAATTCAAATTACCGGTGGTGTAAGCCCTTCAAATGAAACTGAAGTAACCAGGTACATTGGTACTCGATATACTTTCACCGATAAATGTGGAAACACTTACCAGGCTACTTTAGAAGTACGATATGTTTTTGCTCCAAATTGGTCTGCTGATCTTAACAACGTTACAACATTTTTCAATTGGACGGATGAGTCCGGAAAAGGAATAGCAGCTTTAGATTTTGACGTTTGTTGTGCTCCTGGTTCTTGTACTACTTTCATCCGATCTACTAAAATATATGAAGAAGCCGACAAGCTTCCTGAAGCACTTATAGATTATACTATCAATAAAGACGGTCAGCATGTAGTATACACTCCTACCGGTACCGTATCTATTTCAGGTAATTGTGATCAGTGTGGTGAAGCTGCTTGTGGATGTACTTCTGAATCAGATGCAAATCCAAATCAAGAATTAATCGACACTATAAAAACGCTTGTTGATTCAATCACAACTTTAGTTGGTTCTGAAGACGATGAATGCCCTTGTGGTAAAAATGAAGAAGAACCAAAACTTTGTGCTTTTGGTGAAGTAACCGAAAAGCCTCAAACTGCAGAAAATGTAGTTTATAAATTCTTTGGTCATAAAGGTGGAGACACTTCTCAGGAAACAATCGATAATGTTCAATTAGTTGTTTCGGATGGATGTGAAAACCGATTTACTGATGTTGGTATTGATAATGGAAAAGGAGTTGAAGATCTTGAAAATTGGTTGAACTCGAACTTAGAGACCTGGATAAATGCAAACTTAGGTTCTTATGGTTTTGCAGCCATTCCATTTAACCAACCTGATCCGGATCCAAACTTTAGTGGATCTACACATCCGAACTTCATGCGCTTAACTTATCCGATTAATCGCGGACCATGGCAATTCGAATTAAAGAATCTTCCATCTCCGGGTGGTCAGTATGATGGAATCAGATACACTTTTGATGGCACCAATTTATCAGTTGATTTAATTGATGCTGCAGGTAATGTAGTTGTAGTACCTCCGAATACGGATGGAAATATTGGAACCTCAAATTTGATTTACTAATGGACGCAGTACAAGCTCAAAAACATATCGATAGTCTTAAGCCGGCCATAAAACTCGGTGAAAAAGAATTGAAGTATCTCAAACCTTTAAAGGTGGATTATGCTTCAGTGAAATCGATGCCAAAATATAAGCAAGACAAAATTCGCCAGGCGATTAAGTGGATTAAAAAGGAATACAATCCTCCTTTTATTGACCTGGTAATGTCGCAGCTCGACGGCTATCCGATCGACGAAAAAACAAGTCAGGCGTTGTTTAACCGAAAAATAAAAATTTTCGGATCTGCTAAATTTTCGGACTGGGATTTTATTGTACCCGGTGTGGAAGGATGGCAGCGAACGGTAAGCTTATCACCTTTTTTAAAAATAGATCTCTTTAGCAATCATCATAATGATGTTAAAACGCTGAGAGTGTACTCAAAAAAGAAAAAGTAATGTTGACACTTAATGCACTATATAAATGCTTTTGTGATTTAAAAAGTCAAGTAGCTGATTTTACAAGTCAAATTTTAAACTTGCCTGAATCACCCATCTTAGATGCTATTTATGTTGAATCAGATGGTACCATTTCAGAAAGCTTAAACAACTTGGTTTCTGTTACGCGTATTTCTACAGGGCTTTATTTAGTCACACACAACAATAACAAATTAAAAACAATTGCTCAGGCTACGATTGAAGAAGCTTATGCAACAAGAGATAGTATTACGGTAAGAATTGACCCAACTTCAAGAACACTTAATTCTTTTCGATTGCATACTACTGAAGGAGATAATGGAACTAATGCAAACACCCCGAGAGATCGAGCTTTTAACTTAACTATTTATAAATAACAACTATGTCATTCGAAATTGATCATAAAAAAAGATTTGGATGCAGCCGATTTAAAGGCAATGCATTCTCCGGTCCAGATCCAAAAGAAATAGGATCTGATTTGCAAGTTGATAAGTCATTTACAATAAATGAAGGCACAGCCACTTTTACTGTTGTTTCAACTAATAATGGACCTGAAGACAATACAGGTGTAATGGTTTCAGATGTATTACATCCTGCATTCACCTTTGTTAGCTCATCTGCAACTTCCGGTTCATATGATGATTCTTTAGGCTTATGGACCATAGGAGATTTAGCTAGTGGATCTTCAGAAACTTTGACGATTACGGTAAAAGTAAATCAGGATGCTTTACCTGCAGATAATACTGCAAGCATTACCGGTGACCTGGAAGATCCTATTGAAGAAAATAATAGTTCGACGGTAACCGTAGAAATACCTAATCCGGTTTTATCATTTACGAAGTCAAGTTCCTATGGTTTGATCACTCCGGAGTCAGAAGCCGGTTGGAAATTAGGAGAACAGTTTTCATTTTACTTAGATGCTTGCAATGATGGTAATGTACCTCAAACGAATGTAACCATTACCGACACCGTTGATTCTAAATTAACAGTCGATCAAGTCGTTACAACGGGAACCGATAATTCAAGCGGTCAAAATATTGAAGTAGTTATTCCTTTAATCGAACCAGGTAAATGTGTTCGTATTGAAGTCAAAGTAACACCGAATGTCGATCACAATGACAACCAGGTCAATATCAATAATACGGCTGCTGCAGTAAGTGATCAGTCTGAGTCTATCGAAGCTGATTTGTTTATCCCTGCAGCTCCTTGTGATCGATGTGTGCAGTATATTACTGCAGACAACAACACCGGTTGGGCTTTACGTAGAGAAATGCTTAATGGTGCTATTGCCATAAATGAATTGGTACCGGATAATGATGGTTTTGATTGTTGGGGTGGTATCGCTGAAATTTCAGATATCGCACATGACCAGGATCTTTTTAATGGAGTGGTTACAGCAACAACGAACGGTACGGGTATACCTAAAAATAACCGTACCTGGCAAATAACTGAAATCAGCACCACATGTACACAAAATCCAATTGATGTAACCGGTGATAATTACATTTTCACAAATGATACTTCTTTAGGATCTAACATGTGGATCAACTGGGGTACACTATTAGCTCAGAATTTATCTATTGCCTTAAATATCACAATTGATTTTGGTTTAGCCGGAATTCCTACTCCACCAAACAGAGTAACCGGTGGACGGGTGGATAATTACTTCTACTATGTTGCAAATTGTGGTGACTGTTTATTAGAAACAGTCAAAGTGAATTTAGTGGAAGATGGTCAGTTAACCGATAAGTGGATGTTGTTAAAATGGTGTCCTCAACCACAAATGAAAACGTGTGAGCTTTTACCGGTGAATAATAATATCAACGAATTTGGACAGTAGATTAAAAAACATATTAACAGTAATCACTTTCGCGGTTTTGTTTTGGGCTTTATATATCGCCATTACAGCGCCAACAAAAACGCCTCATTTTTTAACAGATAATGAATTATGAAAACGGAAAATATATTTAAGTGGATCGGTTTAGTAGTGGTTGTTTATTTCATCGTAAACAATTATTCGATTACGAAAAAGGATAAGCAATTATCATGACCGAAAAACAATTATTGAAACTACAAATTGCTATCGCCTTAATCGGTATTGCAGCAAACTTGTATATCAATCATCAATTTAGAAAAAGCAAAGGATGAGATATTTTAAAAGAGGCTTAGGGCAACATATTGATTTTAAAGTGGAAGGATGTCAGGCGCATAATGCAGCTCACCTACCCTGCCAGGATGGTAAAACACTTTTGATCGATGGTAACCTTTGCCGTTGTAACGAATCCTTGCAACAATTCGAACTGATTGCTAAAGATGACGGTAATGGTGGAGGAAAATCGAAAGGTCCGGGTAACGGATTTATTTTCGGAGGTCTCGCCGTTTTAGTTGCACTTTTAATCATTCTTTTAACCACTAAAAAATAATGCCTTATGTGCGAATGCCAGGGAAAATTTAAAACATCAAAAAGATCGCGTGTTCAGAATAGAACCTATGCGCGACAAATGGCTCGAAGCAATTACAAAGCTTCAATGATGCCGGGTATCAAACAGTATCCATTTATGTGGATCCTAATCGGAATTTTATTATTCAACTTTTTAAAAAATAACTAAGCATGCGATACGCTAAATTAACAAAGGAGAAAGATCCGGCATTTCAAGGTAATCCGGATCCACAAGATCCTACAGCCGGAGCTGCAACTCCGAATGAAACGAATATGAATATGGATGCCGGTTCCGGAGGAATGGGTTTACCAATGCTTTTAAAACCTGGTATGCCGGTCGGTTACTATGTAGGTATGATTGCCACAGGTATTTTTATTGCCTACGTTTTGAAGTCTGCGTTTAAAAAATACATGAAGTAAATTGGCAACCGCTTTTCCTTCATATTTTATTCAGCTTAAATGTACTGCAGGTATTTATTTGGGCGGAGGTTTTGTTGGTGGAGTTTGTGCTAAAGCAAAATTCATTTTAAAGAAAACCACTTTAATAAATTCGAATAAACAAGCAGAACAATATTTTGTAGCCAATAAAAATGCAGATAAGAATGATGATCAATTTTTGATCTATCATGCTCTAACTGATAAGTTCTACAAAATATCGCAGGAGAGTCCTAGTTCAGTTGGTAAATATGAAGAAGTAGTAAATCATGCCAGTCCGGATGAGTTAGCTGAGTTCGAAGGATCCTTTACACCTACCGATGATACACCTTTATTTGAAGCTAAAGATTTATTATTCGCGGGCGGATTGATATTAGTAATTGGAATGATCATTTTCTTTGCCGGTAAAAAATAGACTATGAATGATGCTTTAAAATTTTATGCTTTTGTTGTTATAGTACTTTTAGTACTTGGTTTAGGTTTTGTATTTGCAAATCGTAAAGGTGACACATTCGTAATTAATGATTTTGATGATCCATTGATTGGGAATGGTTTTACCGGTTTTTTTGAAGGAGATATTTCTGCTAACACAAGTGTATTAGATAATTTAAATTTCAGTGGTTTTCCGGGCTTAAGGAAGGAAGCAAATAATAATTCTCGAACATCAACTAATGCAGGTAAAGATTATACTTTTTCATTATTGATTGGCTTAGGTATCGGATTCTTATTACTGAATCAAAAATAAATGAATGAAAAGCAAAACAATCGGACTTTCAATTTCGGTATTAATGCTGATCATTTT
Organism: Chitinophagales bacterium; assembly: GCA_020631175.1. Lineage (GTDB taxonomy): Bacteria > Bacteroidota > Bacteroidia > Chitinophagales > JAHDHT01 > JAHDHT01. The sequence continues at coordinate 11,663 of JAHDHT010000048.1, forward strand.
ATTGAGTTGGTACTTCTACCCTTTTTTGCAAAGAGAACTTCCTTTTTTGGGTGGAAAAATTAACGAAAGACCTGGCGCTACAAAATCATAGAATATGAAATCAAACACAATAGCTTTTTTAATAGGTGGAATTATTTTATCAATTCTTATCATTTTTTATTTCAGTAATAAAAAGTCAAGGGATGTTGATTCTGAAATTGATGACACTGATTCGAGACCAGGTACCGATACTTCCTTGGCAAGTTTCGAAGGTTGTGGTTATGATGCATACAGATCACTCGAAAGTATACCAAGATCAGGAAAAAGAAATGTAGTTCAAGGATTTAATGGAATTACTTGGTTGGATTTGATTTGGAAAAATAGTGATGGTCAAATCGATTCTATGTCCGGTCTAAGTCAACAATGTATTTCTGCATATTCTAATTATTTACAATCAAGCTCAGTTTTTGCAACTACATAAAATAACAATATGAATTATAAAATTTTTAAGACTGGAGAAAGTTCTGCAACTGATAATGCTAAAACAACATTTGGTGAAGTTGTAAACAATAACGGTGATGCAATAGGTAGTTTATTAGAAACTGGTTTATGTGCTCTATTTCCAAATAATCCAAAATGTCAGCCGGATGTAATTAATAATATTGCAAATAGTCCAGCACAAAAATTTAATGCTACTCCAATTTATATTGGCTTAGGATTAATAACGGTTTTAATTGTTGTATCCCTTTTTCTATCGACTAAAAAGAAATAAGAATGATTACAGTCATTTATTATTATAGTAACGGCTGCAGTATTTGTACGCAGCAAGCAACACCGGCATTTGATCAAGTTGCTCAGGAGCTGAGCACTGTACAAATGGTTAAGAAAAATATTGATAGCAGTCAATCGAATTTTAATGAATTACAATTTGCCGGCTTTAATGCTACTCCTGCATATCGTTTTCAGATCAACGGAATGGATCAAGTTAAGAATCAAGGATCACTTGACTATACTGCCTTAAAAGAACAAATAGAAGATCTCGCCTTATTAGCCGATCAAACCGGAGGATCTTCAGGAAGCCTATCCGATACCCTCACCAATTTCACACCACCAAGCGGAGGATCTGATAAAGGTAATTCAACTGCTGGGTCATCTACAGTTCAAAAGTCGATTGATTGGCAAAAAGTTTTGATCTGTCTAGCTATAGTTATTGGTGGATTATGGTTGATTAGTAAAATAGAGTAACATTTCGCTATATTAGCGAAAACGTTAATCACTATGAGAGTTTTACTATTAACATCTTTACTATTTATTTTTTTTATTACTTCTTCTTTTAGCGGCTCGAAAGTATACAGTCCAGGACCATATATTCTTCAACCTTGTGCTATGTATAGAACATTGTCACCAAGTATTACAGACTTAAGTCCTTTCTTGACAAGTAACAATAAATCTTTTAACAATTGGTCAGAAAAAGCGTTGGTTGAATGGACTGGATCTCTACCTATGGGGCCATATGAATATGTTAATATTATTGAAATTAACGACAATTATTTAATTGGTTATGATTATTTCGGAAGGAGGCTAATTTTAAAGAATAACAACTGTTTTTGTAAAGCAAAGGATAAAGGAGCACTTGCAAGTGTAAAAGAAGATATAGTAAGATTTGATGGCCTAAAAATATCGAATGGTAGTTATGTTTGGATTGTAGATCAAAACTTAGCAAATAGTACAGTGTCAATTCAAATCACAGAAACAGATCAGGTAGAAGTATCAGATGATAAAGTTCAATTATTCCAAAAACAGGATATGGAAAGATACATGGAATATTATCCACTTAAAAAGGTAGAGTAAACATATATAGGAGTTACGTTAGTTGTTTGATTAATATTACTTATAAATAGCTCGCTGTAACAAATGAAATATTATATCGATATGTTTCATTAGGTAAGAATATTTTTTTCTTAAAAAATGTTTGAGCTCCTGGAAAGAATTTTTCATAAATAATAATTTCTTTAGAACTCAATAATGTATTACTCTTCGAATAAAATTTCACATTCAATTTTGCATCTTTAAAACTAGTTCTTTGAGCGTTATTTGAAATATATCCTGTAATTTCATTTCCTGTTACTTTTTGTTTTTTAAATATTTTCTTTTTTGAATATGTATAGTTAATTTTTGCATTTACCAATTTGAGACTTGAACCTGGAAACTCCGAATAGTTTGTGTTATTATTATTGCCTCTGCTTTCTGTATTGTTAGCATATGCTCTTTGAGCAACATTATCAGAATTATCTTTTTCTACCATTGCTTTTTCAATAAAATAGAAACTACATTCTTTTGGATTTTCTTCTTTGTGGTGATAATCCATGCCTTCTCCTGATCCTGAAATACTTCCCCATAGACATTTACCATTTTTAAAATTTAGTAAAGTTGTATTTCCATTTTCATAGCCTTTTAAATTGCGTTCAAATAGACCAATAGGCATTCCATTTTCAAATTGCCCTTTAATATCAACTGTAACACCATACTCATTTCTTCCTTTAAATGTGAAATCTCCATGATTGATAAGTCGACCATTTTCATTTTTAATAAAACTTCCGGTTCCGTCATATCTTAAATTATCCTCAATTATCATATTTAAAATTTCAGATAACTCTTCTTTTTTAATTCCTGAATAGGATCTTGAAAAGAAGTTTTCATCATCTTGGGTGTAAATTTTTTCACTATCTTCAAGACCGCCACCAAATACCCATCCTTCTAAGCCGTAGTTTGTTTTTATCTTTTTCCAAGTATCATATTTCAACTCACCATTAATTTTAAGTTTCTCCTTAAAATCAGAATCTTCATTTAAATAAGTTACTTCTTCTTCAAAATTAAGAGTAGCAATTATTTCTGATTCAACATCCGGAACTGATCTTATTTTAAGACCACTAACAATTGATATAAATTTTTGATCTTGAAAGTCATTTTCATCTTCCATTAAATCTGAAAGAGAAACACCTTTATCTGAAGAGTTTGAAGTTTGACAGGAATAGAATAAACATACTACAAAAAGTAGTGTGAATAGGGTTTTCATAAGTATAAGGTTTGGTTTTAAAAAAAGGGGCCTTCATAGACCCCTTTCAAATTTAGTTAAAATCCATTTTCTCTCATAATCATAAAGGAGAGCAGCTCTTCCTCCAGGTCATGCAGAAAATGTAAGTTCTCATGCATCTCACCTTGTTCATTAGCGCCATAATGCAGCAAAAGCTGATTTCGAATGTTTTTGATTTGAATAAGGCTACTGATTTCGCAAAAGTTCATCATTGCCCGAAGTAATAAGAATTCACGCTCTTTGAGCTTTACAGTAAACGATTGTTTACCTTCTTTCAAAATTTTCATAAGGTTGAAAATTGCAGAAAGCCCGATGACATACTTTTCCTACGCTCGTGAAAGCGCATGGTCCTCACGGATACCATAAAGTTTATCATCGGGCTTCCCGAATGAAAGTCAGATTTCATAAATCACGATTTAGGACTCACAAAGTAAGAAGTCCTCCATCAAAAGCTGATTATATCAGAAGAAATATTACGTAATTGGAATGTAAAATTAGTTAAATACATAGACAATTAGCGTTATTTCGCTAATATTCGCTAATTTTATAGAATGGCCGATGCAAATACCATAGACATACTTCAATCCAACATTACCTCTTACAATAACCTGGTAAAGCGAAATACCTATTCATTCATAAAACTGCTTTTACATGCAGATCGCAATCAACTAGAAAAAATCATGAATGAAATAAGAAAGCACCGGGAACAGGAAACGAAGCTCTTTATCATTATTGGTCAAATCAAATCGATGTCAAAAGAAGATCGGTTACAGTACATCGATAAAATTCAAAAGAATGGAACAGAAGATCTATAAACAACTCCATATCATAAAGGGATTTATATTTCTTCTGATTGCATTTTACATATTGCCAGTTCAATTAGAAACGACATACCAGTTCATCAAACCGCTACACATTTTTATTTGGCATGCAGTTGCCTTAAATCAATTTTATCAAGCGTCAAAAATTAAGGTATGACAACGTTAACTAAAAGAGACATGACCCGGATGGGTTTGAGCTCCTTCCCAAAAAGAAAAATTTCTAAAAAGATTGCCGGCAACAGTTCGACCGGTATCGGTAAAAAAGGACCTGATTTCGTGTTTGTAAATGGAAAAACTTCTGCAGCTACTTTGATGAAATACCAAGGTAGAATTGAAGATGTAGGTCCATTAGTTAAAAGTCGAAAAAGAGATTATTGGAATGAAAATTTAGCCCGGGTTGTCCTGGATAAAACAAGCAGTAAATGTTATCCATTACCCAAAGGTTTAAACATTTATGATCCGGTTACGGTGGTCAAAGTATTTGGATTAAATGGAATCCAGTATGGTGGTTGGTTAGATTATGAAGATCGATTAAATTATACTGCAGCAACAGCATTAGCATTATCAGATCTATCCATTCTACTGAAAATACCAAAGCGTAGAATCGGAGTTAAAAAGCAGATTACCGTTTCATTAGGAGCTCGTGGTAAGTCCTCAGCTTTAGCGCACTATGAGCCCTGGTCAAATGCAATTAACATCACCCGTTATCCGGATAAAATTGAAAATCCCTTTACCGGCGAAATAACTCGTTTATCCGACCGTAACAAATTAAAATTCATGACCACATTTGGGGGCTTAGGATCTTACGCTCATGAATTCGCACACGCCCTGGATGATTTTATGGGCCAACCCTCAGGATGGGATTCTACACATACCGGCATTATGCAAGGAAGCTCACAAAACATTATTTTAATGAACAATGTGATGCTAAAAATAATGTATTCCAATCCTGAAAAGAGAATCAAAACACCTTACTACAAATATTTATCAGATCAAGTGAGACAAAAGAAGCTGTCAAAATATTGGATCAGAAGAAACGAATTAATGGCCCGCGCTTTTGAGCAATACATTCATTTCCTGGCCAAAAAGAAAGGCTGTAAAAATGTGTTTTTAACGCAGTTTAAATATGGTGGCCGGACTTACATGCCCGAAAGTCAAGTCAAAAAAATCGTTCCTATTTTTAATAAATGGATGATTGAGGTTCGAAGAAAATTGAGATAAATCTTCTCTCATTGAATTAATGAAACTGTTAATAATATAAATTTGAAAATTCCTGAAATTATAATTTCTTACATAAGAAAATTATAATATGGAACCTAACCCACCTAAAATTTTCATTTCATACAGTTGGAGTCCTATCCAGAACAAAGAATGGGTTCATAAATTTGCATTAAGGTTATCTGAAGATGGTGTTTATGTTGTCATGGATGAATGGGATATAAAAGAAGGACAAGACAAATATCATTTTATGGAACAAATGGTAAATGATGATGAAATAAAATTTGTTCTTTTGATTTGCAATAAAGATTATGCAAAAAAAGCAAACCTTAAAAAGGGGGGAGTAGGCATTGAAAGTCAAATTATTTCTGATGAAATTTATAGCCAAGTAGACCAATCTAAATTTATTCCAATTGTTAGAGAATATGATAGTGAAAAGCCAACCTTGCCAACATTTGTAAAATCAAGATTCTATATTGATCTAGCTGATTCTACCAACTTTGAAAATGGATACGAAAAGTTGTTACGCCGAATTTTTAATAGACCAAAATATAATCGACCGCCAATCGGAAAGCCTCCTTCTTACTTAAACGATAAAGAACCTGTATATCTAAATACATCACTTAAACTTACCCCAGCTAAAAATGCAATAGTTGAAAACAAAGCAAACAAGAAGGGATTTATTACTGACTTTTTTGATGGCTTTTATGAAATTTTAGATTTGTTTCACATTCCGGAAGATGCAAATCGAATTGATCCACCTATTGATGAAATTATAATTGAAAAATATGAAAGTCTCAGATTTTTAAAAGATCAATATTTAGAGTTTATACAGACTTATATAAAATATTCCAATGTTGACAAGGAATTATTGAAAGTTTTTTTAGAAAAGTGTTATAATAAAATTAATTACGATATTTCAGATTCATATTATGATCATAACGATCATTTGCAATTATTCTTAAACGAGATTTACCTAAATACTGTTGGCGTACTTTTAAAATCAGAAAATTTTGAAGCATGTAGTTACATTATAAACTCCAATTACGCAATTGAAAAAAAATATGACCTAATAAAATATGAAGGTGTTGGTTGGATATTCAACAAAAACTACAAATTCATCAATGAAATAAGAAGGAAAAGATTACAAATAAGAGAAACAAAAATCTCGTCAGGTTTGATTAAACAAAGGACAACTAGTAATATATTGTCTTTTAAAGAAATTGCAGAAGCAGATCTTCTAATACACTATTGCACTGTTATCAATTATTCGAGTACTAAAGAAATTTGGTGGCCTAAACTTTCAATTTATTTAAGAAGAACCGATGAATTATACTTAATACAAAAAATGCAATCCAGGAATTTCTTCGAAAAAGCAAAAACTCTTTTCATGGTTAATTCAAAAGAAGAACTTTTTAATAAAATCGAAAACATTAACTTAGATATTTACAAAGGCTACTATGATTATAGACATAGGTTTAGACATATAAATTCCGCTTTCAGAAAAGAAAAAATATCATGTGTAAATTGATAAAACAAGCTAGTTTATATGACAATTCTCCAAAACATACCAAAAAAACATAAGCTCTTTACCCTTTTATTTATAATTATTTCTACTATAGGCATATTAATTCTATTTAAAACTCCTTGCATAGATATAAATTTAAAGGTCACTATTATCTATGGATTTATTAGACTTGGAATTATTATTTTATTCTTCATAATTCCATTTATACTAGCCTTTTGGTTCCTTAAAGATGATTTCCCAATCAATAATTATCTAGGTATATTTTACATTATATTAACTTTGTCAATTAGTACTGGTTTTTTCTTGTCGGAAATAGTAAAAAAACCAATAGTAAATCTGATCGATCCAAACACTGAAATAAAAAGAAAAAACCAAATCTTGATTAACCAACTAAATACAAAGTTGAAAATTGACAGTATAAAAATTGCAACTAAAAAAAATCATTTAGACAGCTTTAAATATCAAATTAAGCAAATAAAAAACTACAACTATACAGAAAATACAAAAAGATTAAACATATCTATTGATAGTTTAATTATATTATTAGACAGTAGCTTAGTTTTTATAAAAAAATTAGAAACAGAAACTGATCAACGAATTGAGGAAAATTTAAAAGAACTAAATAATATTGACTCAATATACAGTGTTGCTAATCAAATTAAAACAGATATCTCGAAAACAATATCCAAAAATACTTGGTACAAGAATTCAAAATACCTTGAATACATTTTTGCATTTATTATAGGTATACTTTCTAATATTGGCTTTGATTTACTCTCGCGAAGATACCGTAACTCTAAAGGTCCTAGCTTAAATCAATAGATTTCACATTATGAATAACAACTCATGTAAAATTTTGCTTTACTTCTTAGTTAATCAACTACTGAATCTATTAGTTGCTGCACAATCTGAAGAATCATTGTCTCCTCTTCCGGATTGATTTGGTGCACCCTATCCCTTTCATAACTTTCGTTGAGATAAAGTTTTAGCAAAGCATTAGCTTTTCGAATAGGGTCTTCAATTTTTAGGTTTGTGACTTGCATGAGTAGCACGTTTTACTTAATGAGAAATATTAAAACGTAAGGGTGATGAATACAAGTGCATCAATTAACATAAGAAATCTTACAATTATTGTCTATCCGTTAAATTTGGTGCCTTATTGACAAATACCTGACCAGGTTTTTCACCTTCATTCTCTAAGTAAATATCCAGTATCGCTATTTCACTTTGACCACTTTGTTTGATCAACTCATCTTTTGGAATCTTTGCTTTATAGTGATCTTGTATTCCGGTATATTTCCAACTGTACAAATAATTATTCTCCCCTATACCGGCTTTTTTTACAATCTGTCTATACTTTCTACTTATATAATCTGCACTTCTTTCATTGTAATTATTTCCGGGATTTCCATCTCGCGTAAATAGGTAATGATTTTTATTCCAGGTACTAATTTCTAATTCCTGAAAAACATCATATAAACCATCTGTAATTAATGGATTTTTTCTTCTATGGTTCTTAGTTTGGTTTCGATCAAAAGCAATAAATCGTTCTTTCAAATTAACCTGGTAAACTTTCAATCTGCAGATCTCCTTTGGCCGTGCAAAAGTATAATATTGAATCATACAGATTAGGTACAGCTGATTATGATCTCTTTTTAACAAAGCTATTGTTTGATCTCGAATCTCCGGAGATAACCCTCGATCATTCAACTTCCGGACTCGCTTAATTTTCTTTACTCTGCTAAATGCATTTTGTTCCAGGTAACAATCACTGATCATATAATTCAGAATGGTAGCCATATCATTAATGTTGTTGTTAATTGTAACATCCGATTTCTTTTTAGCTCGAATCATATCATTAATGTATTCAGTTGCTATAACTCTGGACATATCTCTGCACTGAACATTATTCAATCGTTTCTTTTTAAGCCAAGACACAAAGTTGTTAAGAGAGCTTTTCAAGCTTCGTACTGAATCATATCGAAGTTTATTATGAACTTCTGCGATTACTAAAGAATCTTTCGCTGCATGAATAAAGAGTGTTTCACTTTTAGTGAAAAGATTTAACTCAGCATCCTGTTTTTCTGCCAATGCTCCCAGGCGTAATTGTTTAGCGATATCCTTTAACATTTGCCTGGCAATAAGTTTCCTTCGTTGCTTAACACCTTTACACATCGGTATCCATTTCTGATATCTCTTACTCGTACCGTTATCGTACCAAATCCGATAATCTATATACCAACGAAGTGTAGGATCTCCACCGCAATCATGGAGTTTTGGATTAGAAAATTTGAGCATCATATAGCTAATAATTAGCGGCAACTACAGATCAACTTTTGATGTCAAATGTTAAAATTGAAACACATAAAAGTTGTTTCAATTTTGGTATTTTTTGATATAACTAATTGTATATCAATTTATTATCTCCAAAAAGTGGAGGATACCGGATTCGAACCGGTGGCCTCTTGACTGCCAGTCAAACGCTCTAGCCAACTGAGCTAATCCCCCATTGTTTTTG
>JAHDHT010000049.1:0-12947 GCA_020631175.1 Chitinophagales bacterium
AAAGTGATGGATATGCTGGAGAAAACACAAGCGGCCTATTATAACCAGAGAGACAACAAATCTACGCAGGAAAAAAATGCTGCAATGTTGAAAAGCTTCCAGGAAATTTTAGAACTGGATGATGCTGAAATCAAAACAGAAATTTACGACACTACATCTACTTTCGGATTAGGAAGTCCGACCGGTCATAAAGTGATTCACGATATGATTGAAAATGTTGGTAATGGTGCGAAGTATAATATTGACAATAATTATCCAAGAATAGCTCAGGCACAATTAGAATATATTGCCGGATACGGTTTATTCTTTTATGGTTTACAACATCCGACCAGACGTTATTTTGAGTTTGCTATTCAGTTGTTGAATCAGGATTATTATGAAGAGTTGGGTTTCAGCCGAAAGTATATTGATGGAGGAAAGCCAAATAAAAAATTAATTCAGGCGAAGTTGAATGAAATTTCTAATGAAAACAAAGATCAGTATCCGGGTGTACAGGTAAATCCTTCCGGGTTAAATTATGCTGATGCTAATCAATTTGTTTATTCACTGATGAAGGAAGTTCAGAAATTGAATTATCCTCAAAATTAATTACATGAAAGAAGTTATAAATAAATATAAAGATATTGTAATTAGTATAGCCACACCGTTTGGTTCGGGTACGGGTTTTTACTTAAAAGAACATAATATTATTGTTACCAATCATCATGTAGTTGACGGTACGAATGAAGTTATTATAAGCAGCAAGAATTTTAAGAAACGCCTTTCAAATGTTTTGTATAACGATCCTTTATATGATCTTGCTTTTGTTGCTCCACCTGAAGGTGTAGAATTGCCGGAAGTTTCTATGGCATTGGAAGAACCTGTAGTGGAAGGAAATAAAATTATTGCAATTGGCCATCCTTACGGATTAAAATATACAGTTACTCAAGGCATCGTATCTAAGGCAGACCGTTTGCATAATAATATTAATTATATTCAATTAGATGCGGCCATTAACCCGGGTAACTCTGGTGGTCCCTCTGTAAATGAAGAGGGTGAAGTTGTTGGAGTAAATACTTTTATTATTGCCGGTGGTAATAATTTAGGTTTTGCTTTACCTGTTAAGTATTTATCAGATTCTATTGAAAGCTTTAAAGAAGCAGGTGGAAAACAGACTTTACGTTGCCATAGTTGTTCGACCGTTTTAACCGAAGAAACGGTTGAGGATGGATACTGTTCGAATTGTGGTGCTAAGGTTGATTTTAAACCGGCTGATCAGCAGGAGGTTTATGAGCCGGCGGGTGTTGCGAAAATGGTTGAAGAAATCATTACTAAAATTGGGAAGGATATTAAACTATCCCGAATTAATAAAAACCGTTGGGAAATAGAAGAAGGTAGTGCTAAGATAATTATTAACTACGACGAACGGTCGGGCTTTATTTATGCAGATGCGACTTTATGTTTAATGCCTAAAGAAAACCTGAAGCAGTTGTATGAATATCTGTTGCGAGAAAACTTCAAAATTGAAGATGGTGCTTTTAGTATTTTTAATCAGGAGGTGATTTTATCGATATTAATTTATGATCAATATCTTACCATGGAAACAGGTGAGCGTATGCTGAAAAACCTTTTCCAGCAGGCAGATGATTATGATAATATTTTAGTAGAACAATACGGTTGCCGCTGGAAGGAGGAAGAAACGGTTTAAGTGAATTACTTTGATTTTCGGGGAGCCGCTAAGCGATATAAAGAAGGTCGCCCTGACTTTCATATCATAATTTCAGAAATAATCCGCGAAAAAATTGGCTTTGAAGGCAAGTTAAATCATTGTCTTGATGTTGCCTGTGGTACAGGCTTGCTAAGTAAAGCGCTCTTGTTTATATCAAAAAATGTTACCGGCATTGACCAATCTCAGGAAATGCTTGACCTGGCAGAGAAAGATGCATCTATTGAATATCTTTTAGGTGATGCTGAAAGTCTGAATGTCTATAATGGTTTTACAGATTTAATTACGGTTTCATCAGCTTATCATTGGTTCGACCAAAAAGCTTTTTTAAAAAGTTGTGCTCAACGACTAAAAAAAGATTCTTTTTTAGTTATTCATAATAATTACTTTACTGCTAAAACAGCTGAAGAAGATTTTAAAAAATTTACTGAATGGATGGTGAATGATTACCTGAAAAAGTATAAATCACCTGATCGAAATATTAAAAAAGCGACATTAAGTGACTGGAATGAAATTGGTTTTGAATTTCATATCAGAGAAGACTTTCAAAATTATGTGCGTTTTACTAAAGAAGAATTAATTCGTTTTTTAATTACACAAAGTAATATCACTTCTGCAGTTGAAGTTGAGGGACAAAATCTTGAAGAAGTGATTGCCTATTTAGAATCAAGCCTTGAAGAGCATTTTGAAAAATACGATAGCCGAAATTTTATTTTTGGTAATCGGATCATTTTCTTAAAACGAATGTAATGCGTTCGTTCATCCTTCTCTTTTTATTGAGTATTTGTTGTTTTGCCTGTACTATAAAACAAGAAGCTGACTTAGATCGTGGTTTGATTTACAAAGGAGATTATGTGAATCGTCAATTTAATATTCGATTTCCTTTGTTAGAAGATTTTTATGTTGGCGACCATGATGGAAAGAGTCATCTAATTAAAGATATTTCAATAGATTTTTTACCAAGCTGGATTTCTATTACACAAGCAAAAGAATCAAGATTAATTTTTTTGTGTTATAAATTTCCGGTGGATTCGGAATTGGCAATAAATCCGAATTTGGCGATAAGTGCTATGAATATTAAGGGGCATTCTTATTTAAAGAAAAGCAGTCGTGCAATTAAATTAGCTAAAGAAGAGCTGAGTTCTTTAAATAGTTCTTTTGTAATTAATGAGAGCAAGATTAATTTAGAAACAGAGATTGGAAATATTCCGGGATTTAAATCCTTTCTTATAATTAATGATGTAGTGGTAAATTATGAGACTTATATTTTAAACAGCGGAAATTTTAATGTAAGTTTTACAATTTCTTATGCTGAAGAAAGCCAAAGAAATGAATTAATCGAAATGCTTGCTGCGCTTACTTTATTCAAAGCTACTGATTAGACATACATAATGGTATAGTAAAATATTACAGCGATTACTGCTGCAATAATGATTACTCTAAAACCGGTATTACTTCTTAATGAGCCTTTATTTTCAGCAATTCTTCCTGCGCGTTTTTGTTCAAAACGCAATCTTACTTTTGTTTTGTGATATTCGGCTTGCAATTCTTCTTCCGTAAGTCCGTCAAAGAATTGTTTCTTTTTCACTTCATTAATGATTTCTTCTTTTTCTTTATCAAAATAAAGCGGTTTGTAATCGAAGACGCGATGTCTTGGTGGTTTAAAAAATTTGCCGAATCCTTTTACCATAGTATTACTTTATCAGTAGAACGATTGAATTTAAAAACAATTATTGAGATAAGTAAATTTACAATTTTATGATGTTGTAAGTAGCGCGGTACTTTGTAGATCAGATTTTCCACCCTCGGATCGCTGCGCTGGATCCAACTCGAGAATATATTCTCTCACCCGTCCAGCGGGACAGTTTAACTGTCAGTTCGCTTCGCTCACATCAGCTATGCCTGTAGATATTTAGTAACATAGTACTTTTTACTACATAGCAGCGCAACATTAATTTACACTTAAACCTAAACTTAAAAAGCTTTACTTTTTAGTATCCCCTAAAGTACGTTTGATTTCGATTTCTTCGTAACCTTCAATGATATCACCAACTTTTAGATCATTGTAGTTTTTAATACCACAACCACATTCCATTCCGGAAAGTACTTCTTTCACATCATCTTTAAATCGTTTCAAAGAAGAAAGTTCACCGGTATAAACAACGATACCATCACGTATTAAACGAACTTTTGTATTGCGGTTTATTTTTCCTTCCGTTACCAGACAACCGGCAATAGTACCGACTTTAGTAATTTTGAAAACTTCACGCACATCAAGATTACAGGTTATACGCTCTTCAATAGTTGGTTCAAGCATTCCTTCCATTGCAGATCTGATTTCTTCAACAGCCTGATAAATGATAGAATACATTCGGATTTCAACACCTTCCGTTTCAGCCAGTCTTCTTGCATTTCCTGAAGGACGAACCTGGAAACCAACGATAATCGCATCTGATGCTGAAGCCAGCATAACATCTGTTTCAGAAATTGCACCAACCGATTTATGAATAATATTTACCTGAATTTCTTCAGTAGAAAGTTTTTGTAAAGCATCAGAAGTTGCTTCAATCGAGCCATCCACGTCCCCTTTGATGATCAGATTCAATTCTTTGAAGTTACCTAAGGCTAATCGACGCCCGATCTCGTCAAGAGTGATATGTTTCTTAGCTCTTAAGCCTTGTTCTCTGATGATTTGCTTACGCTTATTAGCTACTTCTTTAGCTTCATTCTCAGAACTATATACTCTGAATTTTTCACCAGCCTGAGGAGCTCCATCCAAACCTAATAAAAGACATGGAGTAGAAGGACCTGCTTCTTTGATCTTTTTGTTTCGCTCATCGTACATGGCTTTAACACGACCGAAGTTACCGCCGGCAACTACCAGATCTCCAACTCTAAGCGTACCCGCCTGAACCAGAATATTTGCAACGTATCCTTTTCCTTTATCTAAAGAAGCCTCTACGATTGTTCCATTAGCATTTCTGTCTGCATTCGCTTTCAATTCAAGCATTTCTGCTTCCAGCAATACCTTATCGAGTAAAGCATCAACGTTCAATCCTGACTTTGCCGAAACTTCCTGACATTGGAATTTTCCACCCCATTCTTCCACCAAAATATTCATTTGCGAAAGCTGTTCTCGAATTCGATCAGGAGTGGCCGTTTCTTTATCAATTTTATTGATAGCAAATATCATTGGAACGCCGGCTGCCTGAGCGTGACTAATAGCCTCTTTTGTTTGAGGCATCACAGCATCATCAGCAGCGATTACAATAATGGCAATATCCGTTACTTTCGCACCTCTCGCACGCATCGCGGTAAAGGCTTCGTGACCCGGTGTATCTAAGAAAGTAATTTTATCTCCTTTAGGAAGTGTTACTTCATAAGCACCGATATGCTGGGTAATACCTCCGACCTCACCGGCAATTACATTGGCTTCCCGAATGTAATCCAGCAAAGAAGTTTTACCGTGATCAACGTGACCCATAATGGTTACAATAGGAGCACGATGTGTCATATCTTCCGGATCGTCGATGATTTCTTCCTCTTCCTCTTCATTTTCTGTAACAGAAATAAACTCTGTTTCATAACCAAACTCACCGGCTACCAATTCAATTACTTCAGCATCTAATCGCTGGTTAATCGAAACGATAACCCCCAGACTCATACATTTTGAAATAACTTCAGTAACAGAAACATTCATTAAAGAGGCTAACTCACTTACCGAAATGTATTCACTCAGTTGTAGTAAGCTATCATTAACTTCCTCTTGTTGTTGTTGCAGTTTTTCGGCGTGACTATCTCTCTTATCTCTTCTTAAACGCTGACGTTTTTTACCACCGCTACCGCCAATTTTGGCCATTGTAGCTTTGATCTTTTCCTGAATTTCTTTTTCAGAAACGTTTGGCTTATCGTCATCTTTTTTGCCTCTGCGGTTAGCACCGGCACCTTTTTTACCTCTGTTACCATGACCGCCGCCTTTATTAACAGGCTTAACAATACGCTTACGCTTACGCTTGCCTTTGTTAGCGTCTCCGCCGGCTGCTTTTTCTTTCTTTTCAGGGTTTTTAGGCAATTCTATTTTCCCTAAAACTTTAGGACCCGAAAGCTGAATCTTTTTCGTTTCTCTGAAATTTTCTTTTCCTTCTTCAGGCTTAGCCTTTGCTTTATCTTTAGCATCTTTAGCTTGAACCGGTTTAGCTTTTTCTTTCTTCGCCGGAGCTTCTTCTTTTTTAGGCTTTTTAGCAACAGGAGCTTCCTCTTTCTTAGGCTTCTTTGGAGTAACCTTTTCTAAATCAATTTTACCTACAACTTTTGGCTTTTCGGTAATCTCAGCTTTAGTTGTTTCAGCAACAGGAGTTTCAGCCTCGACAGGTTTAGCTGTCTCGGTCTTGGCAACAGGTTCAGGTTCTTTTACTTCAGGCTGCTTTTCTTCAACAACAGGAGCAGCCGGTTCAGGCTTTTCGATGTTGCTTTCTATAATCACCTCTTTAACCTCCTCCTTTTTAGGAGCAGGTTTTTCAGCCACAGGCTCTGCCTCTTTCTCTTTGTTTCGAAAGCGACTTAACTCGATTTCATCGGCTATAGCTTTCTTTTCTGCATCTTTCGCAAATTCGCGCAGAAGGTCATTGAGCATATCTTCCGATAGTTTAGGATCAGGCTTTTTTTCAAGCTCATGTCCTTTACTTTCCAGAAAATCTTTTGCCCTTGAAACTGCAATATTCAGTTCAGATGCTGCTTTTCTAAGTCGCTTACTCATTCAGTGATTTAGCGTTATTTAATATTTATGCTCCGGCTGAATTGTCCTGTTCAAATTCTTCTCTTAGAATTTTAAGGATTTCTTCAACTGATTCTTGTTCTAAATCGGTACGACGAACCAACTCACTCACACTCAACTCCAACACACTTTTCGCCGTATCACAACCGATATTTTTCAATTCATCGATCATCCACTCTTCAATCTCATCTGCAAACTCATCAATATCAATATCTACATCGTCATCTTCAAGATCACGATAAACATCTAACTCATATCCGGTAAGTCTGCTTGCTAATTTAATGTTTAAACCGCCCTTTCCGATGGCTTTTGAAACCTCTTCAGGTTTTAAATATACGGATGCTCTTTTACTTTCTAGGTCTAAATCCATAGATAATATCTTAGCAGGAGATAAGGCCCGCGAAATAAAGAGCTGATCATTGTTTGTGAAATTGATAATGTCGATGTTTTCATTCTTCAATTCACGCACTATACCATGTATTCTTGAGCCCTTCATACCTACACAGGCACCAACCGGATCAATACGATCATCATATGATTCAACCGCTACTTTTGCTCTTTCACCCGGCTCTCTTTCAATACGTTTGATGTTAATCAATCCATCAAAGATTTCAGGAACCTCTAACTCCAACAGTTTAGCAAGGAACAATTTATCGGTACGGGATAGAATAATAACCGGATTGTTATTTTTCAAATCCACCCGCTTTACAATCGCTCTTACCTGCTCACCTTTCTTGAAGAAATCGGCACCGATCATCTCCATTTTCGGAAGGATTAATTCATTGCCGTCATCATCCAAACACAACAATTCTTTCTTCCATATCTGATAAACTTCAGCGGTGATAATTTCACCAACTCTGTCTTTATATTTCTTATAAACCTCGTCTTTCTCTAATTCTAAAATTCTTGAAATTAAGGTTTGTCTTGCTGCCAGAACTGCCCGACGGCCGAAATGCATCAATTCAACTTTCTCGTATAATTCTTCCCCGATCTCATAATCGGCATCCACTTTTTGTGAATCATCAAAAGAAATTTCACTTAATGGGTCTTCAACCTCGCCATTATGCACGATCTCACGAATACGCCAGATCTCAAGGTCACCCTTATCGGTATTTACAATTACATCGAAATTATCATCTGAACCATACTTTTTACGAATCAGCGTACGGAATACATCTTCCAGTACACGCATCATCGTTGGTCTGTCTATGTTCTTAAATTCTTTAAACTCCGAAAAGGAATCAACTAATTCAGCTGCATTCATACGTTTCTATTTAAAGGTTATTTCTTTTTTAATTTTTAGTATTTCTTCAAATTTAAGACTCGCCGCTTCATATTTCAACTGCTTCTTATGCTTTCCAACAACAACATCCACCTCAATTCCATCCGCATTAACCGCCTTTAAAATACCCTTGAAATGACGGTTATCATTCGTCCAGATCTGCATCATCCTTCCAATGCTCTTCACATACTGTGCTTTCACTTTGAGTGGATTTCCCATTCCCGGAGAAGAAACCTCAAGATTATACTTCTCACCGGCAAGTCCTTCTTCTTCAATATAGCTTTCTAAATGGCGTGATAGCGAAACACAATCATCAATCTGAATATTGCGCTCTTTATGATCCGCATAAATCTGAATCTTATCCCCGACCGAAAGTGAAATATCCACAAGGAAAAATTCCGTACCCTCAAAATAGGCATTTACTAATTCGGTCAAACGCTCTTTTATTGATTCAGATGTCATTTAATACAGCTATACAAAAAGAGGGGACTCTTCGTCCCCTCATATAAATTTTTTGCAAATGTAGTGAATTTTTTCCACATACGAAAGCCCTGATCAATAGAGCTAATTGTCTACCTCTTTGCCAGGACTGCTGTTTAGAACAGCCAGATATCGATGGTAGTTTTTGATAGCAAGCTTAAATACTTCAGGATTTTCCAGCTGATAAAGCGCTCTTGCTTTAGCTTCGCCAACCGATTTTTTTTCTTCAAGAAAAGACATGTACAATCCTAATAGTTGCGGGTTAATTGTATTCATGGTAAAAAGGTGATATGTTGTGCCTTATAAAGTTTAAACATTTATCCCAAAACTGTGTAAAGTTGATGTAAATAATATCTTACCAAATGTTAATACGAATGCGCATGTCATGTATCTGCTTTTTACTGTTAATTTTCGCTGCCTGCAACAATAAAAAGACAGACACGCTTCATCCCGATGATTGTCGACCCTTTAAGTTTGGTGTTTTCGAAAACCCCGAGCATAATTATCGCATCGAACGCTATGAAAACAGTCAGGTCGAATACGATCTAAGCAACAATACTTCCTATCATTTCGAAGTACACTGGCTATACGATTGCGCCTATAATCTGATTTTCAAACACAGCACAAACGATTCAGACACCTTCCGCCTGAACTATAACGACATGATGCGCATACAAATGATCGAGTTGAGCGACAGCTCCTACACATCTGTGATTGAATTTAAAAACGAGTCGTACAAGAGCGAGATGATAAAGATGAAGTAAAGGGTAAAGTAAAAGTAGCAAGGTGCAAGGTGCAAGGTATAAGTGTTTTTCTGCGCTACCACTCTTAAGTTAAAAATCTGCACACTCTGCGATAGCCAATTCGTCATTCGTAATTCCACATTCGATATTTCTCCAAGCTACTCTCGCCCTCTGTGGTAAAAAAGTAGTCCGAACAACAGCCTTTGCGCCTTAGCGTCTTAGCGGTGAAAGCAGACCGAATTAATTTGAGTTTGAGTTTGACACTTGAACTTGCACTTGAAAAAAGTACCGTGCTACTTAAATGAAATTTATTAACTTTATACAAACCAAAATTTATAAAAATGACAGACGAACAAAATCCCTTAGAAGACGCGGCAGAAAACGCAGCTGAGAAAGCAGGTGATGCTGCTGATGAATTACAGGAAAAAGGTAAAGAAGTATTAGAAGATATTGAAGAAGGCGTTAATGATGCCGTTGAAAAAGCCACCGAAATTATTCATGCCGAAAACAAAAAAGTATTAACCGGAGTACTGGCAATTGTTGTCGGAGGTTTTGGAGTACATAAATTTGTATTAGGCTACACGACTGAAGGTATTATTCAAATTGCACTAACATTTGTTACCTGCGGAATCGGAGCATTTGTTCCTTTAATTGAAGGAATCATTTATCTCACAAAATCCGATGATGAATTTTATCAAACCTATCAAGCCAACAAAAAAGGCTGGTTCTAAAATATCAAAGGGGCGAATTTTTCGCCCCTTTTTTTATGTTTTAACTTTATTCGACTGTTTAAATCAATAAAAGAAATTTGTTTTATACGGATAACGGATTTTATATAAAGCCCGAACCTCTTCCAGAATTCTTGTTCTCAATTCAGCCAGATTCTCTTTCTTCAAAGCCGAAATAAAAAGCACTTTTCCATCCAGTCTTTTATTCCATCCGTCAATTAGAGCTTTTTCAATTTCTTCTTTTTCATCCTCCATTAAAAAAGGATCATAATTTAATTTCCGGTAACGATCCATTTTATTAAAAATAATAATAGTTGGTTTTTCACCGGCACCAATATCAGTTAAAGTCTGATTAACTGAATTAATCTGATCTTCAAATTGTGGATGGGCAATATCAACTACATGAAGCAATAAATCGCTTTCTCTTGTTTCATCTAAAGTCGATTTAAAACTTTCAATTAAATGTGTCGGAAGTTTTCTGATAAAACCTACAGTATCCGATAAAAGAAACGGAGTGTTTTCATAAACCACTTTGCGAACGGTGGTGTCAAGGGTTGCAAATAATTTATCTTCTGCAAGCACTTCAGATTTACTTAATGTATTCATGATGGTGGATTTCCCAACATTGGTATATCCAACCAAAGCTACCCGAATTAATTCCCCGCGATTTTTTCTACGGGTTACATTCTGCTTGTCAATTTGCTGTAGTTTATCTTTGTACTGCTTTATTTTTTTCTGAATAATCCGACGATCTGTTTCAATTTCTTTCTCACCCGGACCTCTTAATCCAATACCCCCTTTTTGTCGTTCAAGGTGCGTCCACATTCCTCTCAGTCTCGGAAGGATGTATTGCAATTGCGCTAATTCAACCTGCGTTTTTGCCTGAGCAGTTTGCGCTCTTCTTGCGAAAATATCGAGAATTAAATTACTTCTGTCAAGCACTTTAATTTTTAATTCCTTTTCAATATTGGCTTGCTGACTCGGTGAAATTTCATCATCAAAGATGACGAGATCTGCTTCATTTAATTCGCAATATTCCTTTAGCTCTTCAAGCTTACCTTTCCCGATAAATGTTCGTTTATCCGGATGAGGTAATTTTTGAGTGAAGCGTTTTAAAACATTTGCACCGGCTGTGTTGGTAAGGAACTCTAATTCATCAAGAAATTCATTTAATTGTTCTTCCGTTTGATCCTGATAGATCAAACCAACCAACACGGCTTTTTCAAAAACCTTTTTTGTATTGTTTATTTCAAAACTTTGCAAGGCAGTAAAAAATGTAAATTAAAAATTATGCTTCAACAGAATTTTCTGTTTTAAAAAATAAGCGATGGAAAATTAAGATAATAAAAACACCAATAGTAATAGCTGAATCGGCTATGTTAAAAATAGGTCGGAAAAACTCGCTGTATTTTCCACCCCAAACCGGAATCCATTCCGGTAAATAACCACGCCATAAGGGGAAGTATAACATATCAACAACATGGCCATGCATTAATTTAGCATAACCTCCTCCTTCCGGAAAAAAAGTTGCCAGTTGATTTCTTGAATGGTCAAACATCCATCCATAAAAAATAGAGTCAATTATATTTCCAATTGCACCGGCGAGAATTAAACTCATAGCGAAGATAAAGCCCCAGTGTACTTTTTGTTTGATAAAATCACGAATGAAATAAATGATTCCGGCTACAGCGAAAATTCGAAAGCAAGTCAGAAATATTTTTCCTAAATCGCCACCAAACTCCAGACCGAAAGCCATTCCTTTATTTTCGGTAAAATGTAAAATAAACCAATCGCCAAAAATAGGAATCTGATCTCCCAATGACATGTGTGTTTTTACCCAGATTTTTAAAATCTGATCTAAAGCCAACACAACCAATACAACTAAAAATACGCCTCTACCTCTCAATGCCGATTTATTTCTTTTGTGCTTTTTTTGCTTCGATACTTAATGTCGCATGCGGTACCGCCATTAATCGTTCTTTTGAAATTAATTTACCTGTTACTCTGCACATACCATAAGTCTTGTTCTGAATGCGAATTAAAGCATTTTCAAGATGCTTCATATACTGCGCCTGTCGACCGGCCATTTGATTCAAATATTCTTTCTCAAGGGTTGCAGCACCATCGTCTAAAGATAAAAACTTAGTATCTGATTCCGTACTTGAATATCCTTTAATCTGCTCATGCAGATAATCTAATTCTTTTTTAGCGTCGGCCATTTTCGACTCAATCAAAGCTTTGAACTCCTGAAGTTCTGCTTCATTATAGTGCGTTTTTTCTTTTTTCTCGGCCATAATTACTGATTTAAACTTACATCCAGCTTTAATACAGTGTCGTTAATATCTAATTCCACCGTATTAGTACTGTCTAATGTATCTACTAATTCGAAATGTTGAGTTAAAGTTTCCGAGCAGATATATTCCTTAAATTCATTAATAGCAAAATCAAGGTCATTATTGCGTTCAGCCCTAATTTTGATCTTATCTGTCAGATTAAAATCCTGGTCTTTACGCAAGCGCTGAATGCGATTAACAATCTCTCTTGCATCACCTTCTGCCTTCAGTTTATCGTCAATAGCAGTATCTAGGGCTACCGTAATCCCATTATTAGAGTTCACCTCCCATCCCGGAATGTCTTCACTCATTATTAAGACTTCTTCTGTCGTGATTTCGATGCTTTCTCCACCCAAATCAAACAAAATTTGCCCTTCTTGCTCCAGTTTTTGGATGGCATCCTGATCCATCTGCTGAATCAATGCACCCACTTCTTTCATCTTAGGACCTAATTTTTTACCTAATAGTTTGAAATTCGGCTTTGCCTTTTTTACGATAACACCCGAAGCATCTTTTACATATTTGAGCTCTTTCACATTGATTTCTGAAAGAATCAACGGTTCTACTTTTTCAATCTGACCTTGTAAGCGTTCATCCAGAATCGGAATCATCACCTTATTTAATGGCTGACGAACCTTAATTTTTACTTGCTTACGGATGGATAATACCATAGATGAGATATTCTGCGCCAGCTCCATACGTTCTTCCAGATCCTTGTCAATTACATTTTCATCTGCTTTCGGTAATAAAGTTAAATGTACCGAGCTGTTTTCATTTCTGCTGCTAACGTCATTCAACTGTTTGAATAAAAAGTCGGAGAAAAACGGAGCTACCGGTGACATCATTTGTGCAATTAATTCCATGCACTCAAATAAAGTCTGATAAGCAGAAATTTTATCTTT
>JAHDHT010000049.1:13047-16712 GCA_020631175.1 Chitinophagales bacterium
TTTTCGAAAATTTCGTGATTTTCAAAAGGATAATGCCATTGTGCATACGGCATTGCTCCTGAATCAAACCAAACATCGATCAAATCGCTTTCGCGAACCATTTTTTTACCGCTGTCGCTTACTAAAAACACTTTGTCGACATAAGGCTTATGTAAATCAAAATCATCAGCAAGCGGAGCATCCATAAATCCGGCTTCTACCGCTTTCTTTACTTCATTTTGTAATTCTTCAATCGAGCCAATACATTTTTCTTCTTCACCATCTTCTGTTCTCCAAATTGGCAATGGAGTTCCCCAGAAACGTGATCGCGAAAGATTCCAGTCATTTACATTTTCAAGCCAATTACCAAAACGACCGGTGCCGGTAGAGGCCGGCTTCCAGTTAATGGTATTGTTATGCTTAATCATTTGTTCTTTATAGTCGGTAACTTTTATAAACCAGCTATCTAAAGGATAATAAATGATTGGCTTATCTGTACGCCAGCAATGCGGATAACTGTGTTCGTATTTTTCGACTTTAAAAGCGCGATTTTCTTTTTTCAATTTCACGCTGATATCAATATCAACAGAAACATAATCCGGATCGTTTTTATAATCTTTCACAAAACGACCGGCAAACTCACCTGCTTCATCGGTAAATTTTCCTTCTTTATCTACAAGTGTTAATGCGCCAATTCCATTTTCTTCTGCAACTTTTTTATCATCAGCACCAAAACTAGGGGCAATGTGCACTATACCTGTACCGTCTTCAGTGGTAACAAAATCACCGGTTATTACTTTAAATGCATCTCCTTCTTCAGGTTGAGCATAAGGTAATAATTGTTCGTATCGGGTCCCTGCTAATTCAGAGCCCTTAATCTGACCGTTTACTTTGTAGGGAATTTGTTTACTTCCTTCCTCATAAGCATTTAAATCAAGCTCTGCATTTTCAGGCTTAAAATATTTATGCATTAAATCTTCAGCGATAATAACGGTAACCTTAGCGTATGTGTAAGGGTTGTAAGTTTGAACAATATTGTAATTTATTTTTGGACCAACTGCTAAAGCTGTGTTGGATGGAAGTGTCCATGGAGTGGTTGTCCATGCTAAAAAGAAGACTTCTCCATCCCCCCAATCAGAACTTACCGGTGAATCGATAGATTTAAATTGCACTGTTGCCGAAGTGTCTTTCACATCACGATATGCGCCTGGTTGATTTAGTTCATGCGAACTTAATCCGGTACCTGCCGCAGGAGAGAATGGCTGAATCGTATATCCTTTATATAATAAACCTTTATCGTAAAGCTTCTTTAAAAGGCACCAAAGACTTTCTATGTATTCATTTTCATAGGTGACGTAAGGGTTATCCAGATCTAACCAGAAACCCATCTTCACCGTAAGATCATCCCAGATGTCTTTGAACTTCATTACCCGTTCACGACATGCTTTGTTGTATTCTTCAACAGTAATTTTGGTACCGATATCTTTTTTGGTAATTCCTCTTTCCTTTTCAACTTCCAATTCAATCGGTAAGCCATGCGTATCCCATCCACCCTTACGATGCACCATTTTGCCTTTCAGCGTCTGGTAACGGCAAAAGATATCCTTAATAGCTCTCGCCATCACATGGTGAATACCGGGTTTCGCATTTGCTGAAGGCGGACCTTCATAAAAAACAAAGGTTTCATTGCCTTCTCTGCTGCTGATGCTTTTTTCAAATATCTGTTCATCCTCCCAAAATTTTAAGATCTCTTTGTCGATCTCAGGAAGGTTCAATTTCTTAAAGCTTTGATAAAGATTTTTCTGCGTCATATTTTTTCAAAAATGATCGCAAAGATAGGGGAAAATTTATACTCCTACTGTCCCTGAAGAGAAGAGCTTGCTGCTTCATCGGCTTCTTCCATCGCCTTAACTAAAGCACGTCTTTTTTGAATTTCTCTTGAAGGTTTGATTTTAAGCAATAAGCTTGGTAAAACAAGCAAATTAGTAAACAAAGAAACGATCAATGTTGTACAAGTTAAAAGCCCTAAATAGATGGTGCCCTCGAAAGTGGAAATAAGGAAAACACTAAAACCACAAAGCAAAATTATGGCAGTATAAATCATACTGTATCCGGTTTCGTCCATAGCAAGGAATACCGTTTTCTTAACGTCCCAGTCGTGCCGGTCTAATTCTAATCTGAATTTAGCCAGAAAATGAATCGTAAAATCGACCGATATACCAAAAGCCACACTGAATATAATTACTGTTGAAGGCTTTAAATATACACCCGACATGCCCATGATGGCAGCCGTAATTAGCAGAGGAATAAAGTTTGGAATCAAAGCCAGCATTAACATCCGGATGGATTTGAAAAGGAAAGACATGATTATCGCTATCAATATAAAAGCAAAGAGAACCGAGTTAACTAAGCCGTTTACCAGATAATTATAACCGGTTAGGGATAAAAGACCTGTACCAGTAAATTGCACATCATATCGATTTTCAGGAAGAACTTCTTCTAAATCTGTTTTAAGTAAAGCCAGCTGTTTTGGAAATTCATTCGAACCAATGTCTTTCATTTGGAAACTGATTCTAGCCAACTGTCTTTTATCATCAGTAAAAGCGGTCAATAAATTAGAGCCTTCACCACGTTCCATTTTCCCCAAATAAGACAAGATGAAATTCTTTTCCATACTATTCGGTACACCATATCGACTTGCTTTGCCGCTATAATAGGCCTGAGTAGCCATTTTTAATCCGTTCACCACAGAAATCGGCTCTGAAAAATATTCATATCCGGCAATTATCTTTTGCGCTTTATCCAGATCATTCAAAGTTTTCAGACTTGTCGCTCCACCTTTTTTACGGGTATCTACAACTATATCCAGTGGTACAACACCGGTAAAGTTATCTTCAAAAAACTTGAGATCGATATACTCTTTAGAGTGCTTTGGGATATCATCGAAAATATAGCCTTGTGATTTCAAATTAATGATTCCGAAAGCAGTACTTAATAATATAAGTCCAGTCGCTATAAAAATGAGTGTTGGTCTGCTCAATACTGCCTTTTTAAACAGCCCGATTATCTTATTAAACAGCTTGTTTTCAAGGTGATTAGTCGCACCTCTTTTAGGCGGAGGTAAATAACTTAAGATGGAAGGAAGCACGATTATCGAAATGAAGAATACGGCTAAAACATTTAAACCGGCAATTATTCCAAACTCTCTTAACATCTCTGATTTTGTAATGGCAAAAACACCAAAGCCAATTGCAGTAGTCAGGTTGGCAAAAAAGGTAACATTGCCAATACGCTCAATCGATTTGAACAGCGATCGCCCTTTGTTTTCGCTTTTGAGATACTCTAAGTGATACTTGTTAAGAAGATAAATGCAATTTGGGATTCCTATTATGATTACGAGTGTAGGGACTAATCCGGTTAACAAACTCAACTTCAGTCCAAACAATACAATGCTGCCTAAGGTCCAGATTACCCCTATAGTTACAATGATTAATGGTAAGACAACGCCGGAAATAGATCTAAACAAAATCAGCAATATCGTTGCCATTACGCATATAGCAAGCAACATAAACAACTTCATTTCATCTGCAATCGTGGTTACTCTTAATGATCTTAAAACTGGTAAACCACTATAGTGCAATTCAACATCTTCGGCTACTGCAAAAGCATCTGCCAGTTTGGTGACT
>JAHDHT010000049.1:16812-20816 GCA_020631175.1 Chitinophagales bacterium
AAAATCTGTATACCTAATAATATAGTGATCAGCCCGATGATGAGAATCAACGGCAGGCGATTTTGAAGTATAAACCGTGCGAAAGCTGCCCACATAATAAAAAAATTGCATGCAAAGGTACTAATTGACACCGAGAAACAGGCAATTGCCACAAAAAGTCGAATCCTGGCAAAATGGAAGGATTAAACCCGATAAATGCTGAAATAATCACATTATTCAGAAATAAATAAATTTACCTTCACGTTTCAAATGCGATTGACTAGAATTTTAGCATATACGATTGCCTGCCTAAGCTTTTTAAGTCCCCTTTTTACTAACGGACAGGATATACCGGTTGGTACATGGAGGGCTCATTTACCTTATCAAAATGTAAATAGTGTTGATATAAGGGATGGAGAAATAATTTGTGGATCCAGCGCAGGAATGTTTGAATTTCTTCCTTCCGAAAATTCGTTTACAAGATATAATCGGGTGGATGGATTGTCAGAGCAATTTATAAATGTTGTTCGTTTTGATGAATCAAACGATCGCCTGATTATCGCCTATTCAAATGCCAATATTGATATCGTTGAAGGTGGCTCAATAACGAATTTTCCTTCCATTAAAAATTCTTCCTTCCTTGGTGAAAAAAGAATCAATGATATTTTCTTTGATGGAAATACAGCATACGTAAGTGCGTCATTCGGAATAAGTGCAGTAGATTTTGAAAATCGAATTGTAAATGAAACCTTCACTTTAAGTGATGATGATCCTGTTTACGTAAATGGATTTACAAAAGCTTTTAATTTGTTTTTTGCGGCTACTGAAAATGGAATTTATACTGCCAATTCAAATAATCCATCCTTATTTAATTTTGCCAACTGGAATTTATTAGGCGTTGATGTAAACCTGCCTCCAACAGAAGCTGTCGATGTAGAATTTCTGAATGCAGAAAATAAAGTTTATGCCGCTTTTGAAAATATGATTTATGAAAGTCAGGACGGATTAAATTGGACTTTATTTTATGTAAGTGAGCAGGATTGGAAAATTAAAAGTTTAAGAGTCGATGAAAATCAAATGGCCGTTTGCGAATGGCTTGACGCTAACGGCATGACTAAGGGCCGTGTAAAGTGGTTTAAAAATAATGAGGAAACTACTTTAGAATTTGATGCAATGAGAAGACCACAGGATGTAATATTTACGAACGATATTTTGTGGGTGGCCGATCAATGGAATGGTTTAATAAAAATTGAAAACAATAATCCTTTTCCTTTTAGTCCGAATGGCCCGCAAGCAACTGACGTTTTTGATATGACTATTGATGGAACGGATAGAGTATGGGTTGCTGCCGGATCCGCAACAACAAATTACACAAGTGAATTAACCTATAATGACAAAGGTTTTTATTTCTTTGATAATATTAATTGGAAAAATGAAAGCAAATATTCATTGCCACAAATAAGTGATGTTTTTGATGTAATTTCTGTTGCTGTAAACCCGCAATCCGGTAAAGCATTTTTAGGTTCACATGGTTTTGGATTTTTCTCTTATCAAAACGGATTTGTTGAGCGTTACGACTCAGGTAATTCTTCTATTGAAACAAATTCTTCAGGCCAATATCGAATCACAGGTTTAGATTATGATGCTGATAATAATTTATGGATTTCGAATTTTAATGCACCATTTCCAATTAAGGTTTTAACCAATGAAGGAGACTGGTTAGGTTTTAAACCGGATATAAATTTATCGACCAATACATTTACTAAAGTGTTGGCTACTTCATATAATCAAATTTGGTTTGTTGTACATAAAACAGGGATTTTGGTGTATGATTATGGTGATGATTTAAATAGTACGGCCGACGATCAATATCGCTTTCTTACGCAAACAGCCGGTAATGGTGGGCTTCCTTCCAATGAAGTTTTTGCAATGGCTGAAGATAAAGACGGGGAAATCTGGATAGGTACAAATGAAGGAGTAGCCATATTTTTCTGTCCTTTCGATTTATTTACCGAGCGTAATTGCGATGCTTTTCAACCTAAAATAAATATCGGTGGATTTATTGCCCCTTTATTAGAATCGGATTTAATTACTTCGATAGTAGTTGATGATGCCGACCGGAAATGGATCGGAACAGAAAATGGAGTCTGGCTTTTAAGTGATGACGGTGAAGAAGTAATTTATAATTTCACGGAAGAAAACAGTCCGCTGCTCAATAATGACATAAAAGATATTGAGATTAACCGTAAAACAGGAGAAGTCTTTTTTGGAACAGCATCAGGAATTATTTCTTATAGAAGTACCGCAACAGAAGGAGCGGATAATTTTGACGATGTAAAAATATTTCCAAATCCTGTTCAACCTGAATATGATGGATTAATTACCATAAGCGGATTGCTTGATGAGGCATTTGTAAAAATCACCGATATAAGCGGTAATTTGGTTTTGGATGGAAGAGCCTTAGGTGGTCAGATGGTATGGGACGGAAAAGATTATACCGGTAGAAGAGTACAAAGCGGCTACTATGTTGTTTTTAGCACTTCATTTGACGGAACTAAAAATTACGAAGGAAAAATTCTTTTTCTGCATTAATTATTAATTTTGCAGGATGCCACTCATTGAATCAAAATATAAGGCATCCGGAATCTTTAAACATCAGCATCTTGCCACTTTGTTCCCGGCAATGTTTCGACGGCGTATACCCTTACCGTTTCGCAGAGAACAGATCACCACAAAAGACCATGATTTTTTTGAAGTTGACTGGTTAGAAAACAACAATAAAAATTTAATTATCATACTTCATGGTGTAGAGGGTAGCAGTAATTCAAAATATGTTAATGGTATAAGCCGTAAGATGTTTAAAAAAGGCTATGATATTGCGGCAATTAATAATCGAGGTTGTGGTGGAAAAGATAATTTTAAAGCGGCAACTTATCATGCCGCTTTTTATGATGATGTTGAATATTTTGTAAACTATGCAGACCGGCATTATAATTATGATCGCCTTTTTATAATTGGTTATAGTCTTGGCGGCTCCATATTGTTAAATTATTTATCCCGCTCTGAAAAAATAAATCCAAAAGTAAAAGCGGCAATAGCCATGAGTTGTACGTTGGATTTTATTACCGGTGGAATTAATTTACTGGCACCAAAAAACAAAATCTACGCGGCATATTTTATGGGTAAAATAAAGCGTAAAGCGCGGCGGCGAAAAAAGCTTTTGAAAGAAGCCGGAGTAGATGTTTTGCAATTACTCAAAGCGGCAAACATAAGAGACATTGATAACCTTTATACTGTTAAAGTTTTTAAGTTCAAAAGTGCAAGAACATACTGGAAATGGGCAAGCGTTTTACCTCATCTTGAAAAGATTAATATTCCAACGTTGATATTAAATGCAAAAGATGACCCATTACTAACCAGAACAAGCTATCCATATAAAATAGCTGAAAAACATCCTTATATCTATTTGGAAACGCCAGAATATGGTGGACATCTGGGCTTTTACAGTGCAGGTAAAATATGGGCAGATGACCGGGTAGCAGAATTTTTCGAAGAAATTTCATCGAAATAAAGCGCTGAATCGACTCAAACAAGGCAAAAGCCTTATCTTTGCAAAAAAATTACAATGCAATTAATCGAGGAAATCATTAATAAAACCCAAAGCGATGGTATTACTGAAGAAACCATTGTTTTATTAAAAAGACTTCGTCCACATTATATAGAGCAGGCACCTGATCCTTTAGTGACAAGGTTGATCCGCTTATCGTATCAGTTTATTGAAAAAAACAACCATTATAATATTCAGTTTTTGGAAGAAACGGAGAAGCCCGGTGAAGAACTGGTGTATTTAATGGAGTTAATCAAAAAGCCAAAGCATCCTCTTAATCGGGAAGAATTGACCGAGATTAAAGAAGTGCTTTACGGTCATGGCGAAAAATAGACCTTCATTAAAAAGACTGCTATTTTTCCTGCTGTTCTTTTTTCTGTTTGTATTTCTATACTTTTTTATTGGTACCCAAATAATC
>JAHDHT010000050.1 GCA_020631175.1 Chitinophagales bacterium
CGATTCACCATGTCCTGCAGGGATCGTTTCAGCCGTATTTAAAACAAAATGCCCGACATTATCAATTTTATCTTGTTCATAAAATTGAATCATCTTACAACTCACCATTCCGGCATTATTGGTATTACCCGCCTTTAAGAGAGCAGATAACCATTCATTCTCTGCAAAAGCATCATTATTCAATAATGCCATCCAAATGAATCCTTTATCCTTTATAAAATTCTCATATATATTTATATGTGCTCCAGTAAAACCGAGATTATCATCAAACTGTATGAAAGTTAAATTTTCAACTTCTTTGTATCGCTCTCTTAATTGCTCACCTTCCTTGTTATCTGAGGCATTATCTGCAAGAAATAAATGATATGACTGATAAGTCTGACTTAGCACAGAATCTACCGACTTTATAGTATCTTCAATACCATTCCAGTTAAGAATAATGATCGGTATTGTTAAAGCTTTGCTCAATTTTGAAACGATTATGGATAAATTGGTCTGTAATATTGAAGATTCCTTCGTAATTAAATAATATATTTGCACAAAATTTTGAAAATGAGATTATTTAGCCTGATTATCATTGTTTCCTTATTGGTAGCTTGCCAGCCGGAAACCACAACTACTGCTAAGAAGAAAACTCCAGCAAAAAAAGCTCAAACCAATAAAAAGAAAGCCGCTAAGAAAAACGGGGCTAAGAAAAATGCTAAAAAACCTAGTTACTGGGAGCAATTGAAAAAAGAGCTCAAAATTAATGATGCCAAAATAAAAGAGCTTCAAAAAGCAAAAACTGAATACACAAATGCTGTTAAGAAGCTACCTAAAACTTCTAACGGTAAAAAAGATCCGAAAAAAATAACTGCATTAGCCAATGCACGTGACTCAAAAATGAAGCGAATACTTGGCAATACCTTATATCAAAAAAAGGTTGCGTTTGACAAGAAACTAGCTCAGAAAAACAAGAAAAAGAAGAAAGCCGCGAAGGCAAATACAACTAAAAAATAACAAAAAAAGGAAGCAAATGCTTCCTTTTTTTATATCCAGAAAATCAAGAATTTACTAAGTCAAAATATTTGTATTATTTTCAATTTTGAACGCTGTAAAATAATAGATGTATACAATAAGTGGTGTAACGGAGCTTAGCACTCTTGAAAACTTTGATGCTGAGGGATATAGACTTTTTAATACTGACCTGAGAAAGGTATGTGAACTACAGCCTGAATTTGATTTGCAAAAACATTTTGCCGAATTTGGAGAAAAAGAACAAAGACATCAATTCAATATTTCTAAGTACCAGGAAGTTCTTACGGCAAGAACAAAAAAAATAAACTTACTACAGGATAAGCTTAACTTCAAAATGCCTTTTGAAGAAATTGAAGCAAATAAACTGAGTTTCCTTTCTGATGAACTGAAGAAAAAGTTTCACATAGTGGAAACTGCAAATATCAGTTCAAATGCATATGATCCATTATTTTTAGAAATAGTTGAAGAATACAAAGATGGCATTATTCTAGACTGTGGTGCAGGACTAAGAAATGAATATTACTCTAATATTGTTAACTATGAAATTGCAAATTATTGGTCTACTGATGTTTTAGGTGTCGGAGAGCAATTACCCTTTAAAGAAAATACCTTTGATGCAATAGTTTCTGTTGCTGTACTTGAACATGTTAAAGATCCATTTCAGTGTTCTAAAGAAATCATCCGTGTATTAAAACCCGGTGGTAAATTGTTTTCAGCTATTCCTTTTCTTCAACCTTATCATGGTTACCCTCATCATTATTATAATATGACATGGCAAGGACATGAAAACCTTTATAAACATGCTTTAAAAGATATTGAGCTAAAAGTTATTGATTCTTTAAAGCCTGCTTTTACATTGAGCTGGTTTATGAATTCATATGTAAACGGACTACCACCGGAAAACAGAGAAGCATTTTTAAATATGAAAGTAGCAGACCTGATTGGTTCTCCGATAGAGATGCTAAATAAGGATTTTGTTAAGAATTTAAGTGAAGAAGCAAACTTTGAATTAGCAAGTGGCACATTACTCACAGGTATAAAAAAATAAAAGCTGCCTGAAAAATTCAAGCAGCTTTTATAAACCCCCTTTCCTAGTTTTATTATCCTAGTAAATTTAATAAATACTGACCGTAGCCACTCTTTATAAATTTATGACCTAATTTCTCTAAGCCTTCGTCGTCAATAAATCCCATTTGCCAAGCAACTTCTTCGATACATCCGATTTTCAGTCCTTGTCGTGCTTCAATTACACGAACAAACTCACCCGCCTGCAATAAAGACTCATGCGTACCTGTATCTAACCATGCGTAACCTCGACTCATTACACGTACCTGAAGTTTATTATTTTCAAGATAATATCTATTGACATCTGTGATTTCATATTCACCTCTGGCACTTGGTTTTAAATTTTTAGCAACATCAACTACAGAGTTATCATAAAAATATAAACCAGGAACAGCATAATTCGATTTAGGCTGAGCCGGTTTCTCTTCAATACTGATAGCTTTTAAGTTGTCATCAAACTCTACAACACCATAACGTTCAGGATCATGAACCGGGTATGCAAAAACTATCCCACCTGTCGGATTCTTACAACTTTCCATCATTTCTTCTAATCCATTACCATAAAAAATATTGTCGCCAAGAATTAAAGCAGCAGCATCATTTCCGATAAAATCAGATCCTAACACAAAGGCCTGGGCTAAACCGTTTGGTTCATATTGAGGCACATAGCTAAAATTACATCCAATCTCTTCGCCCGAACCTAAAACTGATTCGAATAATGGTAAATGTTCCGGTGTAGAAATAATACATACATCACGTATTCCCGCTTTCATCAAAGTTGAAAGTGGATAGTAGATCATTGGTTTATCATAAACAGGCATTAACTGTTTACTAACAGCGAGTGTCAACGGAAACAATCTGGTTCCCAATCCGCCGGCTAAAATGATTCCTTTCATAATTCTATATTGTTTTGTTTCAATAATTTTTTAAAATAGATAACTGCAGCTTCATATAATTCAAATTCTAAAGCATTATCCCTTTTTATTTTTTCAAGTAAAGCATTAGAAACTTGGTATTTTTTACCTGAGGTGTTTAATTGTAACGACTTACCAAGTTTCCATCCATATAATTTTTCAAGTAATTGGATGGATGCATTAAAATGTTCTGTTATTCCTACAAACTGGATATTATTTAAATTTTCTATTGCCAGTTTTACAGCAGGTTTAGCAAGCTTATGAGAAGCAGTAAATCGCATTGAGATTCCATCAGTACGATCGCACAAATATCTTACTTGCAGATTTTGATAGCTCCAATGACCGGTATTATAAATTTGTTCAGGAGTATAATCAGTATATCGGGGGTCATTCCTTTTCATGTGGAAAATATTTGAAACGGCACGATCAACCGGGTTCCTTAAAAATGTTAAGTACTCAATATTTTCACCTAATAATCTACCTGCGATCATTGGATAATGCCCAATTAAGATATCAGCATTTGTAAATCGGTTTGCTTCAAAATCAGTTAACTGTTTTAACTGAGGGTACAATCCATTGAATTTAATTACGTCGGACTTTGAAGGAATTATTTTATTTTCCTGAAATACTGATTCAAGCATACGCTTAAATGAGGTACCTGCGGTTTTAGGAATATGAATAAAAAAGAATTTCTTTTCCTGAACTTCTTTTTGCTTTTTAAGAATTATCGATCTGCTAACTTTTGCCTTTAATACCCTGGAAAATGGAATCTCTTTTTCCAGGTATTTTACTTTTACTTTTTTGGCATCCCGGATTGTACGATTATCCAATTTAAATTGAAATCCACAATTTCCTTTATCATGAATTCCCAGCTTTACTAAATCAGGACGATTAATAGATGCCTCAGTACTTTGAATTAATTTATTATTTAAATATAAATCAAGTTGAATGGGTTTATCGATTTCTTCATCAAATGCCCATCCGGTTACAAACCGTTGTCTTATATCCCCTACTATTCCGTTAACTTTCATCAACTATTGTATCAAATGGCTTTTCTAAATTTAATGCGTAATCTTCCCTGTTAAGGCTAAGATTAATATTATAAAAAGGATCATTATCCAAAATGTGTGCCCAATTTCTTCGCATATAATCTACTTCTTTTTCAAATCGTTTAATTTTTTCAGGAGTATCTTCATAGCCTCTTGATTTCGATTCAAAATGAAATAATTCACTATATGGAGTATATACTATTGAATATCCTTCCTTACCAATTTTCAAACATAAATCGATATCATTAAAAGCAACCGTAAGGTCCTTTTCGTTTAAACCGTTTACTTTCAAGTAAACTTCTTTCTTCACCATAAGACAAGCAGCAGTGCATGCGGATACATTTCGCACTACTCCATCCATATAATAATGATGTAAATCTCCCGGTAAACCTTTAAATGCATGGCCTGCCACACCTCCAATACCAAGTATTACTCCGGCATGTTGAATGGTACCGTCAGGATATAATAGTTTGGCACCTACAGCACCAACAGAAGATCTTTGTATATGTTCTGCCATTGCCGTTAACCAACCCTTATTGATCACTTCGGTATCATTATTCAATAGCAAAACATAATCTGCTTTTGATTTTTTAACCGCATTATTATTCAGGATTGAATAATTAAAAGGAATATTATCCTCATAATAATTTATATGATCGAATTTTGAACAAATGGATTTTAAATATTTAAAAGTTTGTTCTTCAGAAGAATTATTGCTCACAAGAATAAGTTCATAATTCTTGTATTCTGTTTTTTCAATTATACTTCGAATACACTTTTTTAAAACCTCAACCTCGTCTTTAAAAGGAATAATTATACTAATCAAAGCCTTATCATCTACGTGGTATTTCGCTCTGTAAGCACCTGGCCACTTTCCTTTTTTAGCTTTGACTTTTTGCTTATTAATATTTAAGTGGGCTTTAACGGCTTTCATACCGGCTTTTTGAGCATAATCTTTCTGATCATGAGATAAAGCTGTACTTCCTTCAGATTTTCTCCAATGGTAAAGCACTTTAGGGATATGTTGAATCTTATCACTTGCTTTCGTTAAACGTAAGACTAAGTCGTGATCCTGAGCTCCTTCATATCCTAATCTAAACCAACCTATCGACTCACCTAAAGATTTTTTAATTACCAGAAAGTGACAAATAAAATTATTTGAGACTAGTAAGTCTTTATTATAAGAGGGTTTAAAGTAAGGCTCACAATATGTTCCGTCAACAGCAATTTTATCTTCATCGCTATAAATTATTTCAAGTGCACGATTTTCGTTTAGTACCCGAACTACTTCTTCCAATGCATTACTTGACAGTTCATCATCGTGATCTAATAGTCCGATATATTCACCTTTTGAAAGTGCAATAGCTGAATTCGTTGCTCCTGAAATATTCTGGTTCTCTTCACCCAGAGAAATAATAATTCTTTTATCTTCTTTTTCCCAGTTTTTTAATGTCTGTATAGTTTCTTCACGTGTACTTTTATCATCGTGTAAAATCAATTCCCAATTCTGATAGCTTTGTTTAATTACAGAATCAACTAAAGCATCTAAAAAAGCAGTTTGAACATTATAAACCGGAACAACTATGGAAATCAAAGGATTGAAATCAAAAGATTCTATTGCACGGTTTTTAAGGTAATCTCTTTCCAGATCCTGGTAAATTTTATACTGTTCATGTCTTGGAAGAAGTAGATGATTCAAAGAGCCAATCTCTTGAATCTTTCCTTTACATAAAACTTCCTTTCCTGAATTATCTGTTAAGCGCAGCTCAATTTTTTTCACTGACTTTTTAAATGGAACAATTTTACCAAACCCTGAGTGCCGGGCATCAGGTATATGTGCATGATGCGCAAAAACATCAGCTCTGAACTGATCAGCAGTTATTTCAGTTAGCAGCTCATCATTCACTCTTATTTGCAGTTTTGTTCCGTTAAATGGAGAAAACATCCAACCTTTAACATAGATCTTTTCCTTATTTACAAGCAACAAATAATCAATGCTGAACTGAAGATCAGGATTGGTATTTTTCTCTACTTTAAAATATTGTAAATCTGCTTTTCGCACCTGTTTAAACAACAGTTGCTTGGCATTACTAATGATCTGAGCAGGTGATTCATTACCAATTGCCTTTATTAGGGTTTTATAATTCTTTATATTTATTAATTCACGCAAGCGCATAGGACTGCAAAGAAAGCGTAATTTGGACTAATTTTGTTAAAAAGGTTTCACGAAATCCATTTATAATCAGTTAAATGCAGTTTAATTTTGGAAAATAAAACGAATTCAGACAACAAGTGCTTTTTGATATTAGGCATGCATAGAAGCGGAACAAGTTATCTTGCCGGAACTTTAGAAGAAGCAGGTGTTTATTTAGGAACAATGGATTCCGTTCGTGAAGACAATCAAAAAGGAAATAAAGAACTTCCTGTTTTACAACAATTACACGATCTAGTATTGAAAAACAATGGAGGGAGTTGGGACCTTCCACCATACAATATCAAATGGACCAGTTTTGAAAATAATGTGCGCAAACTCATTGTTTCCTCATTTAAAGAATACAAAATCTGGGGACTAAAAGACCCTCGGTTGCTATTTACGCTTGATTCCTGGTTTAGATATATAGATAAGCCAATACTTACTGGCATATTCAGACATCCCGCCAAAGTATATGATTCACTCAAATCCAGAAATGGCTTTTCTGAGCGGCAAGCTTTCGATCTTTGGATCAGATATAATCGAAAGTTGATGTTTTATCATAAAAAACATCAATTTCCTTTAATTGAGTTTAGCAGTGATATAGCAAAATTAAAAGCTCATAGTCAATTGCTGATCAATACCTTAGGTCTTCAGACGGTTGAAGAACCCTCATTTATAGCGCCTGATCTAATACATCATTCAGCGATAAAGCATAATATACCGCGGGAAGCAAAATATATTTATGATTATCTATGCGCTGAAGCAATTTGCTAATAACACATAAATCGTTAAATACGAATGAAAATGAGTATCTTTGCGCTCGATTTCAGGTCTAAATTTTACGTTTCCGAATAGCAGCTTATGGTATCATAATTGCCAGCTTAAAGCGGGAAATTTTAAACCAATTAAAACGAAGAACTAATTCAGCATATGCTCAAAAATTTACGTTCTCAATGGAAGAATAACTCTTCTAATCAGGAAAAAAAGAACCAGAAAGAACCGAAGCAAGAAATAGGTTTAATTGATCAAATTACTGACAATCTGGTTTCCGGATGGTGTTACGATAAAAGTAATCCGGAAAAAAAGCATTTGATCCACATTTATGCCGACGATCTGTTAATTGCAACCGGAATGGCAAATTTGTTTCGATCAGATCTGTTAAACGCAGGTATGGGGGAAGGATTTAATGGCTTTAAGATTGAATTACCTTTTAATCTTGATATCAAAGACAAACAAGTAAAGCTAAGCGCTAAA
This sequence comes from Chitinophagales bacterium, assembly GCA_020631175.1. GTDB lineage: Bacteria > Bacteroidota > Bacteroidia > Chitinophagales > JAHDHT01 > JAHDHT01. The sequence continues at coordinate 7,494 of JAHDHT010000050.1, forward strand.
ACTTCGGATGGAATTTATTTACATGGAACCTTTGACTACACACATAATCCTCCCAAAACCCTAATCAATAAAGAAAAATCAAAGGTATCTGAAGGTCAGACTGCTTTAAATATTCACTTCGAAGAATACGGAATTAGGGATAACAAAATCGTTATACGTGGCTGGGCATTTGGTAATAAAGAGATTGAAGATATAGATATCTATTTTCTCGATAAAAAAATTGCAAGCATTGGGAGTAAACTGGAGAGATCAGATGTAAAACAAGCATTTAAGAATGAAAAACACAGTTTAAAATCAGGTTTTCATTTTGAAAAAAGCTTAACTGATTTTACCAATAATTTGAATTTTAAACTGAATTTCGAAGACGAGCATTACAAAATGTTCAATTTTGAAGATGTTCAGAAAAATGATATTGAACATTTATTATTACAAAGTCAGGAGAGAAGAAAAAGAGGAAAAGATGAACGCACAAAAGTACTGTTTATCTCTCCTCATTTGCCTGATTATGACACATCAAGCGGAGGTAAACGAGCAACAAGAATGCTGGCCTTAATTGCTGAAGAAGCCGATGTTTATTGCTTTACCTTAGGTGAAAAACAACCGAAATTTGTAGATAAACTTGCTGAGTATAATGTGAAAACTATAGATGCACCATATTTATGGGACATTGATATTAATACTTACGACTACCACGAACTTACTTCAGAAGTTGAGCATTTTGATGTAATCATTTATGCATGGTACGATATGTGGTACCTCAATCAACGCATCAAAAATTTGTATCCAAATGCCCGGTTAATTTTTGACAGTGTGGATGTGCATTGGGTAAGGCACCAACGATTGATTGGTATCGACCCTGAAATGACAAAGGAGCGATTTGAGATTAGCAAACAATCAGAAATTGATGCTTATAAACAAGCCGATATTATTTGGGCAGTTACCGAAGAAGATAAGCAGGCCATTTTAAAAGAAATTCCTTTTGCAAATGTGAAAGTCGTTTCAAATATCCATGATCCGGATATTCTTGAATATAAAGATGCCGGTACCAATAATATTTTATTTTTTGGTGGATTTAAGCATACACCAAACTTATCTGCGGCAAAAATTCTTGCTGAAGAAATAATGCCGATTGTTTTAAAAGAAATTCCAGACGCAAAATTAATCCTTGCCGGTTCTCATGCACCCGATGATATTAAAGCTTTAGGTGAATTACCTGGTGTTGACTTCCGGGGTTTTATTGAAGAAGAAGATCTGGAAAAATTATATATCGACAGTTATGCTACTGTAATTCCTTTACTTGCCGGTGCAGGTATAAAAGGGAAAATTTGTGAAGCTATCTGTTATATGACTCCCATTATAACTAATGATATCGGGAATGAAGGTATCCGGTTAGAGCATGAAAAAAGTGGTTTGGTTACGAACGACATTGAAGAAATGGCGAATCTTACAATCAAAGCACTTAAAAGAAAATATGACATGGAGTCTTTCACCAAAATCGCTCAGGAAAAGCTGTCGGGACTGGTGGGTTCATCAAATGTGAAAAAGCAAATGATGGATTCTATTCATAAAGAAGTTTCAATATGTGTTGTAACCTGGAATCGATTGAAATTAGTGAAAAGATGTATTGAATCGATTTTAGAAAAAACATACTATTCGCATTATAAAATTCTTGTTTATTCAAATGGATGCACGGATGGAACACAAGAATATTTGAAAGAAATAGCTAAGGAAAACGACAAAATCGTTCCAATGCTTTCTGATGAAAATGAAGTTTTTGTTATTCCTAATAACAAAATGATGATGAAATTTCCTGAAAATGATGTGGTCTTGTTAAATAACGATACTTACGTTACGGAAGGATGGCTCAGAGCTTTAGTTGAAAGTGCATATGCCGGAAACCACATTGGTTTAACCGGATCGAAAATACTGTACCCTAATGGAAGGCTTCAGGAGTATGGTTCATATTTACATGCTAATTACGGTGGGGTTAACGTAGGTAAAAATGATGACCCTAATAAGCCGGAATACCAGCACATGAAACATGTTGGATATGTATCGGGCTGTTCGTTATTTATAAAACGCAGTACCATTAACAGAATTGGTGTGTTTGATGAGAAATTCCATCCTTGTTATTGTGAAGACTCCGATTTATGTTACACCGCAGCTGAACATGGTTTACAAACATTTGTAGTTCCAAATTCTGTAATTTATCACGATGAAGGCGGAACCTCCGGAACAGATACAAGTTCCGGCTTTAAGGCATATCAGAATATTAATTTCCTTAAGTTTTATCAAAAACATCAAGGTAAATTAAACGGAATAGACTGGGGCTTACAACATATTAATGCTGATAGTATCCGAAGATCATTCCAGTCAAAATATAGAGATAAAACAGGACAAAAAATACTGAATGGTACACAATTAAAAGACAGTGTTTCTCCTATCAGAGAATTTAATGTAATTAAATCTAAACGTGCATTTAATTTATACAGGGAACAAATGGTTCCTGTTTATCAAAAACGACATTTAATTGAAGAATTAATTGTTCGTCATAGATCAAGTACATTTTCTATTCCCGGCTACAGTCCGGTAATTGATGAAGTTGTAGCATTTAGAATAAATAATGAAAGAACTGAAAACAGAAATGGTATTCCGTTGCCTAACTACCGTGAAAGTCTGGTAAGTTCTAAAACACAATTTAATAGCAGACTAAGAGCAACTGCTATGTTGATCAATCAGTATACAGACGGAATAGATAATGATGATACGCATATTTACTTTACTGAATCAAATTCTGCATTTTCAAAATTCTATAAAGAGAAGTATAAAAACTTTGAAGAAAGTGAATATATAGATGAGTATGCTGAAGCAGGTAAAATGATTGCAGGTATTTATCATCAGAATTTAATCGATCTTTCATTTGATGATAATTCGTTTGATATTATAGTATCACTAGATAAGCTTCAATTCTATCAAGATTATCAACTGGTATTAGAAGAACTTTACCGTTGTTTAAAACCGGGAGGTAAACTAATTCTTTCTGCACCATTTGGCTTAAACGCTGAATTCAATAAACAATTTGCAGAAAAAGATAAACTAGGTGCCATTAAGTTTCTTGATCAGGCTATTTACTACCCAAATCCGGTAAAAGGTAAAGATCCGCTATTGTGTTATTACCACTTTGGATGGGAGTTATTTAACGAAATGGAATCTGCAGGATTTAAAAATGTATCGGCCAATTTTATGTGGTCGCTTTATTACGGAATTCTTGGAACTGATGTTATGCTGATTTCAGCAGAAAAATAAAAGTATTTAAAGCTATGAACCAAACCGTTAGTGTTTGTATCCCCATGTACAATGGGGAAAAATATTTGAGAGATTGTTTAGATTCAGTTTTATCACAATCCTACTGGGATCTTGAAATTTTATGTGTAGATGATCAATCATCAGACAGTACAGTTGATATTGTAAAAGAATATGCTGCATTGGATGATAGAATTAAACTGCACATAAATGAAGAAAATTTAGGATTAGTTGGAAACTGGAATAAATGCATAGAACTGGCAACTGCCGATTATATAAAATATGTTTTCCAGGATGATGTAATCCATCCCGAATGTATTGCGAAAAAAATGGAAGCAATTGAAGGTTTTGACTGTCCTATCTGTGCTTGTAGAAGAGATTTCATTATTGAAAACAATGCAAGTAAAAACATCCGTAAATATTTTCAATACGATATTAAAAAACCTGAACACTTTTTTGGAAACACGGATTATATCTCAGCAGATCAATTCGGCGAAGTTGCTAAAAATTTCCCTTTGGCAAACCTGGTTGGAGAACCATCCGTTTTTCTTTTTCACAAATCAGTAATCGATAAAATGGGAGCATTCGATGCCACCTTTTCTCAATTGGTGGATTTCGAATTCGTTTTAAGGATGATTTCTGAATTTGGCTTTGTATTTATCCCGGAAACTCTTGCTTATTTCAGAGTTCATGGCGGAGCTGAAAGCGATAAAAATACAAGCCTTAATCGCTCAAAAGAAAAGTTCTTTAAAGTAGAATACATAGACAATCTTTTATTTTTGAATAAAATTTTGAAAAATCCTGAATTCAAAAATTACAGAGATTCAAATGACCTTACTAACTACGAGAATAAATTTCATGCAATTGTAATGAACTTTATAAATGAACAAGGTAAAGATGAAATGCTAAAAACGCTTCAACCATTTTTCCAAGATCATTTCGGTTTAGAAGAAAGCATTGAAGATGAAATTGATTTTTACAATTTAAATCATGAAGTTATTCCATTAGAAGATCTGGAAAAAACCGATACCAATACTATTTGCTGGATTGATCAGGTTAATGAACAAAACTACACTCCCGGCTCAAAAATAGAATCAAAAAGCGCTGAACATATTAGTATAAAAGGCTGGGCTTTAGACGAGACTACAGATACAATTGCTTCAGGTGTTTATATCGAGATCAATGGAAAACCATACCAAACAATTTATGGAATGGAAAGAAAAGATGTAGCAGAACATTTCAGCAAAGAAGAATATACTTATTGCGGTTTTTATACGAGAATACCGGTTTCCAATCTTAAAGAGGGAGAAAATAAACTATCATTTATGGTGGTGGATCAATCTAAAAAGAAACTGTTCAATTGCGAACAGGAACTTAGCATTCATATTCTTAAGTAAGTTCTTAGTTCATGCATCAAAAAAGTATTACAATAATAAATAGCGGGTTTAGAAATGCTAAACTTATTTCCGAGAAGAAATTTCCGGAAAATTATAAAAAAATAAAAAACTGCCTGGAAGATTTGGATGAGTTTTTCGAATCTGTTTCCGATATATATCCGGCAGAGTCAGTTTTGTTTGAAAAACTGGATTTCAATAATATTTCAAAAAAGTTAGCTCATCATTCTGAGATTTTAGAATCAATTTTAGATGAACATTTAGAATCCCTGGAAGAATTAAAATATTACTATTTAAAACATCCTTTTTTCCTTCCATTACTAAGTGACTTATTAAATAAGAAAGGGTTTGATTTTAATATATTACACTTAATTGAGAGCCCCAATCATATATTTAACTCTTCTTTTGAGTTTACTGAATCAGCTTTCCCCGTTTTACAGTATTATTTCAAGTTACTTTGCACTTTTGAATTATCGCCGAAACAACAGAATAGTTTTTTCAATCAAAAGCAGTTCATAAATCATGATTTTAAAGGTGGAATAGAAAAACACCTTCAAAAACAATTTTTAAAGCTAAAAGAAGAAAATATTTCAAATAAAAAGATACCTGATCTTTCTATTGAAGTATTTGAATTTATAAGTAACAACAACAAATTAGATCTTTGGAAAACTGAAGATTGGAAAAAATTTAAATCCCGTCTTTCTAAATTTCAACAGGCACTTTTAAGTAAAAATGAAAAGACAAAAGCCGAAAATAAATCATTAGATAAAGCTCAGCATAAAACGGATCAAAACGCGGGATTAAAAATTAGAGACTTACAAATTGCAGATCTAAATGCTCTAAATAAAAAGCTGAATAAAAAGAGTAAAAAACTCAGTAAGAAATACTATAAGTTGAAGGGGCAATTTAAAAGCAGTAAAGATCAGGACCTTAAGATAAAAGAATTAGAAAATCAGATTCAGTTATTAAAAGATGATCTTCACAACAAAACTTTTGAAAACAGGCAAAATAGTCAGAAAGTAAATAACCTTCAACACAAAATTAATATTTCAAATAACCGGGTTAATCAATACAATGCATTATTTAACTATATGCAATTGATTAAAAAGGAAATAAGTTCTTTTGAAGAAACAATTGGTCAATTAGAGAGCAATAGTCAGAAAATTGAAATTCAAAGAAAATTGAATGCATTTCGTGAGTTGGTTCAACTTGAAAATACAGATGTATTAAATCCTCCTCCGTTTGAATCTTTAAAGATCAGAACAGATATATGGCAAGAATATCTTGAAAGCTTAACCACGTTTAATACCGCCCATAATAAGCCTGTAGTTTTATTTGTGGCACCGGAGTTACCCGATTACGACACTTCGAGTGGTGGGAAACGGGCAACAAGAATGCTCGCTCTAATGGCTGAAGAATTTGATGTTTATGTCTTCACCTTTGGAAAGAAAATTCAGAAGTATATAGATAAAATGGAATCTATTGGCGTTAAAATTCTAACCAATAGACCACCATCAAGTTTAAATTGGGATACTTATCAATTTCAGGATGTTCAGCAACAGTTAAAAAGAGTAGATTCAATAATATACGCTTGGTATACCACTTGGGAAAGTGGACATAAGCTTGCGGAAGTTTATCCTCAGGCTAGGCTTATTTTCGATTCTGTTGATGTACATTGGTTAAGACATGAGCGTCTTATTGGCATTGATCCTTCCTTTACAAATCAAATAGTAGAAGATTTAAAACAGAAAGAAATTGCAGCTTATAAAAAGGCCAATGTAATTTGGGCAGTTACTCAGGAAGATAAAGAAGAAATTCTATATGAGATACCAACTGCAGATGTTCGGGTAGTAAGTAACATTCATGATATTGAAGTTGAAAAATTTGTAGAACGACCTAATAAAAATATTCTGTTTTTGGGTGGATATAAGCACACTCCAAACTTATCTGCCGCAATGAAACTTGCCAATGAAATCTTTCCAAAAGTAAAGGCAAAAATACCGGAGGCAAAATTAATTCTTGCAGGATCACATGCTCCTCAGAAAATTGTAAATCTGGGACTTCAGGATGGAGTTGAATTTGAAGGTTTTATTGAAGAAGAAGATTTACCCGCTTTATACCAGAATGCAAAATTAACAGCAATTCCTCTTTTAGCTGGTGCAGGAATAAAAGGTAAAATATGTGAAGCTATAGCTCATAGTCTACCCGTTTTAACTAATAGTATTGGGAATGAAGGTATTAATCTTGAACACGCAGTAAGTGGGTTAATAACTAATGATTACGATGAAATGGCTGAACTTTGCATTGATGCATTAAACGATCAATTTGATTTAAAATCAATGTGTTTGAATGCTCAGGATAAATTAAACGCACTAGTTGGGCCACAAGAAGTGAAAAAACAAATGGTAAACTCCATCCAAAATGAAGTTTCTATTTGCATTGTCACTTGGAACAGATTAGAACTGCTAAAAAAGTGTATTCAATCCGTTTTAGAATTAACCAGATATCCGAAATACAAAATCTTAGTACATTCAAACGGATGTGAAGATGGCACACAGGAATATTTAAAAGAATTAGCTGAAAAAGACCAACGCATCGTACCGATTTTATCAAAAGAAAATGAAGTTTTTGTTATTCCAAATAACAAAATGATGATGCAGTTTCCGGATAATGATGTTGTTCTGTTAAATAATGATACTTATGTAACTGAAAACTGGTTGACAGCTCTGGTTGAAGCAGCGTATGATAGTCCGACCACCGGTATATCAGGTTCTAAGATATTATACCCCGACGGTCGATTACAGGAATTTGGAAGCGAATTATATAATAATTTCAGCGGAAGGAATATTGGAAAATTTCAGGATCCAACCCTTGAAGAGTATAACAGAACAATGGAAGTTGGTTATGTTTCCGGATGTTCTCTGTATATCAAACGTTCAACAATAGACAAACTTGGTGTATTTGATATGCAATTTCACCCCTGCTATTGTGAAGACAGTGACTACTGTTATTCAGCATGGGAACACGATATTGCTACAGTTGTTACACCACATTCTGTGATTTATCACGAGGAAGGAGGCACATCAGGAACAGATACAAGCTCCGGTTTCAAGGCTTATCAGGAAGTTAATTTTAAGAAGTTTTTCGAAAAACATAAGGGGCTTATCAATACTATTGACTGGAAAATGGATGATATTTCTTTAAAAGACTGGCATTCATCCATCCAAAATAAATATGAAGATGAAACGGGTCAGTTGTTGTTAAACGGAACATTTATTGAAACCGGCTCAATAGAAAAGCCTTACTCTTTTACTGCAAATGATTACAGAAGCTATCGACAATATCTGATTGACTTCAAACCTCAATTACGGAAACGATTAAAAATTGAAAAGATGCTTACCGGACATCATCCGGCTGCGTTCGAATTTGAAGCTAAAAATCCACTTACTAATAAGTTGGCCTCTTTGAGTGTGAATGAAGATCGTCCGCTTCAGATTGGTGGTATGCAGATGCCGGATTATAAAGAATCATTATACGATCCGACAACAGGTACAAATAGTCGTTTAAGAGCTGTTAGTTTAATGATTAAAGATGCGCTGGAAGGAAAAAAAGAGGCAAAACTGTATTTAACAGAACAAAATACGCAGTTTTTTCAAACGATATCCACATTCCATGAGCCAACTATAGGAAGTGAATTTATGGGAGAAGTAGTCGAGTCAGGAACTCAGATTGAAAATATAACTCATCAAAATTTAGCTGATTTACGCTATAAAGATGCCTCATTTGACTTGATTGTCAGTCTTGATAAAATTCAGCTTTATCCTGATTTCAAATCTGTTCTAAAGCAACTACATAGGGCCTTAAAGCCTGGAGGTGAATTGATTATAACCGTACCTTTTGCTATTAAAAAACGCAAAAATATTCTAAGAGCCAGTTACCGGCCTTTTGAAGAAGCAATTCACCATTTACCGCCGCAATATTTCCCATCAACAGGTATTAAGGGAGATAAACGTCTTGCATATCACTTCTTTGGCTGGGAATTTTTACAAAATCTGCAAGATTGTGGCTTTAAAAGTGTGAATGCAAATTTCATATGGTCTTTATATTATGGTATTTTTGGGCCGGAAACAACTGTTATTACCGCAAAACGATAACAAAGGAAATGAGTAGTATAACACAAATCCAGATTTACGGGGAAAGAAATTCGGGAACAAACTTCCTTCATAAATTGCTGGAATTAAACATCAAAGATGTAGAGGTTTCTTACCGTTTAGGTTGGAAACATGGCTTCATTAATCATCAAAAGATAAAGGAAGCTGAGACTCCACATATTTTATTCCTGGGTATTTTTAAAGATCCATATTCATGGGTGTTAAGTATGTATGGCAAACCGCATCATGCACCTCAATTGTATAATATCCCATTTGCAGATTTCATTCGAAGTGAATGGGCATGTTACAGTGGTGAAAATTACGATAAACGGGATTTAATTGCTGATCCGATAAAGCCGGAAGAAGAAATGATGCATGAACGTAATCCAAAAACGGGAGAACGATTCGAAAATGTGATGCAGCTTCGAACTGCGAAAGCCAAAAGCATGCTTCGTCTTCAGGATTCAGCTGAACACTTCGATTTTTATAAATATGAAGATCTGCTTTATACGCCAAAGCGATTAATTAAAATGATAGCAAGAAAGCATCAACTTAACTTAATTAATGGCGAAGAGGGAGAAATCATGTTGCACAATGGATATTTTGGTAAAAATCCGAAACTGCCCTTTAAACGAAAACGATACTACTTAAATAAAGAATATTTTAATCAATACAATGAGTCTGATTTTAATCATGTGAATCAGTTCCTGGACAAAGAAACAGAAGAAAAATTAGGCTATCAATTGTTTGAAAGTATACCTTTGGTTGAACAATAAGAATTGAATGCATAATAGAAAGTTTGAGTCGTTTGTCTTTACACATATCCCTAAATGTGGAGGAAGTAGTTTCAGAAAATACGTTTTCGAAACAGCGGCAAAAGCCGGTATAAATCAAAATTTAATTTATTCGCCAGGTCATAATGGTGTTGCAAACGATAAAAATATCCCACAACTAAGTCAGCAAGAATTAAAACTGATTCAGAGAAAAGAACTTAAAATTCTGGCAGACCATTCTAAGTTTAACGCACATGTCCGCTTTAAACTAAATATGGAGAAACCATATTATTATACCATTCTAAGGGAGCCCGTTGATCGGCTTCTATCTCATTATAATTTCTTTTATTATAAATTGGATTATGCGGGATGCAAAGACATTCCTTTAAATGACTTGCCAATTAAAAAACTCAACAATATATTAAGTACAGTTTCAAATGTTCAAATGAACTATCTGGCAAACAAAAAGCCGGAAAACAATGAATCTGATGAAGTGCTTTTTAATCGGGCATTAATTAATCTCGAACATAACTTTTCATTATATGGCTTACTTGAAGATTTAGGTCGTTCATTAGAAATGTTACAATTATATTCTCCACCCTGGCTTAAATTTGAAGACAATTTTCCTGTTGTTAACAAAAACAAGAAAAAAGCTGCTCAAAAACTTAAGCCGGAAGTACTGCAACTGATCGAAAAATATAATGCTTTCGATATTTTGCTATACAGTTACGCAAAAAAACTTTTTGATTTGCGTTACGATATGTACATCAATAAATTCAGACTTTTATTTTAATTCGTTTTGAGAAAGTACAATCCGAATAATCGTCTTATTTCATTACATCTTCCAAAAACAGGAGGAACAAGTTTGAATTTTGTGTTAAAAGAGTGGTTTTCAGAGAAGCTGCATTTGCATTACATAGATGAAGCAAAACTACCTTCAAAACATAATGGAGGATCTACAGATATTTGTATTCATGGTCATTTTAATCATAAAAAGAATGCCGGTGCTGATCATTATTATCCTGAAGATAAACAATACATAACCTTGTTAAGAAACCCTCTTAAACGACAAGTTTCCTTTTACAACTACAGCCGATATATGATTAAATCGGGAAAGATTTCAGGAAAGAATCATCCTGTGGCTAAGGCAAAAGATATAGATGATTTTTTATTGAATTGCCGACCTGATATCCTAAAATTCTTTCCATCCTTTATTACAAAACGAAATTTCAAAGAAAGCATTGAAGAACATTTTGTACATGTTTTGATTTTAGAAGATTTTCAAAATTCTCTAAATATTCTGGCTGGTAAGCTCGGAAAGCCAAAAATCGAAGTTCCGCACAGTAATAAAGTTCGAAAAAAAGAGCGGCCAAAAGCAGAAACTATTGAGGCTTTTCGTGAAAAACAAAAATTTGAGTTTAATTTGTATCGATTCTGCAAAAACTTAAATCAATAATTATCAATAAATTACAGCCATTCTGGAAAGAAATTATTGCTTTACTTAGTGTTGCAATATTTATACTGATCAAGTATCAGGGTTTTATCTGGGGAGGTGAATTATTTGGGCCTTTTGGTGATACCACACACATGATTGCTCCCGCATTTTCTTATGTTAACCAAATTAGTTTAAGCGGAGAATTGCCTCTTTGGAACAAAACGATGCTTGGAGGCATGGAGATTTATAATGCTCCTATGGTCGCCCTTACCTACCCTTTTTATTTTTTCTCCTTAATCGATTACGGAATTGGCTTTGAAACTGCTCGAACTATTGCCCTGGTCAAAATATTCCATTTGTTTATTCATGCATTTGGTATTTATCTTTTAGGTAGAATATTAAAACTTAATCCACTTTTTGCAGCCCTTTTTGCACTCACATATATTGCATCGGGATATATCAATTTAAGTATTAAATGGGTGAACTGGTTTACACCGTTTTCATGGCTTCCTCTTTATCTTTCAGGATTATATTACTTATTTCATCATAGAAATGCCTTACCCGGTTTACTCTTAAGCGGATTTGCAATATTAGGAATGACGGCAAGCCCGATGTCCTACTTCGTTGCATTTTACTTAGGTATTGCTTTAGCTGTTACGGCCTTTTTTATTTCTAAAAATAAAATTCAGGTAATAAGTCGATGCTTATTATTAGGTGTAATCGGTTTATGCATCGGAGGCGTGGCTGTTTTCCCCACCTTTGCAGACTCAGATAATTTCCTGAGATTTATCGGACACGGACAAAAACCGGTAGTCGGAAGTCAACAGGTTCCTAAAGAAATATTTTATCCATATTTAATTCCTTCAGAAATTACTGAATTCTTTTATCGTCCATTTATAAATAAATACAATGGTGTAGGTCATCCATTTATCGGTCCTGTCGCTTTTATATTCGGACTGATCGGAATGATCTGGCTTTGGGTAAAAACATCTTTCAGAGAAAACTGGTTTTTAAAAGTATTTTTTGCTTTTGCTTTTTTAATGATACTATTCGCTTTTGGTAAAACATTAGGAATGGTCCATATTCAATATGAACTTCCCTTACTTAATAAATTCAGACACCCGGTATACTTTGTTTACTGGTTCATGGTAGCCGCTTCTTTTGCAGCTATGTATTTCATTCAGGAGAATACTCAAACTGAAAAGAAGAAGACTTTGAATTTACTGATTTCTGTTATTGCTGCATTAGCCCTTTTTGTTGCCTGTTTTAATATTACACTCAACCAACCAATATTATATGCTGTAATCGGTCTTTCTATTGCTGCTTTAATTTTTGGATGGATAAAAAATCACTTATCAAAAGTTACAACTGGTCTAATTCTATTAGCTGTAATTACAGGTTCATTTATCGATTTAAATAAGAATGGATTAAAAGAGAATTACGGTTACTTTAAACCAGAAAATCTTGAGTCGATGAAAATTCTGGAACAAATAAGTAAAACTGTCGACGATATTAAAGACTATAGAATAAAGTTCGAAACAACAGATTTAAGAGACGGTCCGTGGTCGATGAATTCAAATTATTATCAACTACGTGCTTTACAAGCTAAAATGGTTCCTATACCGGCAGATCAACACAAAGCCTTTTTCGGAAAAGATAAACATATGAATTATGGTCTGATTAATGGCGTTAAATATCTATTGACAGATAAGCCAGTTACCAACTTTCCGGAATATGAATTCCACTCTAAAATCGATAATTTCAGTTTATTAAAATCAGACAAAGCATTTCCTAAGTTGTACAAAGCAAGCAACATTCAAAAAGGAGATGAAAAATTACTACGATATATCGCGAAAACCAACAAGAGTTCTTTTAACAACTACCCTGTTTGGGTGGAAGGAAAAGATTTAGAAAAGGTAAGAGATTTTGTACCTAAAACATCTTCCAATAAAAAAGCAACAATAAATACACTTGAAGAAAATCATAATAGCTATAGCTATGAAGTTTCTTCTCCAACCAATTGTTTAATGGTATGGAATGAATTCAAAAATGACCCCAATTGGATAGTTAAAGTTGATGGTAATGAAGTTGAGCAGTTAAATGCAAATTATCATCAAATAGGATTTTTACTTCCAAAAGGAACACATCAGGTTTCAATTAGGTATTCCAACAAACTGTTTTA
>JAHDHT010000330.1 GCA_020631175.1 Chitinophagales bacterium
TTGATAATTAACCCCTTAAACTAATAATGTATAAATTAGTGTGCATAGATTAGCTAACAAGGGAGGACACATTTGTCGAAGAGTGAGCAGCGCGAATTGTCTTGAACCTGTCGAAAGATCGAACAAATGTTGGAGGGTGTTAAGTCGAAGAGCGCATAACACGATTTACATCAACCATACTGAAAGATCAACCAATTACATTTTCTGTACCAGCGATTGTACTGGAAATACTCTTGCAAACAAATGCTAATGGATAAGGGAGAAAATGAGCGACCGGAGGAAGCTCCATTTACGACCATTAGCCATAGCGTTTGGCAAAAGAGATTGCAAGGAAAAGCGCGGTGCCGCTCGCGGCAGGGACCCATCACTTACACCCAAAACATCATCCAAACAATAAATACAAATGGAATACTGAAAATAAAAGCATCAAAGCGATCTAATACTCCGCCATGACCGGGAATCGTATTTGCAGAATCTTTTATACCCGATCTGCGCTTTAAAGATGACTCTACCAAATCTCCAATCGGACCTACAATTGCAATAACCAATCCGAACAAAATAATAATTGGCTTAGCATAAATAACACTTAAAATTAATGCCGTTAAAATACTTCCGGCAGCGCCGCCAAAAAATCCTTCCCAGGTTTTATTCGGAGAAATTTTCGGTGCTAACTTTCTTTTTCCAAATCGCTTACCAACAAAATAAGCGCAAATATCATTCGCCCAGATTAAAAGTAAAATAATTAAAACAATATGCGGATTAAATCCACCGGACTTTTCAGGATGGATAGCCATTATAATTAATAAAGCAATCGGCACACCGATATAAATCATTCCCGTTAAATCGCCAAAAGCTCTTTTTAAATTATAATCTTCAAACCAAAAGCTTCTTAACAAAGTAAAAAGTAATGCCGCCAGAGAAAGCAACATCCATCCATGATTATTAAAATGTCCTAAAACAAAACTTAAAATAAAAAGTACAACAACCAGAGAGAGACTAAGAACATGATGCCATTCAAATTTAGCTTTGTGAATTGCATTCATCATTCGGTGAAATTCAAAAACGGCAACGGCTGCCATCAATAAAAAAGCAAGTGTTAAACTTATTGGCTTAAAAAATACAAGCACTAAAAAAATAGTCCCCAAAACCACCGCACTCAAAATTCGCTTTCGCAGATTAGCACTCATAATTCATTCTTTTTAATCAAATTAACGGCTCGCAAAGCATCCGATTTTAAAACATAAACTTCAATTTCTCCAAAGAGATAAGAAGAATCCTGTTTGTTAATGACCACAGCATTTATTCCTTGCTCCTGCAGCACATCCTTAACAATTTCTCCCATGTATGGTTTTGTCGTACTATAAATTTTAGTCCAGCTGTCCTCCATATGATTCGGCACTATTCTTACTCTGCGTCCATCGATAAAACAAAACACAAAGCACTATACATATGACGGTAGAAATCAACATAGGTACAACAGGAAAGCTTTCCATATTTTCAATATCGGCACTGATATAACCTTTTTGAGCCATATAATAAGCGATCACCTGAGTTGAATTATGAATAACATGCGCAATTACCGGCAGCCATAAATTCTGGCTCCACCAAAAGATATAGCCGAACAACATACCAATTAACAGTCGCGGTAAAAATCCTAAAAATTGAAAGTGAATAAAGCTGAAAATAAATGCACTCGCGAAAATGGCTAAGTGCGGCTTCTTCCACCATTCATTAAAAAATTTCTGAATCGTACCCCTGAATAAAACCTCTTCAGCATAGCCTGCCACGACTCCGGCCATTAATAAATTGACAAATAAATCCCATGGCCCATCCATCTGTAGAAATGATTTAGTCATGTTTTCCATTTGCTCTTCCAGCATGCGGATAATCGATTCTAGTCCTTCCAGAAAACCGGGCAAACTAATGCTCTGGTTCCATACTAAGGTTTGAGAAATAAAAGGGAAAGCAGTATAAACGATTAAAATCGTCATAAGTAAACCGAAAATCGATATCGGCATTTTAAAACCGCTATACCGACTTAATGAACCCGTTATCAAATAACTGAATATAATAGCCGGCAAAGCAAAACTTAATAAGGAAGCAAGAATTTGCACCCATCTGAATATTTTGACAAATTCGGGCGACATATTACCTGTCATCATACTTCCATCACCAAGAGCGAGTGCCAAACCACCTCCAACCATTTGCCCGAACGACCAGCATCCGAAGAAAATGGCAAATAAAAGAAGCCCCTGCATGGGGTAACTTAAATGATCAATATTCATAGGTCCCGAAATTACACTTTTTCGGGCTATTCGCTATACCTTTGCACTAATGGTCAAAATCGCAGATATTGAATTAGGAGCATTTCCCTTATTGCTTGCGCCCATGGAAGACGTAAGCGATCCTCCTTTCCGTGCTTTGTGTAAAGAGGAAGGATGCGATATGATGTATACAGAATTCATCAGTTCAGAAGGATTAATTCGCGACGCACATAAAAGCGTTCAAAAGCTTGATATATACGATGAAGAGCGCCCTGTTGGCATTCAAATCTTCGGTTCTAATATCGAATCGATGCAGCGATCGGCTGAAATTGTTGAAGAAGCAAAGCCGGAAGTACTCGATATCAATTACGGCTGTCCGGTAAAGAAAGTCGTTTGTAAAATGTCGGGAGCCGGAATTTTGCAGGATATTCCGAGAATGGTAGAGCTTACAGATGCCATTGTGAAAGCGACCAAATTGCCTGTTACCGTTAAGACCCGTCTCGGCTGGAATGATGAAACGAAATTTATCGTGGAAGTAGCCGAGCGACTGCAAGATGTGGGTATCAAAGCAATCTCTATTCATGGCAGAACCCGTAAGCAGATGTATAAGGGCGAGGCAGATTGGACGCTTATTGGCAAAATCAAGGAAAACCCACGTATGCACATTCCGGTGTTCGGCAATGGTGATATCGATTCAGGACCAAAAGCTTTGGAATATCGCAATCGGTATGGCGTGGATGGCATCATGATTGGCCGGGCAAGTATCGGCTATCCGTGGATTTTCAGAGAAATCAAGCATTATTTCGCCACCGGTGAGCAAATGGATCCGCCTACTATCGAAGAACGGGTAATTGCCTGTAAAAAACATGTGATTCGCTCGGTTGAATGGAAGGGACCCGTTTTAGGTATTCTTGAAATGCGCAGACATTACACCAATTATTTTAAGGGCCTTCCGGGCATAAAAGCATATCGTCTGAAGTTGGTAACCACAGATCATCTCGATGAAATTCTGGCTACTATTGATGAAATCGGTATTAAGTACGCCGGCTACGATTTCAAAATGGCCGCATTAGCCGCAGCCGAACA
>JAHDHT010000051.1:0-2840 GCA_020631175.1 Chitinophagales bacterium
TATATCCCAAACGGTAAAATAGTAGGTTTAAGTAAAATTCCACGTGTAGTTGATGCATTTGCAAGAAGGTTGCAAGTACAGGAAAAAATAACGCATCAGGTACTTAATTGTATTCAGGATACGCTTAAACCTCATGGAGTGGCTATCGTAATGGAATGTAAACATCTTTGTATGATGATGAGAGGTGTTCAAAAACAAAATTCTGTTACGACAACTTCTGCCTTTACAGGTGAGTTCGAAAAAGTTCAAACCCGATCAGAATTTATTAATCTGATATCTGCTAAATTAATTTAATCCATTTTATGAAACGTGCATTTATTTTTCCGGGTCAGAGCGCTCAATTTCCTGGCATGGCAAAAGACCTTTATGATCAATTTGAGCTGGCTAGAAAGCGTTTTACTGAGGCAAATGAGATTCTTGGTTTTGATATATCAAAAGTCATGTTTGAAGGGACAGCTGAGGATCTCAGGCAAACTAAGGTGACACAGCCGGCAATTTTTCTTCATTCTGTAATACTGAAAGAATGTTTATTATCAGATGCAGATTTCAGCATGGTAGCAGGGCATTCACTTGGTGAGTTCTCTGCTTTAGTTGCAGCAAATGTATTATCCTTTGAGGATGGATTGAAATTAGTTGCTGTTAGAGCAAATGCTATGCAAAAAGCATGTGAAAATGAACCTTCAACTATGGCTGCTGTGCTTGCCATGGAAGATCATAAAGTGGAAGAAATTTGTGCTTCTATTGATGGTATTGTTGTACCGGCGAACTACAATTGTCCGGGACAATTGGTTATATCCGGTGAAGTTTCTGCAGTTGAAAAAGCCTGTGAACAATTAAAAGAAGCAGGGGCGAAACGTGCTTTATTATTGCAAGTAGGAGGGGCCTTTCATTCTCCGCTGATGGAATCAGCCAAAACAATTTTCTCGGCTGCAGTTCAGGATGTTGAATTTAGTGAACCTTCGGTTCCGGTTTATCAAAACGTGACAGCAGCACCTGAAACAGATTCAAAAATAATTAAGGAAAATATTGTTGAGCAACTTACTTCTCCGGTAAGATGGACGCAAAGTGTACAACAAATGATAGCAGATGGGGCTGAACAATTTACGGAAGTCGGACCAGGTAAGGTATTGTTTGGACTAATGCGAAAAATTAACCGCGAAGTATCAGCAGAATATGCTATCCTTCCAAAAGAGGATTAAAAAGCAATACCTAAAGAAATTCCGAATCGATCAAGATTGTAATCCAGGTCAGGTCTGTTTTCTTCAAAAGATAAAAATTCAGTATCCAGAATGTGATAATCAAATATTGGATTAGCATGTAGATCGATTGCCAGCCAATTCCAGGCAATAAACTGCACGCCAATGGTGATTCCTGCACCAATTGTTGTAACATTATATTCAGCGGCCTTTAGTTCATCTTCTACTTCAAAGTATTTAGATAAGTCTTTTTTTATTGAACTGAAATTTAAACTTGGACCGATATACAAGTTGCGTGGTGCATTGTCTAAAATGTTGAGAGGGAAATATCTCAATTCCGAATTTAATCCTACACCTCTGATTAAAGAATGGCTAATAGTATCCTCTTCATATTGGAAGATATAGTTCAACTCATTCATCCAGCTTACTTTACCTGCTAAACGCTTTTCAAATTGAATACCCGTTATTCCTTGAGTGATTTGGTATACATTCGTTTTCACTACATTATTTTGAGCCTGCACCGAAATGCAGAAAAATAATAGCATGTAAATCAAAAGACCTTTACATTTCATTTGGCAAAAATACAATAAACATTAAAACAAATAACCAAGTGCTATTCTTGGCATTAAATGTAGTCGATTAAATACAAATGTTTTATCAACGGTAGTCAAATCGTCTCTTAAAGTAGTTGAATGATTAAAAGGGATATCATAAGGATATATCCTTCTTGGCTTTACCAATTCGAAAAGTTCAACAGGTTTGATTTTCCCCTGACGTAAACCGATTTCCAAATGACAATCTAAGGTCAATCGATTGTTTACAACATGATCTAAGCCGTAGATAATAGAATATAAGTTACTGGTATGACCATACGTATTAGTTTGCTGACTTCTATCATTACTCTCTTCAATAGTTCCTTGTTGTCTTTCAACTTTAAGACCAATATAGAAACCAGCCGGCAAAGGAATATTTGGACGTTTCGCATTGGTTATAAATCCTATTCCAATAGAATATCCGGAATATCTTGAATCGTATTCACTATCTGTTATGAATATAGGATGCGCGCTAGTGAATTTTTGCCGATTAAAATTACTATTGAAACTAACTAAAAGTCCGAGATGCTTTTTTAAACTTCGTTTTATATTAAAATGAATTTGTTGTTGAAGTCCGATACCTGCAATATCAAGTGATACTTCATTTTTAAATCCATTAAAGCCTAGATTTTGGGCACTTGAATTTAGTCCTCCAATTAATAAGAGCAACACTGTACATGCAATTAACTTAATCTTCATTGATCTCACCGTTAATTGCATAATAAATGCTGTTAATTAGATAAGGATTATTTAAATGATAAGCTACATCTTCTTCATTTTGATCTAAGACTTTATTTATTAAATCCATTTGTATATGCTCAATGCGATATTTAGAATGTTTGTTTCCTGAAAAATATGAAGTCAACAATGCATTAATCCATCTGAAGGGATTTATAATACTGTTGTTTTTCCGATCAGATAATCCTCTTTTGTATTCAGTAAACTGGATATAATCAATTTTACTTATTCCATTATCAAAAGTAAACTCAAAAAATTCCGGATTCAATTGAAAAAGTTCATTTATTGAATTTTCTTTCTCTTTAGTAAGAAG
>JAHDHT010000051.1:2940-5911 GCA_020631175.1 Chitinophagales bacterium
TCAAATTTCCCGGTTTGAAGGTGTTCAGCATAATTCGAATAACGTCCGCGATTTGTTTTTAAATAGTCGTTTAAACGAATAGAGGCATTTACTTCATCATTATTATCTTTTGCAATCATCGCTCTGGTAAACATCAATTCAGGTATGTTCTTCCAGTTTCCAACAGTTAAGTAATATTCAGTAAGTTCTTCATAAGTGTAAAATAATATATTGTTTCGATCACTTAATCTGGCACTTTCTAATTCCTTTAGTAAGTTCGAATCTTCGATATAATCTTTAAAGTCAATTGCGTCAAGATCTGTTTTTTGAACATCTTTAAATAAAACTAAATAATCTTTTTTCCAAGGTGATAAAAGCATTAATCTTCTTGATGCTTCAGCCCCATAATATATATAGTCAATAATTTTTGGTGATGGTATATGAAGTTTCACAGACTCTTCAATACATTTTTCATATTCAAATTTTTCAAGTAATAAATTTAAATACTCTAAATGTGCTTGTTCTTTTACTTGGTCAAAAGTATTTTGATCAATTCTAGATTGAGCAAACGAACGGGTCCCATATCTTATGTTTTTTATGTAAGATTGTAATTGTTTTTTTCTGTTTAAATATAACTTACTACCTTTTTCTTTGCCGTAGATTAGTTTGAGTACACTAAAACCTGCCTCAGGATCATAACCGGCTTTATTTGTTAAAGTATACCCAAGTTTATCTGCCTTCAATTCCAGTATTTCATTGTCGTGGAAAGTTGTATGTAACTCTTTCTCTCCCGTTTGACTTTCATAAGTTTTTAATAAATCTGCGGATAAAAAATGAGCTAACTCGTGGGCAAGAATAAATGCAATTGATGATTCATTCTCTACAGAAGATAGTAAACCCACATTAAAATAAATACTTCCGTCATAACTCGAAAAAGCATTTAATAAAGGATCTCTTCTTACAAAGACTTTGATATTTTGATTGTTTTTTAAAGAATCCGGAACAACTTTTTTTAAGATTCTATTTAAATAAACTTCCGCTTCTTCCCATCCGAAATAAACTTCTCCTGATTTAAACTGACTAAGCTTGTTGTGAACTACAAATTCAGAAAACTCTTTAAACGACTTTTTATGGATATCACCGGGGCGATTTTGTTCGAGCTTGATCAATTCTTTTTCTACATCAAAGTTATATTCGGGAGGAATTTGTCCCGGGAAAGTGTATACATCACTTATGCGTTGTTGTCCAAAACAAAACAACACGCAAATTATACCCAAATATGTAATAATGCTCTTTAACATTTACCGGTCAAATTGTAACCGCATCCCAAACTTGCCTGAAACCTTATGATTATCAAATGAATATGCAATATTTCCGTTCACCAATGTTCTATTGATTTGCCAATCAAAAACCTTGCCTTCGAAGGGACTCCAATTGCATTTATGTAATATATTTTCTTTTTTTATTTGAAATTTAGCGCCTTTTTCGAGTATTACAGCATCTGCAAAATAGCCCTCTCGAAGGTAACCTCTCTTCCTGATATTGAAGCATTGAGCCGGTGCATGACACATCTTTTCTACGATCCGTTCTAAACTAATCCTTCCTTCAGAATGATGCTGAAGCATTAGATATAAAGTATGTTGAATCAATGGTAAGCCGGAAGGAGCTTCGAAATAATGCTTTGATTTCTCTTCAGTTGTATGCGGTGCATGATCAGTTGCAATAATATCTAAACGGTCATCAAGCAATGCTTTCCAAAGCGTTTCCTGATCTGATGCTGATTTTATCGCTGGATTGCATTTGATATTATTACCTAATGAAGGATACAGTTGGTCGTTCAAACTTAAGTGGTGCACACAAACCTCAGAAGTAATTCGCTTTTCAGTTAAAGGAATATCATTTCGGAAAAGATCCGTCTCTTTAGCTGTGGAGATATGTAAAATATGTAATCTGGTATTATGCTGTTTAGCAAGATCGATTGCTCTTGAAGATGATAAATAACAAGCTTCAACATCTCGGATTTCAGGATGAAGAACCGCTGTAGCTTCTTCTCCGTATTTTTCTTTAAATGCCGCTGTTCTTTCCCTGATTCGTGGCTCATCTTCGCAATGAGTAGCAATCAAACATGGGGCATTAGCAAATATCTTTTCAAGGATTGCCTGATTATCAACCAACATGTTACCGGTAGAAGACCCCATGAAGATTTTGATACCGCAAACATTTTCAATGTCCGTCCGCATCACTTCATCATAGTTATCATTGCTGGCACCCATGAAGAATGAATAATTTACTGGAGATACCTGATCTGCAATGGCATACTTTTCTTCTAAAAGCTCTTTTGTAAGCGTTGAAGGTTTTGTATTCGGCATTTCCATGAAAGTAGTAACCCCGCCGGCCGCTGCTGCTGCACTTTCAGAAGCAATATCCGCTTTATGCGTCAATCCAGGTTGCCTGAAATGAACCTGATCATCGATTACTCCGGGAAATAAAATTTTCCCTTCACCATTAATTTCAGAGATATTATAATCGATCGATATTTCGGGATCAATTCGTTCTATCCTTCCATCCTTAATTAACATATCAGAAACAAATTGTTTCCCTTCGTTAACGACAGTAATATTTTTAATTAATTGGTTCATCTTAATAAATCAGGTAAGGATATCTACTAATTTCATGTAATCTCCATCGAGATTCATCTTGTTTTTGGTAGCATTTTCAAAAGGAGTAAATGATATCGATTTATGAATTTCTCCAATCATAACATTTGATTTTCCATCCTTAATCGCTTCTACGGCTGCCAAACCAAGTCTGCAGGCTAAAACCCGATCCATACAACTCGGATTTCCACCCCGTTGAATATGTCCAAGTATCGTAACTTTCGTATCAAATCTTCCAAAGTGATTATCAATTAATTCTTTAACCTTAAAAGCACCACCGGCTTCGTCTCCTTCCGCTACCACTATAATTGAAAACATTTTTCCTTTATCAAGCC
>JAHDHT010000051.1:6011-13101 GCA_020631175.1 Chitinophagales bacterium
GCTTCGTCTCCTTCCGCTACCACTATAATTGAAAACATTTTTCCTTTATCAAGCCCTTTTTGAAGGGTTTGAATCATTTTTTCGGTATCATTTTCAATTTCAGGTACTAATATAGACTCCGCACCACCTGCAATTCCACTTCTTAAAGCAATTAATCCGGCATCTTTACCCATAACTTCAATGATGAATAGTCTGTCATGAGCAAGCGCTGTGTCTCGTATTTTATCGATTGCTTCAACTGCTGTATTAAGAGCAGTATCATAACCTAATGTATAATCCGTTCCTTTCAAATCATTATCAATTGTACCCGGAATTCCAACAACAGGAATATTGTACTCCTTGTTAAAAACGCTTGCCCCTCGGAAAGTACCATCACCTCCAATTGCAATTAAAGCATCGATTTTGTGCTGTTTTAACTGAAAGAATGCTTGTTTTCTACCTTCTTCAGTTCTAAATCTATCAGAACGAGCACTCTTTAAAATCGTTCCACCACGATGAATGATATTACCCACAGACCGGGCATTCATCTCTCTGATGTCGCCATCAATCATTCCTTCATATCCTCTGCGGATTCCTGCAACATTATATCCATAGTGCAAAGCACTACGAACTACTGCTCTAATTGCTGCATTCATTCCCGGAGCATCACCCCCTGATGTGTAAACACCTATTTTTTTAACGGCCATTCTTTTTACATATTTGTTATCGGAATACGAATGTCTTATGTATTCCTAATATTTTCAACATTTTTGACCAACAATTAGCGAATTTCATGGAATCTGTTAACCTTACCACACTGGATTGGATAATAATTATTGGTTTTCTTGTAATTATTATCGGAATCGGTCTTTCTTTTACTAAGCGCGTTAGTGGTAGTTTAGCTGATTTCTTTTTGGGTGGAAGGAATTTGCCCTGGTACATTGCGGGAGTATCTATGGTGGCAACAACATTTGCTGCTGACACTCCGCTGGCTGTTACAGAATTAGTAGTTAAATATGGTGTCTCCGGCAATTGGCTTTGGTGGAATATGCTTGCCGGAGCAATGTTGACAACATTCTTCTTTTCCCATCTATGGAGACGTTCCGCAGTAATGACTGAATTGGAGCTGATCGAAATGCGCTATCATGGTAAAGCAGCTTCTTTTCTGAGAGGATTAAAATCTTTATACCTCGGGCTGTTCCTGAACTGTTTGATCATTGGATGGGTAAACCTTGCTTTAATGACTTTGCTGGATGGATTTTTCGACCTTGGTGCTTTCAAAATCATTGGAATTGAAATAAAATATTCATTGATAATCTCCGCATTTGCCATGTTCTTAGTTGCGATCTATTCTGCTCTTTCAGGATTATTAGGAGTGGCAATAACTGATTTTATTCAGTTTTTTGTTGCAATGGCCGGATGTATCATTTTGGCGGTAATTGTTTTACAAAGTGAACAAATCGGAGGAGCAGCTGGATTAAAAGAAAAACTTCCTCCGGGAAGTCTTGATTACTTCCCAACCTTTAATAAGGCATCAGATGGAATAACCGGTTTTGTAATTGGAGCTGGGAGTTTTTTAACGATGATTACCATGCAATGGTGGGCAAGTTGGTATCCCGGTGCTGAACCGGGAGGAGGAGGATACGTAGCTCAACGAATGTTAAGTGCCCGTTCGGTAAAAGATGCCTATAATGCTTCTCTGTTCTTTTCATTTGCACACTACTGCCTCCGTCCCTGGCCATGGATTATTGTAGCATTATGTGCTGCTGTTTTATATCCGGAACTCGCAAACACAGATCCTAAAATGGGATATGTCTATGCTATGAAAGAATTTCTCCCTAATGGTTTGAAAGGTCTTCTGTTAGTAGCATTTTTCGCGGCGTATATGAGCACGATTTCAACTCAGTTGAATTGGGGTTCGAGTTATTTGGTTAATGATTTATATCTAAGATTTATAGGTCAAAGAGATAGCCAGAAACAGTTGGTATTAGTTTCAAGATTAGCAACCTTGTTTATTATGATAATCGGCATAATAGTGACCAGTATGATAAATAGCATTACAGGTGTCTGGTCTTTTTTAATAGAATGTGGAGCCGGACTCGGGTTAGTATTAATATTAAGATGGTATTGGTGGAGGATAAATGTATGGAGTGAAATTGCAGCAACCGTCATTCCATTTTTCGCTTACGGTTTAACCAAACTTATTTTTGTGAAATTTGATCCAGCGTGGGGAAAAGGACTTACTGAAGATCCAAGGTCGTTTTTGTTTACCGTTTTTTGTACTACGGTTGGATGGATTTTAATAACGTTTTTAACAAAACCTGAACCTACAGAACATTTGCAAAAATTCTACAATAAAGTAAAGCCGGGTGGGGTATGGGCAAAAATCAGTGGTACCAATGAAGGTCATTCTAATTTAATCTTTACATTTGTCGCCTGGCTGGCTGCAATAGTTATGGCTTATTCCATATTATTCGCGACCGGTCGTTTAATATTTATGGAGTGGATATCATTCGGTGGTTGGATGCTCGTTTCAATAATTGCATTCTTTATCCTTCGTTTTGGAATTCAAAAATCAAATTTGTTTGCTGAAGATTAATACCATAAAAAAATCAATACTGTCAGTATGTGTTATTTTGTTTGCATCTTCCAATGTATTTGGGCAAGATAATTTTATACCTGTCGATCATGAAATAAATCAACTAATTGATCGAATTGAGATTAAATCAGGAGCGCTTTCAAATGCTTTATTTACTTCCCAAAAAGGATATAATATAGACCATGCTCTGTTTCAACTTTCAGCAAGAGATACCTTGAATCAGTTTCAGGACCCCAGAAATCAATTCTTAATAAATTACACTTACGACGATCTTCATATGTTTAATGAAGACCGAAGTCCGAAAAGCCGGAAACCTTTTTTAAAGGCTGTTTATCCATTCGAAACTGATTTCTTTTATCTTGATAAAGAAGACTTTAGATTTTCAATTAACCCGGTTTTGCATTTTCAATATGGTGCTGACTTTGATAATACCTTAGCTCATTATACGAATACCCGTGGCGCAGAAATTAAAGGTTTACTTTTTGATAAAGTTGCATTTTATAGTTTCTTTTCAGAAAACCAGGTATTGTATCCTTCTTTTGTAAGAGATCAAACAGCATTGTTAGGAGCTTTGCCGGGCGAAGGAGGATGGAGAAATATTGGAAATGATGGGGCAGTTGATTTTTTCAGATATCGTGGAAGTATAAGTATTCCGATTTTCAAAAAAATAAATTTTCAATTTGGTCATGATAAGCTATTTATTGGAAATGGAGTGCGTTCACTGTTTGTTTCCGATAATGCTGCACCGCATTTATATGGTAAATTAACGGCTAGGGTATGGCGTTTTAGTTATCAGACTATCTGGTCTGAATACATTGACCAATTCGATATAAGAGCAGGAGATCAATTATTGGACAGAAAATATACCGCCACGCATCATTTAAGTTATAACATTAACAGATGGTTGAATATTGGTTTGTTTGAAACCATTGTCTATCGAAGAGTAAATGGTTTCGATTTAAATTATTTGAATCCGGTAATTTTCTACAAAGCTATAGAATGGTATTTAGGAAGTCCTGATAATGCTTTGGTTGGATTGGATTTTAAAATGAATTTAATTCCTAATACTTCCATATACGGACAAGTGTTATTAGATGAATTTAATCAGGACCAATTATTTGCAGAAAATAAAGGATGGTGGGCCAATAAATATGGTTTTCAGCTTGGTTTGAAATATATAGATGTTGCAGGAATTAACCAATTGGATTTTCAGGCAGAACTAAACGCTGTAAGACCCTTTACTTATTCGCACAATTTAGAAGGGCAAAATTATACGCATTATAATCAGGCAATCGCTCACCCTTTAGGAAGTAATTTTGTTGAATATCTTGGAAGGATTTCTTATCGACCGATCAACAGATTGAAAATAGAAAATCGAATCATGTTCGCTCAAAAAGGACTGGATTATGATACTTTAAATCTGGGTGGAAATATTTTTAGAGAGAATACTGATCGATCAATGGATTTTGGTAATTCCTTTTTACAAGGAAATTTACAAACGGTACTTCTAAACGATTTCAGAATTTCTTACATGCCATGGCATAACGTTTGGTTTGATTTGCAATACCTTGTAAGAAGGAGTGAAGATGAATTGAATATTATTGGTGAACAGCAAACTAACTACCTAAGCTTAGGGATCAGAACCAATATGGCTTTACGTTCGGATTTTTATTGAGATAATACTTTTCTTTCTTGAAACTTGCTTAACTTTTTTACGTACTTTTAAATATATCAGTAAAGGTTACCGCAACAATGTCTACTCCTTTCAAACTATTTTGGACCTTTATCATCCTAACATTTTTATCTGGCAATTTTTGCTCAGCGGGTCCCATTTTGCAATTTACGAATGCTAATGATTTAGTTAATCCAACTCCATTCTTTCAATATTGTTTATCAGAAAGAAATGTTGATGATAACAAAATGCTGAATTCTATCTTAACCGGCAATGTAGCATTACAGACTACCGAAGATGAGTATTTAAATGAAGGTCTTCAAAAGATGGATATGTGGTTGCTTTTGGAAATCAATAATCAAACTAAAGAACAACTTTATCTGGATATAAAATATCATACATTAGAAATTCTCGATCTTTATTTATACGATACAAATAATAATTTGGTTGAAAAACAGGAAACCGGATTTTTACGAAACTTTAGCGATAGAGAATTTAAATCCAATTTTTTTGTAATGCCTTTATTTAATGATAAGCAGAATTACAATGAAGTAAAAAAGGTAATCATTAAGCTTTCGAATGACGGTTCCTTGTTTATACCTTCTCAAATAGGTGCGATTAAAAATATTTATAATCAACATTATATTCATAATACATTTACCGGCATTTATTTTGGCTTTATTCTCGTAATGGTTTTATATAATCTCTTTTTATATTTTTCACTAAAAGATTCTTTATATCTAACCTATGTAGCGTATGCTTTTGCAGTATTTTTAATGTCTACTGAAATTAAAGGAAAAATACCGGAGTTTATATTCCGAAATGCAGGTCAATATATGGTATATGCTGATATCGTTCATTCATTTGGAGCATTTTTTTCCGTGATGTTTACAAGACAGTTATTAAAAACAAAAGAAAATTTAAAGTTTTTTGATAAGCTGCTTTTACTTGGTGTTTTGCTTTCGGTAGTTCACTTTATGTTGGAAGTGTTGAATTTTCAATTTTTAGGTGAGCAATTATTAATGATTTTTGCAGGTATTACTTCATTGATTTTATTATTGACCGGTGTCGCGGCAGTAATTAAAAATATTCGATTTGGAAGGTTTTATTTACTTGCCTGGTCAATGTATTTATCGGGAGTAATTATTTTTATCTTGTCAATATCTGGAATAATTAGAACAAACATTTTCACAGAATATTCTATCCAAATAGGTTCGGCTATTGAGGTGGTTCTTTTATCATTAATCTTAGCTTATCGAATAAATATATTGAAAAGAGAAAAGCAAGATGCATTGACACAAAATCAGGAATTAATTAAGTCTCAAAACTATATGCTGGAAAAGCAAGTGAAAGAACGAACGTTTGAGTTGTCTACTTTGGCATATGAATTAAAAAATACAAATGATCAATTAGAGGAAAAATCAGAAGCATTAAAGCTTTCAAATGAAAAATTAAATCAATTTGCTTATACCGTAAGCCATGATTTAAAAGCACCGGTTCGAAATATTGGCGGGTTCTTACAATTATTAAAAAAACGATACTCAGAAAATCTTGACAGTGAAGCAAACGAGTTTGTTGATTTTGCGATTACAGGTGCTAATGAAATGAATTTTTTAATTAGTGAATTGCTTGATTTTTCAAGATTGCAATATGATAATCAAAATGTAGAAGAAGTTAATCTTCAAAAAGCTGTTGAACAAATTCAATTTAACTTAAGAGACATTATAAATGAACAGCAGGGGAGCTTAGTTTTTGAGGATTTACCGGTAATTAAAACGAATAAACTATTAATTATTCAATTATTGCAAAATTTAATTCAAAACGGATTTAAATATAGCTACACAAAACCTCCGGTAGTTAAAATAGAGGTAGAACAACAAGAAAGTCATTATCTGTGTACTGTATCAGATAACGGAATTGGTATCAAGGCTGAGAATATTGAAGAGGTATTTAAAATTTTCTGGCGCGCAAAAACAAAAACGAATTCTTCCGGTTCAGGAATTGGATTGCATACCTGTAAAAGACTTGTAGAAAGTTTTGGAGGTGAAATTTGGGTGGAATCTGAATATGGAAAGGGGAGTGATTTTAAATTTACAATTCCGATAAAAAGTTAACTACAATCCTTCCTTCATTTCAAGTAAAAAAGAACGAATCTTTTTTAATGAATTAACCATTTCAATCTGCTGAATAGTATCCGATTTATTATCCTTTAATTTCTTCTTAGCACCATCTAAGGTAAATTTACGCTCCTTAACCAGATGGTAGATAATCTTTAAATTTTCAATATCTGCTTTGGTAAATAATCGATTACCCTTTTTATTTTTTCGAGGTTTTAAAATGTCAAATTCATTTTCCCAAAAACGAATTAATGATGTAGATACATTAAACATTTTAGCAACCTCTCCAATAGAGTAATAAAGCTTTTCTATTTCCTTTTCTTTGTACGGCAAAAGTATAATTTAATCGAATGATTGATTTGAACGGTTAGCAAGCTCAACAACTTTCTGGAATTCTGATTCATCAAGATCCTGATGAAAGAAGTTAATTGGATTCACAGCTTTTCCATTATAATGTACTTCATAATGCAAGTGAGGGGCTGTTGATAAACCGGTAGAACCAATTCCGCCAATTTTTTCACCCTTCTTTACCTTCTGACCTTTCTTTACATCCATCGTTTTTAAATGGGCATAGAGTGATTCATATCCATAACCGTGATCGATAATGATGTGATTACCATAACCACGACCAGATTTACTCACCTTGGTAATTGTGCCATCACCCGTAGCATAAACTTCTGTATGTGTCGGAGCAGTAAAGTCAATTCCTTTATGAAACTTTCT
>JAHDHT010000051.1:13201-18428 GCA_020631175.1 Chitinophagales bacterium
TCCGAGTATTCAATCTTCATTTTAGTCAATTCTCTGTTCAACCGACGTTCTTTCGGCGAAGTGAAGAAATAAAACGAGATCAAAACGATAATACCTGAGAAAAATATAACTGCACAAAGAAAACCAAACCACCTTATAGTACGCGTTTTCCAGTTTTCTTCAACTTCTTCATACCGCAGACTATGTGTATTATAATAATATTTGGTTTTTTTCATCTTACGTTTAGCAAATTATCTGTTATACCCCTTATTTTTGCACCTTTGCAAAATGCTAAAATAATGATAAAGTCAATATTTAACAAAGCGTTTACATACAAGAATATAAAACAATGAACAGCAAAGAAGTAAGGCAGAAATTTCTTGATTTTTTTGAATCGAAAAAGCACAAGATAGTTGATTCTGCGCCTATTGTAGTCAAAGACGATCCTACATTAATGTTTACGAATGCAGGCATGAATCAGTTCAAAGATTACTTTTTAGGTAACAAAAGTGCCGAAAATAAAAGGGTTTCAAACCTTCAGAAGTGCCTCAGAGTAAGCGGAAAGCACAACGACTTAGAAGAAGTAGGTGTAGATCATTACCATCATACCATGTTTGAAATGATGGGAAACTGGTCGTTTGGAGACTATTTCAAAAAGGAAGCTATAGATTGGGCATGGGAGTTATTAACAGAAGTTTATCAACTCGATAAAGAAAATCTTTATATAACCGTCTTTGAAGGAAACGACGAATGGGGCGTTCCATTAGATACGGAAGCTATTGAACATTGGAAAAAATATTTGCCGGAAGAACGCATTTTGAAATGTGATGCTAAAGATAATTTCTGGGAAATGGGAGATACAGGTCCTTGTGGCCCCTGTTCAGAAATTCATGTTGATATGCGATCGGAAGAAGACAAAGCAAAAATTCCGGGCGTTCAATTGGTCAATGAAGATGATCCTGAAGTAATTGAAATATGGAATCTTGTATTTATACAATTCAACCGTAAGAAAGATCAATCACTTGAACCTCTGAAAGACAAACACATAGATACAGGAATGGGCTTTGAGCGTATCGTTCGTGTACTTCAAAAGAAAAAATCAAACTACGATACGGATATTTTCACCCCACTGATTGCAAAACTGGAAGAGATCAGCAATATCAAATATGAAGGTACAGACAGTAAAAAAGATATCGCTTTCAGAGTAATTGCTGATCATATCAGAACGATCGCTTTTACTATTACCGATGGACAACTTCCTTCCAATACCGGGGCAGGATATGTTATTCGCAGAGTATTACGAAGAGCTGTGCGGTATGCATACAGTTTCTTAGATGTCAAAAAACCATTTCTTGCAGAAATGTTGGAAGCTTTATGTAATCAATTTGATGGAGTTTATCCGGAATTAGATAAAAATAAAGCACTCACTTCAAAAGTAATCTCTGAAGAAGAAAAGTCATTCTTAAAGACTTTAGAATCCGGTTTAAAACGTTATCAGTTAATTAAAGACGATGTAAAAAGTCAGTCTAAAAATCAGATCGAAGGAGCAAAAGCTTTTGAATTATATGATACATACGGTTTCCCTATAGACCTTACCCGTTTAATGGCAGAAGAAGATGGAATTAAAATTGATGAGGAAGGATTTAAAACTGCTTTGAACGAACAAAAAGAACGTGCAAGAGCAGCGACAAAAATTGATGCAGGAGACTGGATTATTGTAAATGAAGATACCAGTGTTGAGTTTGTCGGCTACGATGAAACAGAAACAGAAACTTCTATTTTAAGGTATAGAACGGTTAAAACAAAAGATAAAGAAACCGTTCAAATCGTTTTAAAACAAACTCCATTTTATGCAGAGTCGGGCGGGCAGGTCGGAGATAAAGGTGTTTTAATTTTTGTTGGAGATGAAAAAATAAAGGTAATTGATACGCAGAAAGAAAATGATCTTATTGTTCATTACTGTGATAAAATTCCTTCCGATCCTTCCGCAAAGTTAAAAGCACTTATAGCTAAAACCCGTCGTGAAGACATAAAAAAGAATCATACTGCAACGCATTTAATTCACGCTGCACTCAGAGACATTTTAGGTACTCATGTAGAACAAAAAGGTTCTCTGGTAGCTCCTGATTATTTACGATTTGATTTTTCGCATTTTTCTAAAATGGAAGAAGAAGAAATTCGGAAAGTGGAAATAATGGTTAATGAAAAAATTATTGAAAATATTTCATTACATGAAGACCGAGAAGCGAATATAGAAGATGCAAAAGCAAAAGGAGCAATGGCTTTGTTCGGAGAAAAATATGGTGATAAAGTAAGGGTAATTACTTTTGATCCTGATTTTTCAGTAGAATTATGCGGTGGTACCCATGTTCAGGCTACCGGCGAAATTGGCTTTTGTAAATTGACATTAGAAACCTCTGTGGCAAGCGGTATCAGAAGAATAGAAGCGATCACAGGTAAAAAAGCTATGGAATTTATTCTTAATCAGAATCAGCAACTTGCTCAAATTAAAAACTCAATAAAAGCAAGCGGAGATCTTGTTAAGGGAGTAGATAAACTGGTGCTGGATAATAGTAATTTAAGAAAAGAGGTTGAGCACTTGAAAATGCAACAAGCAGGGCAATTAAAAATGCAAATTGAAAACAGCCTTACTGAAATAAATGGAGTTTCATTCTCTACAGCGAGAATAGATGGGGGAGCAGATGTAATGAAAAAGATTGCGCATGATCTAAAACAACAACATCAGAATTTGTTCCTGGTTCTTGCTTCTCAATCAGATAATAAAGTTCAGGTATCCATTGCAATCGGTGAACAATTAATTCAGGAAAAACAGTGGAACGCCGGTCAGTTAATCAGAGAATGGGCTAAGCATATTAACGGTGGAGGTGGCGGTCAGCCATTCTTCGCAACTGCAGGAGGTAAAAAGCCGGAAGGAATAGATTCAGTCTTTTCTGAAGCAGAAAAATTCGTAAAAAGCTAATTTTGAAAACACCGGACGGATATGAAATAATAATTGGTCTTGAAATTCATATAAGACTCTTAACGAAAAGTAAATTATTTGTTGCAGATGAAAATCAATTTGGAGCGTCTGCAAATGCAAATGTTTCATTTATTACTACAGGTCACCCTGGTGTACTTCCTGTAATTAATAAAGAAGCAGTTAAGATGGCTGCAAAAATGGGTATAGCTACTAACTGCACCGTTCAGCAGTACAATTATTTTGACCGAAAGCATTATTGTTATCCTGATTTACCAAAAGGGTTTCAAACCACTCAGGATAATCAGCCTATTTGTATAAATGGGTATTTAATTATTGATGGAAAAAAGATCAACATAAACCGAATTCATATGGAGGAAGATGCCGGAAAAAGTATTCATGATCTTCATCCGGAAAAAAGTATGATTGATTTAAATCGTGCAGGAACTCCACTACTTGAATTGGTTTCAGAACCTGACATCAGAAGTGCAGATGAAGCAGCAGATTTTTTTAATTTAATTCGGCAAACAGCAATGTATATTAATATATGTGATGGTAATATGCAGGAAGGAAGTATGCGCTGCGATGCCAATATTTCCATCCGAAAAAAAGGAGATGAACATTTTAATAATCGGGTTGAGGTAAAGAATCTCAACTCCGTTCGCTTCTTAAAAAGAGCTATCGAATTTGAAGTGAAGCGGCAGCATACTCTAATGGAAAATGGCGAAGAAACCGAACAGGAAACGCGTGGATATGACCCGGTGAAAGATATCACTATCATGCAGCGTGATAAAGAAATGGCACATGATTATCGCTATTTTCCGGAACCTGATCTCGGACCTGTCATCATTACGGATACTTTAATGAATGAAATCAGATCAGAAATATCCATCCTTCCGCAACAGTTAGAAGCCTTATTAAAAAAAGAATATAAATTATCTGATTACGATGCACAATTAATAACAACTGAAAAGCCAATTGCAGACTACTATTTGTCTATGCTTGAAACTGTAAAAAGTCCGAAAAGGGCTGCGAATTGGTTGAATACAAACGTGCGTGAATGGCTAAATGATAATCAAGCCGGGATTGAATCTTTTCCGATAGAGCCAGGCAGACTCGCAGAACTAGTGAATCTCATTGAAGATAACAGCCTAAGCCATCATATTGCAGATCGTCAGATTTTCCCTGAAATGTTAAAGAATCAAAACGCCGAACTAAGCTTACTAATAAAAGCATTAAATTTGCAGGAAGAATCTTCTGATGAAGAGCTGAAATCGATAATGGAAGCATTAATTACGCAGTTTCCTGATAAATTTGAAGCTTATCAGAAAGGAAGAAAGGGTTTATTGGGCTTTTTTGTTGGTCAGGTTATGCGAAAACTGCCTGAAAGTGACCCTAAACAAGTAAATACATACATTCAGAAATATTTAAACAAAGAGATAAAATGAGAATTTTAACAGCATTCATAGCGCTGATCGCTCTAATTTTTCAATCCTGTACATCCGATAATTCAGGAGGAGGAATGTCAGGTAAGTGGGATGGATACCTGATTACCGGGAACATCACAAATGCCACTCCTGATACACGAATCTTTCTTGAAGATCTGCAAAAACAGACAAACAGAATTATAGATACTGCACGAGTTGAAGCGGACGGTAGTTTTACTTTTAAAGGAAAAGTCGATGCACCTACCATTGGACAAATGAGAATGGGTGCTCAAAAAATATTCCTTATCCTTGAAAATGAGGAAAGTATGGAGATTACAATGGATACGAAAGTACCTAATGTTTTCGATGTAAAAGGTTCTCAGGCGAATGAAGGATGGAAGCAGGTTTATGATAAACTAAGAACCAGACAAGCGACTCCACCATATTTAAAGTCTGTTTCAGATACTTCTTCAAACATTTTGTTGAGTTATTTAGCCATTAACCAACTTAAGATTGAAGACGAGTATGAATACTTTAAGGCTTTTGGTAAAAAGATGGAAAAAGAAATGCCGGGCTCAAAATTAACGGCAGATATGCAAAGCCGAATTGCCGCCTCAGCAGCATTGGCGAATCTTGGTATAGGCAAACAGGCTCCGGAAATAAAGCTCGCATCACCGGATGGAAAGGAAATGTCGCTTTCTGAATTAAAAGGACAAGTAGTTTTATTAGATTTTTGGGCATCATGGTGCAGACCGTGCAGAAGAGAGAATCCTAATGTGGTAGCTGCATATGATAAATATAAAAGCAAAGGATTTACGGTCTATTCAGTTTCACTTGACCGTAC
>JAHDHT010000051.1:18528-20647 GCA_020631175.1 Chitinophagales bacterium
GCTAAATTCAACTATGCGATCCTTCCTACTTAGTTTGAAAAAACTTATACCGGATTTGAAATCTAACCAGCAATTAACTGAAGCTCATCCGGTTGAGTGGTTTCGTATTTGTTTTGGGATAGTAATCATATTACAGGTATTTTATTTTTACTATGTTGATTTTATCGATGAAGATTTAATTAAACCAATTATCCATTTTACTTACCCTGGTTTTTCATTTGTAAAACCTTTTTCTGCTACAACCATGCATGCAATTTTTATATTGCAAATCATTTCAGGCCTTTTAATCGTAATTGGTAGGTTTATAAAGCCGGCTCTTATTTTTTACTTTTTAAGTTTTACTTATTTATGGTTAATCGATAAAGGTTTTTTTAATAATCACTATTACCTTATTTCACTCATTACTTTCATCATGATTTTTATTCCCGACCTTGGTAAAAACGGTTGGAAATGGAAAAAGAATGAAATTACACATTACTTACCACGATGGAGTTTGCAAATTCTCCGCTTTCAGTGGTTTATTGTATTTTTTATTGCAGGAATAAATAAGCTAAATAAATATTGGCTTTTTGATTTTCAACCTTTGAAATATACGTTCAATTTTAAGGCTGAATATACAGGTAGTACTTTTTGGGCATCAGATTTTTTTCCAATGCTGTTTAGTTATGGAGGTGCTATTTTTGATATTGGAATTGGATTTTTATTAATTTATCCTCCTACAAGATGGCTGGCTTTCATTTTAATGTTGGGCTTCAATGGCTTCAATGCATACTTTTTTCACGATATCGGAGAGATTGGAATTTTTCCATTACTTGTGATAAGTGCATTTTTGTTATTCCTTCCGTCCGAAAAAATTGAAGAAAAAAAACCTTCAAAATCTAATGCAAAAATATTGCACTACTTACTTTGGGTATGGGTTATTTTTCATTGTGTTTTTCCGTTCAGACATTTGCTGTATAAAGATTATGTTGACTGGACAGGTGAAGCCAAACGCTTTTCATGGCGGATGAAAATTGATGTAAAAGAAGCAGAACCACAATTTTATGTAAGTCCATCCGGTAG
Source organism: Chitinophagales bacterium (assembly GCA_020631175.1). Classification (GTDB taxonomy): domain Bacteria; phylum Bacteroidota; class Bacteroidia; order Chitinophagales; family JAHDHT01; genus JAHDHT01. The sequence goes on from JAHDHT010000051.1 coordinate 19,591, forward strand.
CCAGGATAAATATCCAATTAATGTAAGAAAATCCCTTACTCCGAAACAGTACACCAATTTAATCTATCATCCTGATATGTTGCCGCAAATTGCAAAACTGTTTGAAAAAGAAGCGAAAAAACAAGGTATTATTCGGCCTGTTGTAACAGCTGATTTCAAAGTAAAACACAATGGTCAAAAAGAAAGAAGAATAATTTCCGAAGATCTTAAATTAAATAAAACAGCATTCAGTATCTGGAGACATAACAATTGGATTTTAAGCTCGAAGGAATAGCGTTTAACTGTACTTTAAAATCTCATTATTAAAATGAATACTTAATTCTGTAGATTCAGAATGTTCAACATAGCCGTTTACTTTGGCATCTATCTTAAAGTTGTTTGCCATATCAATAACCGAACGGGCTTCATTTTCATCACAATATATTTCCAATCGTTGGCCCATATTGAAAACTTTAAACATCTCTTTTAAATCGGTACCGGATTCTTGATGAATTAAATCAAAAACCGGTGGCAGATCGAATAGATTGTTTTTTACGATATGTACACCGTTTGCAAAATGTAGTACTTTTGTTTGGCCTCCGCCTGTGCAATGAATTATACCATTAATAGCAGCAAGGTTTGATTTAGAAAACAACATTTTCAAAAACGGTAAATATGTTCTGGTTGGAGATAGCAAGAGTTCGTGAACAGCATAGCTGCCAAATTGATCACTTAACTTTTTACTTCCACAAAAAACAACACTTTTATCCGTATTCGGATCATAAGCTTCAGGGTAATGTTCAGCGTAATATTTACTTAAAACATCATGTCGTGCAGAAGTAAGGCCGTTACTCCCAATACCACTGTTATATTTATTTTCATATGAGCTTTGCCCAAAAGAAGCAAGACTTACAATTACATTGCCCGGGTTAATGTCATTTTGTAATACCGAAGTTCTTTTAAGGCGACAAAAGGTAGTATAGCCAACATCTATGGTACGCACTATATCTCCAACGTCTGCTGTTTCTCCTCCTGTAAGATGAATTGAAATTCCATGATCGTTCATTTTATCACAAAA
>JAHDHT010000052.1:0-6233 GCA_020631175.1 Chitinophagales bacterium
AACTTCTACTTCATGGAAATGAATACCCGAATTCAGGTTGAACATTGTGTTACTGAAGAGGTAATGAATGTTGACTTGATTAAGGAGCAAATTAAAATTGCTGCAGGTGTGCCAATTACCGGTAAAAATTATGAGCCTCAGTTTCATGCTATTGAATGCCGAATAAATGCTGAAAATCCTTTTAAAGGTTTTGTTCCGAGTCCAGGTTTAATCAGTTCATATCATACCCCAAAAGGCTTTTGTGTTCGTGTTGATACACATGCTCATGCCGGATATATCGTTCCGCCGCATTATGATTCAATGATCGCAAAGGTTATTGTAAAAGGTAATAGCAGGGAGGAAGCAATTATGCGAATGCGACGGGCATTAGATGAATTTATCATTGAAGGAATTCACACTACTATTCCATTCCACAAGCAGCTTATGCGCGATGAAAATTTTATTATTGGAAATTTTAATACAGGTTTCATTAACACCTTCGATTTGAAGGAAGAGAATGAGGATTAACCGAAGGTTGATTTGAGATTTGAGATTTGAGATTTGAGATTTGAGATTTGAGCTTTCGGGCATCAATAACTGCAATTCAGCAGAACAAACATTAAAAATGAAAGCGATTCATCTTATAAAAAACGGTTCTGCTTCTGAAGCTTTTGAAATCAAAGAACTACCTACTCCCGAACCGTCTGAAAATGAAGTATTAATTAAAGTTGAAGGATTCGGGTTGAACTTTGCAGACGTAATGGCTAGACTTGGCCTATACCAAGATGCACCTCCTATGCCCTCCGTTTTAGGTTATGATGTATGTGGTATTATAGAAAAATGTGGTACTGCTGTAAATGATTTAGAACCAGGAGATCGTGTTGCTGCGCTAACAAGATTTGGTGGTTATGCTGAATATGCCACTACGAAAAGATCCGGTGTTGTGAAAATAGAAGGGAGTTTAAATGTAGCTGAAGCAACTGCTCTTGCCACTCAATATGGCACCGCATGGTATGCTTCAAAAAACATGGCTAATATTCAAGAAGGAGAAACTGTTTTAATTCATGCTGCGGCCGGAGGAGTTGGAACTGCGCTGGTTCAAATTGCCAAAAACAAAAATTGCATTATTTATGGTACCGCTGGGTCTGATGAGAAATTAGCATATTTAAAATCAATTGGTGTCGACCATCCTATTAATTACAGAACTTCTAATTGGTTTGAAATTTTGAAAAAACAATCCGTAAAACCGGATATTATTTTTGATCCTATTGGCGGTAAGTCTATGAAACAAGGATGGAAGTCTCTTGCACATGGTGGAAGACTAACTATTTATGGAGCAGCACAGTTAAGCGACGAAACAAATTTTTTCAAAAAAATAAAATACCTGCTCGATTTTGGATTTTTTCACCCGGTCCAATTTATGACTGGAAGTAAATCTATTCTTGGAATAAATATGTTACGCATTGCAGATCATAAACCACACATTCTTCAAGAAGTATTAGAACAAGTAGTTAAAGGTGTAGATGAAGGATATTTAAAACCAAAAACAGGAAAAATATTTCCGGTTGAACAAATTGCTGAAGCACATGAGTATTTAGCAGGAAGAAAATCTATCGGTAAAGTCGCTCTTCAATGGTAAAGAGTGACAACAAAAAAACAACCTTAATTCACTTTTCTTAACTGAATTTTTCAACCATAGAATCTACTATAGTCTCTGGTACTTTGATGTACTCAACAACATCCAAAGTTTCTTCTTTTTCTTCGCCATTTTCAACCAGCATTTGAACATTTGTAGCCGTTAAATAACAATCACCATCATCGATATGATAAAAAGTTAACACACTATAGGCCGGTTCTGGCGAAGTATTTTTATCTAAAGAAGCCAGTAATGTAGTATCGCCTGATTCTAATTGTTGAACAAGCATATCCGGTTTTGCAATAAAATTCATTGGGCCAATCGTAACCGGTTCTGCCCAATCATTTTGCGTTTCACAAAAAGGATAAGTTGTTTGACCTGCAGACATCATGATCGGTAAAACGATAACAATTAAAGCTTCAATAATCCAGACGATAGTTAAGGGAATTCCACTTATTGCATCACCTGATTTTAAGCCCCATGTACCCATGGTATTCACTTCAGATACTAAAGAAAAAATGGTTCCCGGCGAAGCAGCCAGTTTTAGGCCATTACTTAAAACAGAACCTACAGCCATCCCACCGGATTCATTAAATAATATTTGTAACCAGAAAGAGTAATTAAAATACATGGCAATAAGACCCGTAAGAACAGCGAATAAAATTCCGATTCCAAAATTTCTGACTTTACCTTTTTTAATAACTAAAAAATTCAGGAGATAACCAAGTGCGAATCCAAATGCAGCTGTTGCAAGCACATTAAAATAAACAAGAGGAATATAAAAAGATAAATAAGTATAAATTAAGGCCAGTACCGGTACAGCCAAAAGTGCAAAGAATAGAAACATTACAATTGATCCAATACCGAATTTACCGCTCGAGCGGTAATACATTTCTTTATTTTTCATAAGCAGGTTTTAAAATTTTGATAAAACTATTCAAGCACCATATACTCACCGTCAAACACGGGAACACAAGGAGCTACGTTTAGACTGATACAATAAGGAACATCTTTTACCTGTAGTTCTGATTCAATTCTACCCTGATAACTTGCCTTATCAATTACAGCTTTTAAATTATTCTTATTGCTTGAATAAAATATTTCAGCGAGATGAGCAGGATCTCCTTTTATTTCAAACTCTTCTTTCAATTGATGAACAATTGAACCGGCAAATAATGTATCTTCAATATTTACCTGGCCTTTCCATCCGCTTGCAAGTAACAAAACCGGCATACCACTTTTTCGCAAGTATTCAATTAAAGCTTCCTGATTAACAAAACCGCCGCAAACTATTTTTGCAGCACCTTTAGAAATGTGAACGCTTTGGGTACCGTTTGTAGATGTAATCACACAAACCTGCTCATTATTTTCTCTGTCTCTGAAAAACACAGGAGAATTACTGGCATCAAAAGATCTTATTTTTCTTCCGTTACGTTCACCGGCAACTATATGCCCCGGTTTGCCTATATATTCTTCAGCCTGATCAACTGAACGTACCGGTTTTACCTTTTTAATTCCGTGATATAAGGCAGATGTTATCGCACTTGTATTTCTGAAAATATCAATAAACACAACCAACTTACCACTTAAGTCGTAAAGTTTTATAAGGTCGTTACTTAAGCAGACTTCAATCGTATTTTTAACTTCCAACAGCTTCTTTTTTGTAAAATGGTAAAGCAACTTTTTTCATAGGTACAGGCTTTTCTCTGATTTCTACGAAAACAGGTTTCTCACCTTTAGCATAAGCAGACTCAACATATCCCATCGCAATAGCTTTATCCATACAAACAGACATAGTTCCACTGGTTATTTCACCAATTTGCTTTCCTTTTTCATTTAGAATCGGGTAACCTTTTCTGGCAATCCCTCTCTCGAGTAATTCAAAACCAGTCAACTTCTTTTTCGGACCACTCTTTTTCTGTTTTTCCAAAGCCGTTTTTGCAATGAAATCTCCCTTTTTGAAAGAAGTAATCCATCCAAGTCCTGCCTCAAGCGGTGTTACCGTATCATCAATATCATTCCCATATAAAGCATAGCCCATTTCAAGACGCAATGTATCCCGTGAAGCTAATCCACATTTTTGAACTCCCGTATTTGCAATTACTTTCCAGATTTTATGCCCGTGTTCGCGCTCAAAATATAACTCAAAACCTGTTTCTCCTGTATATCCTGTAGCGCTTACAATTACGTCTTTTATACCGGCAATTTTAGCGCGTTTGAAAGTGTAGTACTTAATTTTTGAAACATCGATATCACACAATTCATTTAAAATATCGACAGATTCCGGGCCTTGCAATGCCAACAAACTCCAATGATCAGAAAAGTCGGCTACATGTGTATCAAAGTTATTTTGCTTATTGATCCATTGATAGTCTTTATTGATATTAGCAGCATTCACTACTAACATATACCTGTTCTTATCTAAACAGTAAACCAAAAGATCATCAACAATACCCCCCTTTTTATTGAGCAAACAAGAGTATTGAACTTTTCCTTTCTTTAATTTGGAAGCATCATTAGAACATACATGCTGAATCAAATCCAACGCTTCATTTCCTTCCACCAGAATCGTACCCATATGTGAGACATCGAAAAGACCTGCTTTCTCTCGTACTGCCATATGTTCGGCCCGCAAGCCCACATAACTGATTGGCATATGAAATCCTGCATAATCAACCATCTTCGCCTTAGCCAATATGTGAAACTGATTGAAGGGTGTTACCTTAAGCTGAGCCATAGCACTCAAAAATACTTTCTGTTTAGGTAAATTCTAAATAATTGGGCTTCATATTATAGAATTCTTTAAAATTCGAAGCTTTTTATACATGAAACGCCTTTAATTCAACTTAGAAGCGACCACAATCGACGATTTAAATCGGTTTATGTTACCATTTAGATCAAATAACTCACTGTGAATGATGTAAATACCTATCGGAATTCGCTCCCCATTTTCGTCTGTTCCTTCCCATTTAAACTGACCATCCGTAGCCAATAGTTCATTGGAAGCAATTCGGTCTATCAAACGACCCCTTTGATCATAAACATGAATATTGGCCGTCCAACCCGGATTATCTAATACATATTGTAGCACCAAAAAGTCTTCAAATCCATCGCCATCCGGAGATATTGTCTCAGAAGAGAGCTGAATAAGATCTTCACCCGCACCCGGTTCACCAGGAAGTAACACTGACTGGCTATTTTCATAGCCGGGTGTTCCGTAATTGACGGATGCAGCAGCTGATTGCCAGTTTGCAGGATCATTGCTTTCACCATCAAACGAAATCCGTTCTAAAGCAACACCGTCGATCTGACTGATCAACTCAAACTGCCAATCATCTAAATAATAAACAGAATCAATTCGAACAGCAGATGTATTTAAAAGTACAACCCCATTTTCACGATCATCAAAAGAAGGCAAATCGTCAATCTCGAGAATGTTTGCTTCTTCAGGTGGTGAATATTGTTCAATTGTTTTTGCTCTGTCTTCAGTTATTGCCAGATATTGTTCAGGGAACAATTGTAAACCATCTGAAGTGACATTATTAAACTGAGTGATTTTCATTGAATCGATATCACCTTTGGCAATCAATAATTGATTTACAGCAATTATTTTAGAACTACGATTATAAAACTCAACATAGTCTACGCCCCCCGTTACCGGATCAAACAAAATTTCATTGATAATAATATCACCGGTTTCAGAAGTCTCTGCCAGACCGAAAGAAAAAGTCTGACTTTCTGCCATCACATTGCCGGCACAATCTGTTAAGCCGGCTACTTCAACCGTGTAAATTTCTCCCGCCTGCATTGCCGGTTCAAAATTAACTAGAATTGTAAAAGCGTCATCCATGCTAACAGAAGTAATATTTAAACCTCCTCCCAATGCATACAAATTTTGATCTAATGCAATAGCTTCATCTAAAATTTCAGTACTGATTAGTTGTATACTTTGCGTACCCTCTACCAGCACCGTTTCGATTGACGGTGCACTATTATCCGGATTATCCGCATTAATACTATTCAAAGCACCCGGAGTACCACCGGAAGGATCAACAGAAGCAGCCCAATTATCCTGGCCGCTGCAAGGGTTCGAAGGATCAATCATTTCTAAAGTCCATCCCCCATCTTCTTTTAAAACATCCTGATACCAGCTTTCTCTGTAAGGAACGGTGTGTATAAGGTTTCCGAAATTATCGATCAATTTTAAGTCGTCTGCGTCATTATTCAAACCCGGAAAACTGGTAACACCCAATACTTCACCAAAAGCCTGATAAGCAACAACGTTTGATGTAGAAGTTAATATTAAAAATGAATCGGGTTGAAGGATATAATTATTTAAAGTCGCTTCGCTTGTTGCATCAGCAATCATCCATCCACCCAATTGAACAGCCGAAGAAGAAGCATTAAATATTTCTATAAACTCAGCTTCAGGTAAAGCTACGGATGGAAGGAAGTCAGGAAAAACTTCTGTAATTAAAACATCAAAACGGGAAGGAATGAAAAATTCAAAATTAAATGTCTGAACAGCAGGCATCGGATTCTCAGCGGCATCTTCTACATCCGATATGCTAAGCGTTAGTTGTTCTCCATTAGGAAATTCATCTGTAAAAAATAAATG
>JAHDHT010000052.1:6333-17448 GCA_020631175.1 Chitinophagales bacterium
ATATGCTAAGCGTTAGTTGTTCTCCATTAGGAAATTCATCTGTAAAAAATAAATGTACTAAAGACGGATTATTATCATCCAGCATTGTCATGGAAGGATTTCCTATTCCACTACTTACTGAATAATGAGACAAGGTTTCAGCGGAAACTAAATCTAATGCTTCATTAAAATAAACATCTAACTGAGTCGATGATATCACTACAATACTATCTACAATCGGGCCTTCAGTATCGACATAAACCGGATCAACATAAAAATCATCAAATAAATAATTTTCATTTCGGGTAGAGGTGTAGTTGACCTGTACACCAATGTAATTTCCTAATTCATATGTATCATCACTTCCACCCGTATGAAAGGCATAATTTTCTCCCCCTAAAGTATCGAGATTAATCGTCCAGAATCCGCTATTGTCACGAATTACTTCGATTGCAAAATATTCATTGTTGGCAGCTGTACCTTCAGAGCCGGCACAAACCAGCGTTTCATCATTTCCATCCTGACGAAACAATTCGATTTTATCTGTATCTCCGCTACCCGTTCCGCCAACCTGAATATAATATCCATTCAAATCTCCACTCAGATCAGGCAGATTAGAAGCCAGATATATTTTGGCGTGATTACCGGAAGAAGGACTTGAACTGAAATCGTAATAAAAGCATTTGAAACGCCAGGTGGTTGCTCCCAAAGTGGCAATTTCCGTTGAAAGCATCTTTTGCTGTTCATCTTCAGGTGCCATTAATTGAAGCCAGCTGCTATCGTTTACAATAAATGAAGCATCATCACCTGACCATATATCCGTAAACTGACCATCATTAAAATCATCCGTAAACTGAGCTACAGTAATAAATGGCAGAAAAAACAGACAAATGAGAAGGATATTATTCATGGGCGAAAAATACGAAAATTTCATCCACCTTAAAGCCCGAAATATGCATTAAAAGATCAATTGCAAGCAATATTAGTTTCAAAATCAATCGTTGCACTGCCCTCTTCAAAATCACCATAGCTGTGCTATGCAAATATTTCCAGACAGCCTGATTTTATTGCTCTTTTTGCTTTCATGACGAATTATAATGTATAATCCGGGCAAAGAGCAGTTTTAAGAAAGCGTAATGAAAGCAACAAACCTTCGAAAAAGCTTAAAATCCTGCTGTACTCGGAGCTTCTGCAGAAGGGTAATTTGCTGTTCCCGTAAGTCTTAACACTTCCCGTTCAGCACCTTCGATATTGGTGTTTACTACGATTACCTTACTGAAATAGCCATCTGCCTTTGCGGTATAAACAGCCTTAATTTCGCGGGTTTCACCTGGCATTACCGGTTTACGGTCATAATCCATTACAGCGCAGCCGCAGGCAGAATTTACATTCTTAATAATAACAGGCACTTCGCCAAGATTAGTGAATTTGAAGGCAGTTGGTACCCCTTCGTTAACTACAACTTCGCCTAATTCAACATCCATATAATGCCAGCCAATAGTAGATTCTAAAGAGCTGGTAACATAGCTGACGGATGCATTTTGTGTGTCGTGCTCTCCGGCTTTCAGTATACTGAATGTTGCCATAAAGAGCAGCAGAGTTAAAGTGATTCGCATTGTTCTGTGTTTTATGTTTGTATTCCGTATTTTGAATGCGCAATACATATGTTTATACGTTATTAATGAAAATAGATACATATCATTTTTTAATAAGCGTTAAATGATTTGTTAAAAATGCTAATGCACCATATGCTGAAAAGAGTTATTTATCAGGCTTTTAGTTGTTTAATGTTCTTGTTGATTTATCAACAAGCGCAATGTCAGTTTACATCTCAGGCCATACCTATTCACGGTCAATACATGCTTCATCCTTATACATGGAACCCTGCATATGCCGGACATTGGAGAAGTCCGGATTTCGGAGTTACCTATAAAGGTCCTTTTCCCGACTTCGGCGAAACGCGGGACATGACCATTTACATGAATGGAAATTTCAATCAATACAAAAGCGGTATTGGTTTACTATTTCAGGATACCCGATTTAAGAGGTTAGGCATTAATTTTATACAATATCGAATTGCAGGCTCTTATCGTTTCAAAGCCAATTTCACAGAAAATACCAGAATGCTAATCGGAGTAAATGCCGGTTTAGTACATTATGTAAATAATACACCTCCACCGTCATCGATAAACGGTCAGCCTATACCACAACTGGTAAACGAACGACATTTTTATCCAACTTATGATCTCGGTTTTTTACTGGAATTCAAAAAAGCATATCTCGCCGGAGCATTGCATCATATGAATGAACCATCATTTCAATTCTGGTCACCGGGACCTGTTTACGATTTCAGACAGGAAGTTTTTATTGCTCTGGGATTTGACTGGACCTACCAGGATCAAATGACTTTTACTCCTGAAGTCATGATTCAACAGGAAGAGCGGAGAACATTAATGCAGGTGAGTTTAACTGCTAATTACAGAGACATTGTTTTTATGACATTCGGCACAAGAAACACCTTAGATACATTGAATTACAATGGAAATGATAGAGCCCGTTTCGATACCGACAATTTACTGGTTACCGTTGGCACGACAATCAATCAACAATATCTGGCTGCTTTTTCATACAAACCAAAACTGAATGGGATCACCACGCCGCATTATGAGTTCAGCTTAGGCTACTCTATTTATCCGCGTAGGCGTGAAACAGTGGGAACGGCGACATCTTTTCGTTCACCTTCTTTCTAACATCCCCGATTAAGCCTTCATCATCAGGATTGGTTATAACCTGATCGATCCAGTTAACGATTTCAATGCAATCGTTTTCATTTAAACCTCTGGTAGTTATTGCCGGAGTACCAATTCTAATTCCGCTTGTAATAAATGGCGAACGGTCGTCGTAGGGTACCATATTTTTGTTTACCGTAATATCTGCTTCGCCTAAAATTCTTTCTGCTTTTTTACCTGAAACACCTTTATTTCTAAGGTCGATTAACATTAAATGATTATCAGTTCCACCGCTAACAATGTGATAATCTTTTTCGACAAATGCATTGGCCATAGCCTGAGCGTTACGCACTACCTGTAAGGCATATTCCATAAAAACGTCCGTTAAAGCTTCGCCAAAAGCGACCGCCTTAGCTGCAATAACATGTTCTAACGGTCCGCCCTGGATACCCGGAAAAACAGCCCCGTCCAGCAAACTGCTCATCGTGCGTACAACACCTTTGCTTGTTTTGATGCCCCATGGATTTTCAAAGTCCTCTCCCATCAAAATCATTCCACCTCTTGGACCTCTTAACGTTTTATGTGTAGTTGTCGTTACGATATGACAATGTTGTAATGGATCATCTAACAATCCTTTTGCAATTAAACCAGCCGGATGCGCCATGTCGCAAAGTAAAATGGCACCTACCTCATCTGCAATAGCACGAAAACGTTCATAATCCCAATCACGACTATATGCAGAAGCACCACAAATGATCATTTTCGGTTGATGCTCTTTGGCTGTAGCATGCACTTTATCCATATCAATTACACCGCTATCTTTTTCCACGCCGTAAAAAACCGCTTTATATAATTTACCGGAAAAATTCACCGGCGAGCCATGCGTAAGGTGACCACCATGAGAAAGGTCGAATCCTAAAACCGTTTCACCCGGCTGCATTGTTGCCAAATAAACAGCAGCATTTGCCTGCGCTCCCGAATGCGGTTGAACATTAGCCCATGCAGCACCATATAAATCTTTTGCCCGATCGATCGCCAGTTGTTCGACCTGATCAACCACTTCACAACCCCCATAGTAACGACGGCCCGGATAGCCTTCCGCATATTTATTCGTGAAAACGCTGCCCATCGATTGCATAACCTGATCAGAAACATAATTTTCGCTGGCAATGAGTTCAACCCCATGCGTCTGCCGCTCAATTTCCTTTTGAATCAAATCAAAAATCGCCTTGTCTTTTTCCAGTTGTTGTGTTGCAATTGTGCTCATACTGCAAAAGTAATACAAGCACGATTTGATTCCACATTTTTAATACACAATTCAAAGAAAAGGTGGATTGTGTGGAGGTAATCAAAGGTGCGAGATGCGAGGTGCGAGCCAGTCAGATTGTTCAATTTGCATTTGAGTTTGAACTTGAACTTGGCACTTGATCTTGTCACTTGCCACTTGAACTTCTCCTAGGGCGGTTACGTGCCGGCACAAATCAAACATCAAAAAATAAAAACAAAAAATCTCCGCGCCCTCTGCGCTAAATTAAATAATAAACCCGGCACTATCGCGCTTTACGCTTGTACGCCGCTCGCTGTATGCCCCTTCAAAATAGTCGTCTCTAGTTTGTGCACCTGCGTGCCCAACCGTCGATACTCCCTTTTTCAGTGGTCATCCATCAAACGGGGTATCGCTACAATCCCGACCGCAGCACTATTTAAAAAGAAATATTATTTGAGGTCAGAAGTCATTTTTTGCTCAATAAAGGCTTTAATTTGTTTGGCCTCCTCAACCATCGAAACATTCGTTATCCAAAAACCAAAACCTTTGTCTTTATAACGAAAAAACAAACTGGATTTTTTACAAGTATCCGCATCCGGAAAAAAAGGCACTACATTAAATAAGCAAGTAACAATTCTGATCCAGTTTGAGAAGGAAGGAAACCAACTGTTATTTAAGTCAACCGACTCTACATTTTTATATAAATAGAAACCGGAATTCTCTTCACTTCCGGAATCAATAATTTGAAACCCATTTTCTTTAAGTTCAAATTTTACCTGGGGATTCAAATCCAATATCAAATTAGCACAATTCATCTGTATTTATCATTTATCTTTGATTAAGATAATCATTTAAATTGAACTTTGTATTTGCACCAATAATATTAACAGTAAATATTTAATTCAATAGCAATAAAGTATTCGATCTAAAAATTTCAAAAACCTTTCAAAGTAATTTAATCAATAATTAAGTTTATGTCTAAGGCAGCTTGGTTTACAAATACTAAATATTTGACACTACTATTTTATTGAATTTCTTTTTAATTACAAAACTTTACACGAATAGAATTAAAACATTAAAACAAACTATTTTTTTGATTTTTTACAATTAAAATGAACTTTTACCCTATTTCACTGGTTGTTATAAGTGATGCAAATGATTAAATCACATATTTTTTCTCTTTCAGTTAATTAGCGATCAGCTAATATCAAGGTCTCTTTTCCCCAAAAGCATCATTTCATTTTCTAATTAAATTTTTACTATGAATTATCTAGGCATAAAAGCTTCAGAATTAAATTCTGTTGCTAAAGAATTAAATAAACTACTCGCATCTTACAATATATACTATCAAAATTTAAGAAGTTTCCATTGGCATATACATGGCAATAGTTTTTTTGACCTTCATCATTTATTTGAACAATATTATAATCAGGCCAAAAGCAATATCGATGAAATTGCGGAAAGAATATTAACTATCGGGCATAAACCGGATGGAAGTCTGAAAACCTATTTGCAAAATTCATCTATTGATGAAGCAGAAGATTTACTGCAAGATGCTGAAATGGTGAATTGCATTTTACAAAACCAAACAATTCTAATCAGCTCAATGCGAGATATAATAAAAACAGCTTCCTCAAAAGAGGACGAAGGAACTATTGACTTAATAGGTGGTATGCTATCTAAAATTGAAAAAGAGGCATGGCTATTATTCTCCTGGCAGAAAAAAGTACAAAGTGGCTTTCTACAAAACCTAAACTAAACATAGAAAGCTTCACCCAACCTAATTTTTTTTTATAAATCTTAAAATTAACCTAATGAATAATCTATTAATATCACCACCGATTTACCAAAACTATTCTAACACATTTCTAAACTACACGACCGAACTTGTAAAAACAAACGATCTTGGTATTAACCTGCTAGAGGAAAGTTTTTTCGACACGCAGAATCCCTTGAGTCCGGCAATTTATCCGGTTACAAATGCAGGCAATAGTTTAATTATTGAAATGACCGATGTACATCTTGAAAAATTAAATAAATTATCGAATTACTTTACAGAGCACGACATTACAGTTACCCACTTAAAGGGATTCAATGATGTGTCGAGCTTACTGGAAAATAATATCTTAAAGAAAGACTGTTTACTTTTTGCTATCGAAGTTAAAAATGACCAGGGTTTCTGGAATGAGATTTTCGGAACTCGAGAAACAGAATTGATCAAAGAATCAAATATACCAACGCTCTGCATACCGGCAGACAGTAATTTTAAAAGTCCTGAAAGTATGCTCATTTTCATACATGATTACACAAGAATTCAAAAAGACATCCCTGCAAGCTTGATTCAGAAATTTAAGCTTGACACGACAATTATTATAAACGACAATCGTGCAATAAAATATTTTGATCAGATAAATAGACTTTATCCTGACTACAAACTAATTATAGACAGAAGTACTTCAGAAGAATTTTCTTTCGAGGAATATATCAAAAAAATTTCACCTTCCTGGGTGGCTTATCAAGCTGAGAACAATTCAATATTAGATAAACTATTTAACAAAAATATTAACCACAAAATGTTATCTGCCAATAAACCGGTAGTCATTCTGTAAAATGATTCAATAAAAACCTGATACAAATGCAATATAAATCAACTGCCATATTACAAATGAATGAACAACTTCAAATATCTTTTGATAAATTACTGGATAAATTATCCGGCTGGTTAGATGCCATTATCCTTGGACTGCCAAACTTTATTATTGCTGCTGCAACATTTGTTATTGCATTTCTTTTATCAAAAAGCCTTCAAAAATACCTGGATAAAATATTGAAGCGTTTTATAAAGCAAGCTTCTATTCGTAGCCTGATAGTAAATATTGCATCCTTAATAATTATTTTGGCAGGTGTATTTCTTGCATTAGCCATTTTAAACCTGGACGGTACTCTACAATCGCTCTTAGCCGGTGCCGGTGTTGCCGGTATTGCAATTAGTTTAGCGCTTCAAGGAACATTAAGCAACACCTTTTCAGGTATTTTTATCGCAATAAAAAACGAATTAAATGTTGGCAATTATATTGAATCAAATGGATATGCCGGTGAAATAGTAGATATTGATCTTAGAAATACAAAAATTAAAGAGGCTGACAATAATATAGTTGTTATACCAAACAAATTGATTTTAGAAAAACCATTTAAAAACTTTGGTTTAACCAAACAAATCAGAACAACCATTAAATGTGGAGTCGATTACAATGCAGATTTACAAGAAGTAGAAGACATCGCAAAAAAAACGATACGCGAAAACTTCTCTAATACAACAGACAGAAAAATTGAGTTTTACTACACCGATTTTGGTGACAGCTCAATTAATTTTATTCTACGATTTTGGTTAACTGGTGAAAGTAATCTCAGTGCAATAGCCGTTAAAAGCAAGGCGATCAAAAAATTAAAAAGTGCGTTCGATAAAAACCACATTAATATTCCGTATCCGATTCGTATGATCTACAATAAATAAAATACTATGTTAAAGCAGTTATTCTTCTTGTTACTTTTGATTAGCACACTTATATCTTGTACAGAACACAATCCAAACACCAATGCTTCCGGCGAAGATGAGTTAAAATCGCTTGAAATAAACAGGACCCTCAAAAAAAATGAACAACGATTTAATGCCATTCATTATGTGCCTATTTATTCTGATATTTATTTCGATCGCACCAATCAAAAGTTTCTACTTTCTGCAACTTTAAGTATTCGTAACACCAGTTTCAACGACACTTTATTTGTAAGTAAAATAGAATATTATAACACGGGAGGTGAAAGACTTAGGGAATATATTGAAAAAACAATTGCCATTGCTCCAATGGCTACCGTAAATTACGTTATAGAAAAAGAAGATGAATCTGGAGGGCATGGAGCAAATTTTATAGTTGAACTAAATTCGAATAATGCCAACATCAAACCTATTATCCAGGCAATAATGATAGGAACAATCGGTAATAAAGCGTTTTCATTTACCAGTGAAAGCTATACGATTGCAGAATAACAGATCGATAGTATACTAGAATTCGTAGTTCGTAAAATTTCTATTTGAAATTATTGCAGAATCACTTGCAGATCAATTCAAAGAAATGACTGTTTGCTAGTAAGTTAACCGTATTTCTACCTTACACCTATATGATTATCAACCGATTGCGCCTACAAAAATGTTGATTAGTACCTTAGAAATCTAATGCAATTTGTTGCCGCTTTGATTTTTCAAATTTTCAATACCTTTATTTGGTGAAGCAGTTATTATCGATCGTTATTGTATGCATTTTATTTGCGCTTTCTTCCTGTTCAGGTAGCGCAAATGTAGTATCTACCTCTTGCAACATGGAAAACTGCACAACCGATTGTTGCCCTGAACAAGCTTCCTGCTGTCCGGGGCATGAATAAGCCGGCCCGGCAATAGAGATTTCACTAAACTACATTTAATAGAAAACCAGGCAAAATGCAGAAGCTAGCAGTATTCGGGAACTTTTAAATAAGTCATGCTGAGTTTCATAGAATGCCTGTATTCTCTAAATTTGAATACCTTTATATGGTGAAATATCTTTTCATAAATATTTTAATGGCTTCTATTTTGCTGCTCTCATCTTGCTCAGCCAGCAAAAAAGTTGAAGAAACAGAATTGAGCATGAGGGAGTTAATGTATAAATACCGAACACAACAAGGAGCTTGTTGCCCGGCACATAATAATAAGCCACCTACCATTAAGTTTTAAATATCAACTGCAATAAGGATTGTACCGGAAATACTTTTTGATGGAATGCTAACAAGCTTTGGAAGATGCAGGCGACCAGCGGAAGCCGGCAGCTGACTTAAGCTTGCAGCGTGACAGCTAAAAGATTGCAGGGGAAAGCCTGACCCCGATTTCCATCGGGGGATTGCCCAAAAAACAAGCTTAATGGCATGCTAACAACTCCATAAACTTAAGTTTACACTTAGACTTATACTTAACATCTCTTTCTTATCTTTGCGGCTTAAAATTTAAGTATATGAAAATTTCATTCAACTGGTTAAAATCATACATCGATTTTGATCAAAATGTGCATGAAATTGCCGAGATATTAACCGATATCGGATTAGAAGTGGAAGGCTTGCAGACCTGGGAATCGGTTCCGGGAGGATTGAAGGGATTAGTGGTTGGAAAAGTATTGACTGCTGAGCAACATCCAAACGCAGACCGATTGAAAGTTACAACTGTTGATGTAGGCGGAGATGAGCCTTTACCGATCGTTTGTGGCGCTCCGAATGTGGCAGCCGGTCAGCATGTGGTAGTGGCTACTCCAGACACTACTATTTTTCCTTTAAATGGTGAACCGTTTAAAATTAAAAAGGCAAAAATAAGAGGGGAAGTTTCGCAGGGAATGATTTGTGCGGAAGATGAAATCGGATTAGGTACTTCGCATGACGGAATTATTGTACTTTCAGATCAATCGACTATAGGCGCACCGTTAACTGATATTTTTGAAATTGAAAGTGATCATATTATTGAAATCGGATTAACGCCCAACCGGTCTGATGCTTATTCTCATATCGGGGTAGCGCGTGATCTTGCCGCAGCTTTGAAAATTAATTTCGAAAACAAGAATGAAGTTCAATGGCCGGATGTGAGCGCATTCAAAGCAGACAAGCAGGAAGGCAATTTTACGGTCAGCATAGAGGACACAGAAAAATGTAAGCGATATACCGGTTTATATTTAACAGGTATTGAAGTAAAAGAATCTCCTAATTGGTTAAAAAACCGTTTAGCAGCAGTTGGTGTTCGACCGATCAGCAACATTGTCGACATCACTAACTTTATTTTACATGAAACCGGTCAACCTTTGCATGCATTTGATGCAAAAGAAGTTAAAGGTGAAAAAATAATTGTAAAGACTTTAGCGGAAGGATCATCTTTTCTTTCACTTGACGAAGTGGAACGTAAATTAACGTCGACTGATTTAATGATTTGTGACGGTGATTCGAACGGTATGTGTATCGCAGGTATTTTCGGGGGATTGAAAAGTGGTGTTAAAGACGATACCACGACCGTTTTTCTTGAAAGCGCATGTTTCGAACCGATTAATACAAGAAAATCTTCTTTCCATCATAATTTAAGAACGGATGCAGCAATGCGATTCGAAAAAGGTGTTGATCCGAATAGGGCAGATTATGCATTGAAACGTGCTGCATTATTAATGAAGGAATTGGCAGGCGCTAAAATTGCCTCTGAAATTATTGATGTTTATCCTGAAGTAATTGCTAAAAAAGAAATTGCAGTTCGATTTAAAAATATCAGAACCTTAATTGGGGCTGAATTAAGCAATGAAGAAATCACATCTATTTTAACGGCGCTGGAAATGGACATTAGTAATTTAACTGAGGATGGATGTACGGTTGCTGTTCCAACAAATAAATATGATGTAGAAAGAGAGGCAGATATTATTGAAGAAGTATTGAGAATTTACGGATTCAATAAAATTGAAATTCCTGAGCAGGTAAAAGTTGCATTAAGTTATTCGGAGCGACCAAGTAATTATCAAATTGAAAATAATGTTGCTGATTGGTTGATCGCAAATGGTTTCACTGAAATGATGAATCTTTCGATCAGTAATTCAAAATTCAATACTGAATTAAAATACAAAGAAGACTCCATTGTTCCTTTATTGAATAGTTTAAATGCGGATCTGGATGTGATGCGAAACAACATGTTGTTTTCAGGTCTTGGTTCGATTAAACATAATATTAATAGACAAGAGCGCAATCTGAAATTTTTCGAATTTGGTAAAACCTATTTCAAAACCGATGATGATTATTCGGAGCGTTTGAATTTATCAATCATGGTAACCGGACAGCAGGCGAAAGAAAATTGGAGCAATGCCAATGAAAAACAAGATTTCTTTTATCTGAAAGGGATTATTGAGCGCATGCTTGAGCGGTTTGGAAAAACAGGTTTAAAGCTTAAAGAGGCAAGTGCTGAATATTTTGACTATGGTTTACAATGGGAAGATCATACGGGTAAGGTTATACTTGAAACCGGTAAGGTTAAAAGTCAATACGCGCAGCATTTCGATATAGATCAGGAAGTATTTTATGCTTTGGTCGATTGGAAAT
>JAHDHT010000052.1:17548-20382 GCA_020631175.1 Chitinophagales bacterium
GCGCAGCATTTCGATATAGATCAGGAAGTATTTTATGCTTTGGTCGATTGGAAATGGTGGCAGAAAAAGAGTCGTAAGAAAAAGATGGTTTATGAGCCGGTTTCTAAGTTTCCGGCGGTGCGTAGAGACCTTGCATTGTTGATTGATGAGCAGGTCACTTTCGCTGAGATTGAACAATTGAGTCGTAAAAGCGTAAAGCATATTTTACAGGATGTTCATTTGTTCGACATCTACAAAGGAGACAAATTAGGAGCAGGTAAAAAGTCGTATGCAGTGGCTTTTCGCTTCCAGGATGCTAAAAAAACATTGACGGATAAGGAAGTAGATAAAGTAATGCGGCAATTAATTGCTAAATTTGAGTCCGACTTAGGTGCAATTTTAAGATAATGGATGCCTACAATCAGAAGTTAAGTGATATAATTCAAAAGATCAGTACGTTGATGGATCAGCATATTGAACTGGAGGAGAAGTATATGAGCGTGCTTGAGGAGCGTAATGCTTTGAAGCAGGAGGTTAAAGATCAGAAGCTTCAGATTTCGGAATTAAATAATAATTTAAAAGATTTAAAGTTATCAAAACAGTTAAACAGTAGCGATAATATAGATAATACAGCCTTAAAGGCGAGAATTAATGAATTTGTCAAAGAAATCGATAAATGCATTGCGATGCTGAATGTTTAATAAATGAGTAATGATTCTATCAATATAAATGTAATTGTGGCAGATCGGCCTTACCGTCTGAGAGCTAAGAAACACGAGGAGGAGAACGTGCGCAAGGCGGCCAGACTGATCAAAGAAAAACTAAGAGAGTATCAATCGGCTTATGATGCCAAAGACAAGCAGGATTATCTTGCGATGATCGCTCTTATGTTTGCTGTCGACACCCTGAACTATAAAGATCAAAACCAGGAACTGGACGCCACTTTTAAAGAAAAGCTAACCGAACTGGATGCTATTCTTACCGAGTTTCTCGGTAAATAATTACTCATTTACTGCATTTCTATCGCATAAAACACCTTTAATGCTGTGATTTTTTAACATAAATAAAACACAGTGATGGATATTATTTTTTACGCTGTAGCAGGAATTGTTGGTTTGATCATCGGTACATTGGTGAGCAGATCTATTTCCGGCAGACAAGCAAATTCTCAGATAAATGAGGCAAAAGAAAAAGCCCTTCGCATAGTTCAGGCCGCCGAAGAAGAAGGCGAGCAGAAGAAGAAGGCCAGAATATTAGAATCAAAAGAAAAGTATCTCCAGTTAAAATCTCAGTTTAATGAAGAAGTAAGCAAACGAAGAAAAAAACTGGAAGACAATGAGCGAACCTTCAAACAGCGTCAGAATGAGTTGAAAAATGAAGGTAAAAATCTTCGAAAAAAAGAATCTGAAATCGGGCAAATCAAGAAAAATCTTGAAGAGCAATTAGGTTTAGTGTCTTCTCGTAAAGAGCAGCTCGACAAAATGAAAAAGGAAACGGTTAGCAAACTGGAAAAAATTGCTAACCTGACTGAAGCGGAAGCAAAAGAACAGTTAACACAATCTTTGATGGATGATGCCCGCACAGAGGCAATGGCGCACATTAAAGAAGTGGTTGACGAAGCAAAGGCAAAAGCCAACAAAGAAGCCCGTAAAATTATCATTCAAACGATTCAGCGAACTGCTGCTGAACAGACTATTGAAAATACAGTGGCTGTTTTTAATCTGGACTCTGATGATCAAAAAGGTCAAATTATCGGTCGGGAAGGAAGAAATATTCGCGCATTAGAATCGGCAACGGGATGTGAGATTATCGTTGATGATACACCTGAAGCGATTATCATTTCCGGCTATGATCCAGTTCGTCGTGAGGTTTGCCGATTGAGTTTACAACGATTAGTTGCGGATGGAAGAATTCATCCGGCAAGAATTGAGGAGATTGTAAAGAAAACTTCCAAACAAATGGAAGAGCAGATTATGGAAATCGGTGAACGTACGGTAATTGAATTGAACATTACCGGCTTACACAGACAATTAGTTAGAATGGTTGGAAGGATGCGATTCCGTTCTTCTTATGGACAAAACTTATTGCAACACTCTAAAGAGGTAGCTAATTTATGTGCGACTATGGCAGCTGAGTTAGGCGTTAATCCAAAAATGGCTAAACGTGCCGGATTATTGCATGATATCGGTAAAGTACCTGAAGAAGAGTCTGAGTTGTCGCATGCTTTGTTAGGTGCTAAAATCGCAGAAAAATATAAAGAGCATCCTGCTGTAGTGAACGCCATTGGTGCGCACCACGATGAAATGGAAATGAAGTATTTAATTAGTCCGATCATTCAGGCTTGTGATGCGATTAGTGGTTCTCGCCCGGGAGCGCGCAGAGAGATTCTCGAAAGTTATTTAAAGCGAATCAAAGAACTGGAGGAAATTGCAATGGGATATGACGGTGTGCATAAGGCCTATGCAATTCAGGCTGGTAGAGAGTTAAGGGTTCTGGTAGAGGCTGAAAAGGTTTCGGATGATAGAAGTGATGATTTATCGTTTGAAATTTCTCAAAAAATTCAGTCGGATATGACTTATCCGGGGCAAATCAAGGTGACGGTAATTCGTGAAAAAAGAGCGGTGAATTACGCTAAATAAATTTTCACGATCAACAATATTGAAAAGGGTAAACATTGTGTTTACCCTTTTTTTGTGGGTGGATATTTAATCATTGTTTCCTTGCAACGAATTCATTCTTGAAGGGGTCTTTATTTCGCAACGGCTAGGTTGTTTTTCTCATGGGCACTACTTTTTTAAGACTTCGTGTCCTAGGAATGTTTTGCCCATGATTTTTTGATTGACCTGGTTTTTTTT
>JAHDHT010000331.1 GCA_020631175.1 Chitinophagales bacterium
TTCGAAACATAGCTTAATATAAATAGAAATCATTAAAACCAAATTGTAAATAAATCTTTCCCGGTGGCAATGTCTGTTCCGGTAGAAAAAGATAAGGTTTACCATGCACATCAACCATCGGTATATGTGGATTCGTAACACCTCTGGCAGGTGCATTAACTAAAGGCGAATCATGCACTAATCGATTTTGAAAAAAATGACGTATTCGTTCGTGATCAAAACCAATTTCAAAATCCAAATATTGATTCGTTTCATTTAAGGTTGATATCATTCCTACACTTAAGACAGCTGCAGATCGATCACCGTATGGAGCATAAGACATATCTGTATATCCATATTTGGAAGGATAAGGCGAGTCTTTTATCCAGGGTACACCTTCAGCATAAGGGTCGCCTGTCCATCCAATATTTTTAATGTAAAATATTTGATCATTAATTATAAAGCCCAGCATAAAAGCTCCGGTTCTATAACGATCATCAGCTGCATATGAAAAGAAATCATTTTCCATTTCATAAAAGAAATTCCTTCCTCGAAATCTAACAATGCCGCTTTGTTGCGTTGTACCAAAATTGTCAAAATAATGCACCAATCCATAACTAAATCCATTCGGTCGGTTAAAAGCGATCGGGTTACTATAAATTCGACTGTCATCTTCATGAAAAGTGCCCCATTGAAATCCGATACCCGGTTCTAATCGACTAACAAATCCTCCTTTTTTCCTTCCAATAGTTTTAAAACTGTAGTAAGTAGAATTATGTAAATGAGCAGAAAACCAATTCCAATTCAAACCTGATTTAACATCCATCCCAATTCTGATCTCATGTGTGCCAACAGAAAGCATCAATCTGAAATCAGGACCGGTAAAGTCTAATTTTTTTTCCTGTGCAAAAATCAGCGTACTACAAAGCAGTAAGAATACAGTGAGTAATTGTTTCATTTAAAATCGAATTGCTTTTATTTAATAATTTTCGATTTTAAAGAATTTACAAATAAGATATTGCCAATTCCTTCATAGCCTTCAAAGTTTTCCGCACCTGTTCGCTTAATACTTTCAGAACGGAAACCTAGAATCGTTAAATCTGCTATTTTAGAACGCTCGTTAATAATACTTTTTGGATTTTCATTTTCACTTTGCTCAATTAAATCAATATTTTTCAAGGATATCGGTAAGCGACCTTTTTTAATTAAGTCCACAATGTCATCCTTCCTTTTCTCCATCTTACTCGGTGGAGCAATCGACATTATTTTTATTTCAGACTTAGACCAGATAGGATGCCCCTGAATTATAAAACCCATCAGGATCATTAAATTGGCATTATCTAAATCACGCGGTGTTATCCAGATATGTATTTCACTATTATATCCAAAACCTTTTTCGGTACTTCTTAAAATACAAACATCAAAATCAAGCGCAGAGATTAAAGGATAATTATCCAGAATTTGCTGAAGATTATCAGACGCACCTTTTAAATATTCAAAAAGAATTAAATTATTATCCTGTCCGGAAATTCCCGGCAGCTGAATAGCCTGGGCAACGGCGGAGGTAAAGGACGGACTTACAACCGTATCGAGATAAACATTACTGCCACTAGCTCTCGCGAATTTTTTCAATTGTTTTAAAGCATCAATTTTAGCACTTTTTGCCTCTTTACTCAAATAGCCTTGAATTAAATGCAAATAAGTACCAAAGCCATATCGATGAGAAATCCAGCTCGTCATATCGAATGCACTTGTTCGTTCAAAACTAGCTTCATTGATACAAATTAAGGCAGGTCTCCATCCTTCATCAGCATCATCGTCTTCATCTTCATAATCATCTCTTTCCTGTAAAAATATTTGCAGTCGTCTACTGGTTTGAAAAATTACCCCTTTAAAAATGCGGGCTAATCCTCCCACATCCTTATTAAAATAATTGATAGAGAAATAAAACAAAATCATGATGAGCAATGATAATAATGCATACCAGAAATTCATCTGAAACATCAACCAGAAACACAAGATTGCGCCGATTAAAGATAAAATCCAGTGTGAACGGAAAGTTGGTCTGTAAGAAGGATCAGCTGAAAAATGTTCCAAAACAGAAATCAAACAAATAGCACCATAAGTCACCATAAAGAACATGGAAATAATTTCAGCTACAAAGTTAATATCACCTATAAATACGAACACAAAAGCGATCAGACAGGTAATCACACTGGCATTAAAAGGCTCATTCATCATTCCGATTCCCTTTTCGAAAAATGAGTTCACCGGTTTGTTTGGAAATACATTATCCTTCCCTAAAGCCTGCAAGGTTCTTGGAGCAATTAAGATAGATCCCAAAGCCGAAGAAATGGCAGCGCAAGCTAATCCAATCGGAATTATCGGCCCCCAAACGGCAATCTTACTCATAAATAACTGATCATTTGCCAGATCTTCCGGAGAAGCGCTGACCGTCAATTTCCATGCTACGAAAACATAAATGACCATGCCTACCACTGTGGCCGACAAAGTGCCCAAAGGAATCGATTTTCGGGGTTCTCTGAGGTCGCCCGATAAGCCTAAGCCGGCAGCAATTCCGGTAAATGCAGGGAAAATGATTGTAAATACATAGAAAAAATGATCACCACCTTCAATTGTTGCATAATATCGACCCGGTTCAGGCACATAATCCGTCCCACCGGCAAAGAACATCCCAATAGCTACAAGCAACACAGCCGCTACAACGTAAAGTGCCTTAACGCCAAGATCTGCCCCTTTATACAAAATCAGGAAAGTCAACAGCGCCATAAAGCCCAAATTGAGGTAACGTTTATCGATTTCAGGTATGTTGTACTGCTGCTCCAGGAAATCCATAAAAGGAACGGCCGATTCGCCTAAAGCGACGATATAGAACGCTACAGAAATAGCTTGTGCGAGATAAAGCGCAATGCCAATACTTGCCCCTACATTAAGTCCGAATGACCGGCTGATAATGTAGTACGCACCACCGCCTTCCACCTTTTGGTTGGTAGCAATTTCAGCAACAGCCATAGCGGTCGCAATCGTAACTACGTGGCCTAATGCGATCACACCAATGGTACCCCAGAAGCCAATATGAGCAATTGCATAACCGAATCGTAGAAACAGAATTGCTCCTAAAATTGTACTGATCGTCGCCAGAAATACCGGCATCGTACCAAAGCCCTGATGTTGTTTGTCTCCGTTCAAATGTTTGAAATAAGCGCACAAGTTTAAGCAATTTGAATGAGTTTGATTGCATAGAAATTATATGTTTTAGCTTTGTATTCAATCA
>JAHDHT010000053.1:0-2128 GCA_020631175.1 Chitinophagales bacterium
CCCGTATCCATACGATACATATAATCACCAGCCTGTAAATTATATGCTACCCGACTGAAACTAAAAGTATAACTTCCACGCTCTTTAAATTCATTAAAGAAAGTTCTTAAGACCTGTCCGCTTTCGCTTAGTAATTGTAAACGAACATTACCTCTTTGCTTAATACCATACTTAATATCCACCATAGTTGGATTCGCACGGTTAGGGTTATGGCCGAGTAAAGCGGCTACATTATTTGCACCTAATGCAGGCGAACAAGGATTCGAAATTAAACCACTCATCCGCATAAAATCAGCACCCATAGTATAGTTTACTACATTCGGATCAACACACAACCAATCCTGTAATACCGTAGCATATACACCTCTGAAATCAATATCATAAGTCGGATCATCATACTCACCCAATCCAAATAAATTTGGCTGGCTTCCGACAATGCCGCCCATGTCCTGACCAAAGAATAGAATAGGCGCACCGGTTCCATGATCAGTTCCCAAAGAATCATTTTCTTTATATGTCCGACCAAATTCACTGAAGGTCATAATTAAAGTATTCTCCGTAAAACCGGCAGCACTTAAATCATCATAAAATGCTTTAGTAGCGGTAGATAATTCCTGTAATAAGCCTGGCATATATCCCGCCTGTTCAGCATGCGTATCAAAGCCATCAATTTCAACCAAATAAATTTTAGTACCTAAACGACCTTTAATTAATCGGGCAACAATCGACAAACGTTCAGCCAGTGGGTTATAACCCGGGTAACCGCTAAAAGCTGTAGAATTCTGATAAGCATCCTGAATCGACTCCGAATAACGGAAAGCATTATTCGCTGTTTGACGCATAAAACCTAATTCAAGATCTTTCGGACAATCCGTTAAACCTGCTGTACTATATAAAGAACCGTTTTGAGCAATTTGATAAAACTGTTCCGCATTATCAATTGTCAATGCCATTTTAGCACTCGGCCCATTAAACAACAAATTAGTTTGTACTCCAATTTGTAATGCCGGAGGCACGGTAGGCGGAGCGTCTATATAAGCCGGCATTAAATTATCTACATAACGACCTATCCATCCGGTAGTAACAATTTCATCCGAATCAGAAGCCGTTGCCCAAATATCAGAAGAACGGAAATGTGAATAATCCGGATTCGGATATCCCACATTATGCACCACCTTCATTTCATTATTTTGATATAAAGATTGTAAACTACCCATAGTGTCCAGAGGCAGACCGTTTGCACTATCCATAGCAAACATATTTGCCTCCTGTACCGCGAGCGTTGGTCGTTCATTGTAATAAACACTGTTAAACCTTGGTACAATAGTATTTAATCCATCCACCCCACCTTTCAAACGAATTAAAACCAATACACGATCATTACTCACATGAGATAAACCCATGCCCAAATCGCTCGGACTAAAAGCCTTAACAGTTGAGTTACCAAGCATCATGCTCATACCCAATCCTGCCAGTCCGGAGGTTGTTAAAAATTTTCTTCGATTCCAGCTGTTATGTTCATCCGTATGCGCCGAACCATGCTCTAAAGCAGAACCAATTCTCTTTTCTTTATTTTTCTTTTTTCCGTGATCACACATAAACTGAAATTTTAAAACAATTGAAATTCAGGAAGATTACTTAAATAAAATAGCAAGAAAGTACACTGCCAATCCGCACCGGGATAATTTAAATTCCAAACACCATTTTCATAATAATTCGCCGGCACGTCACCTTTAAAAGTATCAATGGCAGCCTGTCGGCTCGAAGGGTCTAAAGAATGCGGTAAGAAATGTTCAATAAATGCATCCGTTATTATTTCCGGATCATCAGAATTTGAAGTAACATTCACTGCCATATTCAACAACTTCGCACGACCGGTATCCCCAAAGTTCCAGATATAACCGTTGATCATATTCCAACGGTTGGTTAAAGTCGTTTCATTAATCCAGTTACGATGCCCCGGCCATCCGGCAACATCAGTAGGATTAAATAAATCTTGCCCTAACTCCAAAGAATTCCATCCAATCCCATTCAATACCCAATCTTCCATTTCAGAAGGAAGGATGCCGCTTAATCGATGCAATGAAACTAAAGCTTCAACAGGCGATTTAATTTGTCCGCCAATAAT
>JAHDHT010000053.1:2228-5554 GCA_020631175.1 Chitinophagales bacterium
GTTACAAAATGATTTAACCAGAAAAAAGTTAACCTCGCTTTTAAAGCAGAAGTATTGGTTAACATCGAACTGAGAAAAATATTTTTTATCTCTAAATAATGCTGCCAACGGTCTTCATCCGGGTTGTTATAATAATCATCTGCTGTCCAGTTGGCATAAAACGGATCAGCAGGAAGGGTGCTATTCATTGCTTCCGTCACCATACTATCCACCAAAGCAGAAGGTGACTGTCCTAATGCAGCATCAATTTCTGTATCCGTAGCTCCGTATCCTAATCGATTATATAAATGTAAAATCCGTCTTCTGTTCCATGGTTTGGCCGCAGAAGGGGTGTATACATTTATCGTTCCTTGATTACATCCTGCCATAAGCTCTCCAAGTTTGTAACCTAATTTAATAAATAAAACCCATTAACGCTACAATAAATATTTAAGTTGTTCATAATATGACAGGGGATATATTTTTTTGAAACAAAATCAGTTTATGCCCCTATTTTAAAGGGAAGGATCTTTAAATACGTTTTTTGTTTTAATGAAATTTGAAGAAACACAACATTTCTTAAACAAGCGCCTTTGTTTATCAGATGAGAATGTTTTTAAATATTTGATTAATTACTCAAATAAGAATATTTTTAAATATAGCTGTAAAGTCATGCATATGAAAAATAGAATTTTTGCTGCGCTCACATTCCTTATTTTCTGTTTCGCATCCAATGCGCAAACTATAATCGAAGAGAACTTTGACAGCTGCACGATGCCCGCAGGATGGACAAGTAATATAATAACCGGAGATGACGGATGGCAGTTCGGTCTGGCTAGTAATGCAATTGGATGGCAGGGCACTGATATGAATGGAACCTGCATGGCTTTTTTCGATGATGATATCCTTGGAGAATATGCTCCGGCTTCATTAGCACAATTCAGCAGCCCTGTATTCAGTGCCAACAATTATGCTGAAGTTGCCCTTGAATTCGATATTGCCTTCAAAGATCCTTGGAATAATGTGGTTTCTGTTTATTTATGGGATGGAGAAAACACCTATACAATAGCAACATTCACAGAAGAAATTAATGATGGATTATTCACCAGCTATATCACCGAAACGATCAATATTTCTGAATATAGAAGCAATACCATGCAAATCATCTATGAATTTGATGATGCGGGTGGATGGGGCTGGTGGGCTTCGATAGATAATTTTAAAGTGATCGGCAGTGGCTCAATGCCTGAAAATTGCGATTCAGCAGTTCCGTTAACGGTGAATGCCGACTGTACTCAGGCGAATTCTACTAATGCTTTTTTCACGGGGCCGGCATCTGCTTGTATGACGGATGATAATCAGGCTTCTTTGTGGTATACTTTCGAAGCACCGAACTCTGGCGATGTAAGTATTTACACTAAAGCTGAATTTAATGATGTACTTACCTTATTTGAAGGTTCATGCGGTTCATTAACGGAACGCAGCTGCATAAACAAAGATGAATTCGGTTTTGAAGGGGAACGTTTATATGAAACCAATCTGGTTCCGGGTAATACTTATTACATTAGAATCAGTGGTGCCGATTGTTTATTCGGTTTGCCGGAAGGAAGTTTCTGTATCGAAGTTCAGGATGGGGTACCCGCACCGTCTGCTCCTTCTAATAATATTTGTAATGCAGCGGTTAGTTTAAATTATGGAGATGCATGTATAGATGGCACAAATGTAAATGCAGCAACGGATGCTACATTGCCTACATTCAATGATAAATCAAGATCGTCAATCTGGTATACATTCACTGCAAATGCAAATGGTGAAGCAGAAATTGAAA
The DNA here is from genome assembly GCA_020631175.1 of Chitinophagales bacterium. Classification (GTDB taxonomy): domain Bacteria; phylum Bacteroidota; class Bacteroidia; order Chitinophagales; family JAHDHT01; genus JAHDHT01. Next base: position 4,036 of record JAHDHT010000053.1, read on the forward strand.
CGAATGCAGACTTTGCTGATGTAATTACGGTTTACTCAGGAAACTGTACCAACCTTAATGAAGTAAACGGTACGCTTGACGGTCAAAGCATAACTTTAAACAGTTTAAATCCGGGTCAGCAATACTATGTTCAAATTACCGGTTATTTTGCTACCGTTGAAGGAAATGTATGTATGGAATTAGGTCCTGCCCCACAGGCACCGGTTAATGATAATTGTATTTCAGCCGCCAGTGTTAACGTTGGTGGAAATTGTACCAGCGGAACCAACATTGGTGCATCTACCGATGATATTATTACATCTTGCGATGCCTGGCAGGGAAGTGGAATCTGGTTCCAGTTTACCGCTCCCGTTTCGGGTTATATTAAAGCCAATGCAAATGCCGGTTTTAACTATAATATGGCTGTTTTTGAAGGAGATAATTGCAATAGTATGGAAGAATTATCCTGTACCGGTTTTTTAACTTCTTGTGATGGATATACAACTATTGGCGGATTAACTCCGGGTGAAAATTATTTTCTATTATTAAGTTCAAATTCCAATTTCGCGGTTGATCAATCAGATGTTTGTATGCATATTCTGGATGGATCTGATACTTCTCAGGATGATAGTGCTTTAGATCTTGAAGTTGAAGTTTTATGTAATTCGGATGGAAGTGGTAATCTTTCTTTAACCGCATTAAATGGTTCAGGTACATATGATTTCTTTGGAAATTATGATGGACAATTATTAGCTAACGGAACGAATTATTCAATTACCGTTGAAGACACCAATGGTTGTTCTAAAACCGTTAACGGCACCGTTAACTGCTCGGGTTACAATGCAGATTGTAATGATTCTGATTTAGATCTTCAAATTGATTTTGTTTGTGGAAACTCAGGAGCGGCTGATGGAATTGTAAACTTAACGCCTATAGGCGGTGATGGAAATTATACCCTTACCGGTGATTTTAATCATGGCTTTGCGGTCGATAACGGAGATGTGTACAGTGTTGTTTTATCGGATGGAACAGGTTGTTCTATCATTTATTCCGGTATTGTTTCAGGCATTACCGCAAATATTGAAGCTGAAATTTTAAACCTTCCAAACACAGTAAACTCAACAGAACCGGTATCTTTAAACGGTGTACCTAACGGTGGTACATTCTCCGGAAATGGAGTCTTATTCAACGCATTCAATCCTTCCTTAGCCGGAACAGGCTTGCACGAAATTTCATATGAATATATTGATGATAACGGTTGTAGTACTGTAGCTACTCAAAACGTTTTAGTGATTTCTGTTACCTATAATTTTGTGAATTATAATTTAGGAACCATCACACCAAAAGATTTTGAAAACCTGGTGAATGTTTATCCGAATCCGGTAAGCGATCAGATTAATTTATCGCTTCCTTTACTGGAAGGAGAAACCACTGCTACGATTTTATTGACAGATATTAATGGTAAAGTTTTAAGTCAGGTGAAAGAAGTTAATCTTCAAAACTCAAGACAAAGCATGTTACATGTTTCCAACTATGAAAG
>JAHDHT010000053.1:5654-9037 GCA_020631175.1 Chitinophagales bacterium
CCTTCATGCAATAAAACGATCTTCTGCATAATTGCATGCTCTGCTTTTATATCATTTTGAATTTGCTCTTTAAATAATTCTCTGTCAAAATCTTGATACCCCATTTTAGAAGAACTAAAAATAAATTCAATTTTATTTTGGTTAAGTTTCGAAGAAATATAAATTTTAAAATCAGATTCGGATAATTCGTTTTTAAACGACTCTATCATCCGCAAAAAGAAAAGCTTAAAAGCATTGGGATAAACATTTAATGAACTATCATTATCCAACAAAACTAATCTTAAATCAATTGCTGTTAAAAAGGAATTAAATTGAATTGTTGTTTTATCTGTATCCAATTTGAAATTTAAGTACTCTTCAGATAAATCAAGCTTTTTATAAATTTCACTTGCACCTGTTTTAATATATTTAAAATACTCTTTTAAGTCTGAGTTCTCTGAGCCTTCAATAGAACGTTGAGCCAAATCTGTAAAAGAACCGATCGTTCTTGCAGGTGTTTTTAAATCATGTGCCAGCAACTTACTGATTAATTCAAGCTCTCTGTTTTTAGTTGCTATTTCATCATTTATTCTTTGAAATTCTGTAAGCTGTTGATTTTTATATTCAAGTAATTCATTTATTTGTTCACCTTCTTTAAGATCAACTTTATTACTTTCTTTTAAAAACGATACATAATCCTGAAAATAAAACTCAACATGCTCTTTGTCTACAATTTTAGCAGAATCAATTTTTATTTCATGTAATGCATATTGATATTCTAAAACATCTTCTTCATTATATTTCAATCCGGAAATGCATTCTGAAATTGCCTCTTCATATTTTCTTAATTCAAACAGGGCTTTCGCTTTTGCAGAATGTGCTATTAATAAATCTCTTGGTGCATTATATTTTAAAGCCAGTTTCAAAGCTTTATCTGCATATTCAATCGCTTTATCAAATTCCTTTTTAGAATTATAGCAAACTGCTATCGATTCATAAACACTTGCTTTATATGAAGTTAAATTAGCCTCTTCAGAAAGAATTAGACATTTCTCGAATGATTGAATAGCCTTATCGTATTGTTTATGCTTGAATATACTATTATTCCCTTCATTAAAATAATCATAAAACAAAGAAGCCGTAAGGTTTAAGGCTTCATTTAATTCCCTTGATTTCTTTTGAAATTCAATCTCCTTTTCTTCATCACCGATTTTACCGTATATCAAAGATAGGTTGTAAAAACTTAAAGCATTCCAACGGTCGAAATCGTAATTTAAACATTGAAATGCGCAATCTATCGCTTCTTTATAATTTCTGAATCGAATATGAAAACTGGAAAGGTTAAGTAATATTTTTGCTGACATTTCCTTGAGCTGATTAGCTTTTGCAATTGCCAAAGCCTTTTTATAGAAGCCTAATGCTTCGATATATAAGCCTTTCTGAAAAACAAGTAAACCGGATAAATTAGCAGCATTGGCAAGCACTTCGGCATCATCAGAAGTTATCTCTTTAAGCGCTAATGCACTTTTTTCAGGTTCATTCAGATAATGTTTACGAACCCATTCTATACGTTCATGATCCGATTTTAAATCGATTGATTGATCCCCCATTAGTTATGTTATACGAAATTTTTCATCACTCTGTTGTTTTTATGTGGGTTTAATACCAATAAATGTCTTTTCTACTTCTTACTTTTATTACTCGCCCCCGAATTATGTGAAAAACTGAAACGAAAACACAAGTCGTACCGTATAAACTATACAACGGCTACCTAAACTGATCACATTGTACACATTGAAGCCGTTAGTATGTATTCTACTGGGCTTATCACTAAGCCTTTTCTCATTTGGGGGAGTATGTATGTACCCCGAAGTTCCGCTCGATCAGCGTATAGATCAGGCAGAATCAGCCGTTTTAGCTACCGTATTATTTTCAGAAAGTTATTGGTCAGCCGATCGTAAATTCATTTATACCCGTCATCACCTTGAAGTTCATCAATCCATCCAAAACAATCAAACCTTCATTGATATCATTACACAAGGTGGAACTGTTGATAGCATTCATCAACAAGTTGAACCTTCAGTTAATCTTCAAACCGATGAAACTGGTATTTTCCTTTTAGAAAACAGTGACATTATCCACCCGGATCCAAAAGTAAATTTATTACAGCCGGTCGGGCAAAATCTCGGACATTTTTATATTCCTTCCAACAGCAAAAAATGTTTTGGTGTTTTTGAGGAATTTGAAATTAATGATTTAATAAAAATAATAGCCGATCAGAAAGGTGCAGAAATTGTTTCAAATGATGATACCGCATTTAAATACAATACAAACGACAATAATCCATCCCCAAATGCAATGATGCCCTCTATAGGAGCTTTTGATCCTCCTGTGGTAACATCCGGTACACTTACTGAGTTAAGTATTTTTGGTTCGGGATTTGGCAATTCTTATACTGGAGATGCGGCAGTGAAATTTAAACACCCTGATTTTACTTCAGCCGCTAATTTTGAAGTACCTGCCAATCATATTTTATTTTGGACGGATAATGAAATTAGAGTTATTGTTCCGGGTAATGATGTTTCAAATGGTAAAAGAGGAGCAGCAACGGGTAAGGTATGGGTTGTAGATAGCAATGGCAATGAAACAGTTTCACCAAATGATCTTTATGTAACCTATCATAAAACAGTTAATCAATTCGAAGAAATCGATTTAACTTCAACCGGAAACAACGGTTCATTTATAATTCAAACTTCACAAAATTATATTGCCTTAGGTGGTATGCCGGCATTGCAAAATGCCATTGACGAATGGAACTGTAAAACAGCTTGTAATTTTGTAGTAAGCGGCACACAAAATTTTGAATGCTCCGGTTTCGATTATATCAATTTAGTATCATTTGATCAGGATTGTGTTATAAGCAGTTTAGCATCCACCCGAACCACAACAGCAACCTGTAGTGGCGGTGAAGCAATGTTATTAGATGCTGATATTATTTTCTCATTTACAACAGCATGGAATCTGGGCCCTAATCCAACTCAGGTTGGAGACTATGATTTAGAGTCTACTTTAATTCATGAAATCGGACACATCCATCAATTAGGTCATGTTTTAAATAGCGATGTAATGTATCCGTTTTTAGGATCAGGAGTTGATCAAAGAGAAGTAACTCCTGAATCTGTAGAAGGTGGACTTGCAGTTATGGTACATAGTGTTAATGCAAATATTTGCAGTCCTTTACCGATTACACCATTTAATAATAGTTCATGTAATAATGCTCCTCCAACAGCAGCCTTTAGCAGCTCCGTTCAGAATGCGTGCGTAGGGGAGACCGTTTCTTTTAACGATCAATCTTTAAATAATCCGAATAGTTGGTTGTGGTTTTTTGAAGGAGGAAATCCGGC
>JAHDHT010000053.1:9137-12139 GCA_020631175.1 Chitinophagales bacterium
TTAGATCCATGTGATGTTTATGAATATGCTGTCACAACAAATTGCGGCAACAATTCTACTTCTTCATTATCAAGCAGTATTTTCTTTACTACAAATTGTCAGGCAACTTTTGAGGATGATCAGTCAATTCAAAAAGAAGATGCGGAAATTAAATTTTATCCAAACCCAGTTCATAATTGGATGACGATTCAAAACGACGATGAAGTCTATACGCATGCGAGCGTAATTAATCTTCAGGGACAAGTTGTGCATGAGTTTGAATTGAACGGTTCTCAAACCAATATTGATTTACAATTTTTAGCTTCTGGTGTTTATGTTCTTAACGTCTTCGGAGAAGATCAAATGTTAAAAAGAGAGTTTATTAAACACTAGTTTAAACTTTTTGTATCGGTATTTATCCTAGCTTATTATATCCAAATTTTTAGCTATGTATAAATCACTTTTTTTTGCTCTACTCATTGGCTTCGCACTTTTTAATAGCGCATGTAACAGAGAAGATTCTTCTTCTGTAGAACAAGATCGAATCTGGCAGCTACACGAAATTGCTTACGATGCAGAAACCGATAAAACCATTGCACGTTCTTCTTTTAAATTCAGCAATGCTTTTGGTACTGCATTAGAATTAGTGGATAATGCTTCAGCAGAATTTAATAATGACTTATTAGACTGGAAACCGGTTCTGGCACATTATGAAAGAGAATATGCAGGAGTGGTCGACAGCGGAACTTTTGTTTACAATGATCTGGATGGAAACACATTCACGAATGTTATAAATCCGATCAATCCAATTGCCTTTTCATCCACCCAAATTAATGATACCATTTTTAAAAGTGCTGCTTACGAGTTATTCTGGGATGGAATTCCGCTCGAAGAAAATGAATACGTTATCCTCACCGTTAATGGCGACAATGAAGGAGATGCCAGAATTGTAACACAAACAGATATTGGGGCAAGCAGTATAATTATTGGTACGGATAAACTCGAAGCTTTACCGGAAGGAATGGCAAGAATTGAAATGGAACGAGTCATTCTTTTGGATTTAGATGAGGGAAATGATGTAGGTGGTAACATTCAGGGAAAATATAAAACAGCGCAGATCGAAGTGATGATCCGCAACTAAACGATAATACTATTAAACACCAATGAAGGGAATTGCTGTGAAGTGATTCCCTTTTTTTGTTCGGCTTTTTTTTACCGCAAAGACGCCAGGGCGCAAAGTTTATTTCGAGCCTAGACGAGGCTTGACGAAGTAAATCTTTTGGTTTGGAGCTTGTAAAAATACCGGCAAAGGTCATATCAAAAACAGAACAAATCAATTCTTATAAGGCATTTACAAATAATCCCTATTTTTATACAAATTACTCACCATGCATAGATTAATCATACTACTAAGCGCCACTTTAATCTTTTGCAATACGCTGTATAGCCAGCTTCCTTGTTTAGGAGATCGCTATAATGATCCATTATTTACTGTTACAGAACTGGATGATGTTTATTATGCAACAGCCAGACCCTACGCTTCATTGTTTGATCAGGATCTTGAAATGGATATTTACCTTCCGGCAAATGATACTTTATCAAAAAGACCGGTTATCATCTGGGCATTTGGTGGTGCCTTTTTGATTGGATTTAAAGAGCAGGATCCGATTCCTGATTATTGCCGTTATTTTGCTGAGCGTGGCTATGTTACCGTAAGCATTGAGTATCGCATTAACTTCAATACGTTGGATGGAAATAGCGCAGAAAGAGCCGTTTACAGGGCTGCTCAGGATATAAGGGCAGCACAACGATTTCTTGCCGATAACGCTTCAACCTATAATATTGATATCAACTCCATGTTTCTCACAGGAAGCAGCGCCGGTTGTGTTGCGGGCATTCATACCGCCTACATGGAAGAACCGGAACGCCCGGCATCTACTTATGGCATTACGCTCGAACCATCAGATTTAGGGTGCATCGATTGTGTAGGCAACAGTAATTACGGAAATCAGCGCGTACCTGTTCGTGGTTTAATCAATCACTGGGGTGCTATTGGAGATACGGTTTGGATTGAAAATACAGCAAGAGATAATATTCCAATGATATCCTTCCATGGTACTGCTGATGATATCGTGCCGTTCGGTACCGGACAGCCATTCAATTTACCAATATGGCCTACCCTTCAGGGTTCGCAGGATATTCATACCAGACTTACAAATAATGGAGTTGAAAATACTTTAGTTGCCTGGGATGGAATTGGTCATGAACCTGAGTTGTTAGAAGATATTGCTTATCTCGATAGTATGATTATTGGTGCCCAGCCCTGGTTGTATGAAATTATGCAGCCCGACTTGCCTGCTATAAATGGAGCAATTGATGTATGTGAAGGTAATTCAGCGATATATACTACTTCTATTGAGCAGGATGGATTTTACTGCTGGGATCGGGATGGAGGAAATTTTCTTTCTGAAAATGATAACAGTTATGAAATTTTCTGGGACACTCCCGGCACCTATGAAGTTCGACTAAACACCGTTAATTGTTCTCTTTTCGTAAGTGAAGAAAATACATTAACAGTAACCGTTCATCCGCAACCTAATGTAAACTTCAGTGGTTTACCTTCCGTAATAACCAATAGTATTCCGGTAACTTTAAGTCCGAATACACCCGGAGGAACTTTTAGTGGTACAGGAATTATTTTCAATGCTTTTAGTCCTGCTCTTGCCGGACCGGGTTTACATACAATCACCTACAGCTATACAAATTCGGGTGGATGTAGTTCGACCTATAGTCAAGACGTTCTTGTAGGTTCTTTGTCGTATAATTTTGTGAATTATAATTTAGGTACGATTAGTCCGGAGTAAGAATCGTTGCGAATGAAGCGATGAAATACTAATCGACAATTTCCTTTCGGGTAAAGTGTTGAAAAGAATTCCAATAAGGTCATTGCGAGCGAAGCAAGCAATCTTTTTATTTTCATCGAAGGATGATTTTCTAATCAATTAAATAGATCCTTCGCTAAG
>JAHDHT010000053.1:12239-16766 GCA_020631175.1 Chitinophagales bacterium
ACAAACGTGGAACTAAAACGAATTAACATAAGTTAAGACATATACAAATCTTGACTATGACGATTACCCTGTTTTGGATTGCTGTAACTGCCGGATCAATTTTAATCATCTTACTCTCTCTTTCTTTAATAAGTGGTTTAGATTTAGACTTTGATCTCGATTTCGGCGGAAGCGAAGTTGATGCAAACGGTGGGGGACTAGGTTTTATAAAAGGTTTCCTCACATTTATTTCTGTTTGCACTTGGGTTGCTAAAATTTTCTTAGATTTTTCTTTTGGGCTGTATGTTGCCTTTATTTTCGGAGGCGTAGCCGGTATCCTTGCCGTCTTTTTACTTGCCTGGATATTTTCAGCTTTCATCGGTGCAGACGAAAATGTAAACTGGCATATTTCGGAAGCATTAAATAAAACCGGAAAAGTATATTTAAAAGTAAATCCGGATAATTCAAATGGAATTATTCAGGTAGAAATAAATGGTGTGCTTAGAGAAATAAAAGCACAATCAATTGATGGAATTATTCCAACCGGAAGCAATGTAAAGATTGTTGAAATTAATGATCAGATTGCGATGGTTGACTTACTATAGACACCAAACAACCTATATATGTTTTCGAGTATTTTCACCTTGGTAGCATTTATTGTTACCATCACTATCCTACTGCTATTATTTATCGTAAGCCGATACAAACGGTGCCCCAGTGATAAGATATTGGTAGTTTACGGTAAAACAGGAGGAGCAAGTTCTGCAAAATGTTATGCAGGTGGAGCAACATTTATCTGGCCAATTTTTCAGGACTATGCATTTCTCGACTTAACCCCATTAAGCATCGATGTTAACTTGCAGGATGCATTATCCAAGCAAAACATCCGGGTATCTGTACCTGCCCAGTTCACCGTAGGAATTAGTAATAAACCCAATTTAATGATTGCAGCAGCAGAACGTTTGCTTGCATTAAAACGCCCGGAAATTTCTTCCCTTTCACACGATATCATAATGGGGCAAATGCGATTAGTAATTGCAAACATGGATATCGAAGAATTAAATACTGATCGTGACAAATTCGTTGAATCCGTATACCTGAACGTTGGCGACGAATTACATAAGATCGGTTTAGAATTGATCAATGTAAACGTTACTGATATTCAGGATGAAAGCGGTTATATCGTAGCACTTGGTCAGGAAGCCGCCGCAAAAGCAGTAAACGATGCAAAAGTAAAAGTTGCTTTAGAAGTTCGTCACGGTTCTATCGGTGAAGCAGAAGCCCAACAGGAACAAAGAGTAAAAGTGGCCGAAGCAAATACTAAAGCCGAAGTAGGTGAAGCAGAAACTTTACAAATTCAACGTATCAAAGTAGCTGAAGCCAATTCGGTTGCCATGATTGGTGAAGCAGAAGCCGAGCAAAGACAAAGAATTCAAACTTCGGAAGCCAACTCTACAGCTGAAATTGGAGAAGCAGCAGCGCTTGCAAAAGCTGTCGATGGAAAAAATGAATCTGCTATTCAAATTGCCAATTCAAATGCAGAAAAAGATATGCTGGTTGCTGAAGCCAATCGAAAAGCAACAGCCGCACAAAAAGTTGCAGTAGCTAAAGCTTTAGAAGAAGCTTATATGGCTGAGAAAGATGCTGAAGTTGCCAGAGGCGCAAAAGAAAAAGCAATGAAAGAAGCCGATGAAGTAGTTGAAGCAGATATTGAAAAACAAAAGCAAGTAATCGCTGCACAAGCCGAAGCAGAGAAAAGAAGAGAAATTGCGAAAGGAGAAGCAGATGCGATTCTCGCCCGATACATGGCTCAGGCAAAGGGTAATGAAGAACTCCTAAAACGACAGGCAGATGGTTTTAAAGATCTGGTTAAAGCTGCCGGAGGAGACCCGCAAAGTGCCATTGCTTATCTGATGATCGATAAGTTATCTGAACTAGCCACTATCCAGACCAATGCCATTAAAGATTTAGAAATCGATAAAGTGGTAGTTTATGATAACGGTAACGGACAGGGTGTAGGTAACTTTGTTCAGGGTTTGTATAGCATGATGCCGCAATTAGACGACTTTCTTAAACAAAGTGGAATGAGCCTTCCTGATGCATTGGTTAAGAAAAGCGAAATCGCTAAACTTGAAGAAGCTGGTATTGAAGAAGAAAAGACTGAAGAGTCTACTGAGAACGACGCACAAGTCTGATAAATAGAAAATCCAATTCCCTGCTTATAAGCCTTCTTGCTCCTGCAAGGAGGCTTTTTTTTAAACCTTTCATTTGGAAGGATGTTCTATCACCAAACAAGAAATTATGTCAGCTTTAAGTTCATCAGAAATTCGACAGTTAGAAAAGAAGCATGCTCAATTATTAAAGGAAGCATTTCAACTTTCTAAATCAAATCGTCAGCTTAGCGATCAGAAATATGCTGAGGCACATGAAATCGAGCGAAAGCTCGATAATGCCAAGTAATCCCGCCAAATTTATTCATCTTTGCGCATATGGATAATGTCAAAGAGTGGATAGAAATAACTGGCCTCGAACAACTGGAAAGCAATTTATTCAGAGGCAACAGCTATGATATTGGTTCACCAACAGTTTATGGTGGTCAGGTACTTTCTCAATCTCTGGAAGCAGCTCAAAGAACCGTTACCGAAAATCGGTTAACCCATTCCATGCATGGATATTTCATCCTTCCTGGTGATCTTGAAAAGCCAATCATTTTTGAAGTAGATCATATTCGGGACGGAGGTTCATTTACTACGCGAAGAGTTAGAGCCATACAAAACGGTAAAGCCATATTTATTTTGGCGGTTTCCTTTCATAGAGAAGAAGAAGATCAATTAGAACATCAATTAAAAATGGCTGAAATCGAAGGTCCTGATGGATTATTTAATGATCAGCAATTAATGATGCAATTTAAAGATCATCTTCCAAAAAGCTTATTGAAATTTTTAAGACCTCGTCCGGTTGAAATTCGTTGGGTTGACCCACAAAGTGTTTTAGCACAAGAATCTTTAAGTCCATTCAGACATGTTTGGTTTAAAGCGAAAGGTGAAATTCCGGATAGCCAGAATATTCATCAGCAATTCATGGCTTATGTTTCCGATTACAATTTATTGACAACTGCCATTCGCCCTCATCAGGATAAAGTTCGATTTAATGATTTACAATTAGCAAGTCTCGATCATGCTATGTGGTTTCATCATAAAATCGATATGAGTAAATGGCATCTTTATAGTATAGACAGTCCATCAGCATCGAACGGTCGGGGTTTCACACGTGGAAGTATTTTTAATGAAGAAGGAAAACTGGTTGCCAGTGTTGTTCAGGAAGGATTAATGCGGAAGAAAAACAAACATTAGACCTACCGATAAAGTCATCCTGAACGAAGCAGTCATCCTGAACGAAGTGAAGGATCTTATGAATCGTTGTCCAAAAATTATCATTAAACAACCTGAATATTCTCTAACTCAAATTCAACTTTCATTTCAGACTTCAGGGCCGAATAAATTCGACTCTACATGCGGCTTTCGATTTCAGTCTTAGCCTTCTTTCGTTTCCACAAAACAAATTGATGAATAGTACCATCCTTCAGAATTAACTTCATTCCATTTGGTACAATTTTCAAGGTATTACAAAACTCGATTTTAGAAATAGAGTTAAATGGAATTAAAACTTCGTGGTTTTGAATATTTAGTTGATGTGTTTTAAAAAAAACTCCTTCATCGCTAATCGTCATTTTCCCACCAGTCGCTTCAAGACCTACGAAATGATTCGCGAGAAAACTAATTTTTTCCAATATTGAAATTTTTCAGGATCGAATAAATTCGACTCTATATATTAGGAGATCAAAAATTGACCGTCTTTGTAAATCATTTCATCATCCGCCCAGATTTCACCTCCATTTCGCATTTCAGTAATTAAATCCCAGTGTACAGAAGATTGATTTTTTCCTCCGGTTTGAAGATAAGACTGACCTAATGCCATATGCACCGTTCCACCCATTTTTTCATCGAACAAAGTGTTCTTCGTAATTTGCTGAATGTCATAATTAGTACCAATAGCGCATTCACCAAAGAAATTTGCACCCGGTACTTTCATTACATGGTCTAAAACTTTTTGACCTGTTTTAGCATTCCATCTAACCACTTCTCCATCCTTTACCTCAAGCGTTACATCCTGCACTTCAGAACTTAAATAAATAGATGGCATATTAAAAAAGACCGTTCCATTTACAGAATTTTCAACCGGACTTGTGTAAACTTCACCCGATGGCATATTTGTTTTTCCATCCGAATTAATCCATGTTCTTCCTTCCGTTGAAAAGCTTATATCCGTACCGTTATTATTTTTATATTGTACTTTGTTACACTTATTTAAATGGTCAACAATCAATTGTTGTTCTTTACCGAGTTTTATCCATTCTGCTGTTGGATCATCTGCATCCAACTTACAGGCTTTCATCACAAATTCAGTATACTCGGTTAAGGTCATTCCCGCCATTTGAGCCAATGCATTATTCGGAAAAACACAAAGCGAACGTTTAAGGTCACGTAC
>JAHDHT010000053.1:16866-20238 GCA_020631175.1 Chitinophagales bacterium
CGAACCACCAGCCGGTCTCCACGCTTCATTTCAACACAATAATTTACGAGCAGGTGAGCATACTTTTTATAAAGCTGATACATATGTCTTTTTTACGGTTAATGCGGGGCAAAGTTGGGAATTTCATTGAGATTTCGGGCAAGAATCAGTCCACTATCTTTAATAAAGTACGAAAAGCAACAAATTGATCTTTAAAACGATCATTGTGATCTTTCTGTAAATCCGGAGCGAAACGATCCTGATACTCTTTGATTTTGCCAATATCTTTGGCAAAATATTGAATGGCATAAGTAAATCCATCCTTATCAGCCGGGTCGATTAAGCGGCAGATTCGATGGCTTTGAAACATACCGGTATTCATTACATCAGGCACATGTACCTCTTTCATATAATCGAGCCATTCCCGATGAATAGCGAACTCAAGCTTTATGGTTACATTATAGATAATCATAGGTCAATAGTTAATCTACCCCCATATATTTATGCGTTTGAAGTGAAATTTGCCATTGAGGATTTGATTTTACATAGTCAATAATCAATGGAAGCATTTCCTTTTCTCGATCCCATTCCGGTTGTAAAATCAATAAGCAATCATCGTTTACTTTGGCCGCTTGTTCTTCAGCCCATTTGAAATCAGACTTATTATAAACGATCACTTTTAATTCGTTTGCTGCGGCATAATTTTCATCTAACGGCGCTTTAAATTTTTTAGGTGAAAGACAAAACCAATCCCATTTACCAGAAAATTTATAGGCTCCTGAAGTTTCAATATGTAGTTTTTTACCTTTTGATTGGATGGATGAAGTAAGCTCATCCAGATTGTACATCAATGGTTCGCCACCGGTAATGACTACGATTTCAGCATTTCCTTCAATGGTTTCTGTAATTTCTTTTATGCTTTTGGATGGATGTTTTTCAGCATCCCAGCTTTCTTTTACGTCACACCACACACATCCAACATCACATCCACCCAAGCGAATAAACCAGGCTGCTTTTCCCTGATGATATCCTTCGCCTTGAATGGTATAGAACGATTCCATGACCGGTAAATGAAGATCTTTTTGCATTTCGGCGCAAAGATACAATAAAAAAGGTCCGGCTGAATGTTCAGCCAGACCTATTCCCTTTAATATCCCCGCTATGTATTATTATTTAATCAAAGGGCGATGGAAAGATAAACCCTCTTTACTGTTTACACTAATTAAATATATACCACTTCTTACGTCTTCAAGATTTACCTGAATTCGTCGCGAGGAAGTTTGGTTGTAATATTGGTTTATTATGGTTTTGCCACTTACGTCTGTAATCAAAACCTGTATATCTTTTTCATCTTTTTCAAACTCTACAAAAAGAATATCATTCGGACTTGGCATTGGATAAATTTTTATTTCTCCACCCAAATAAAGATCATCATTATTAATTCCGGTGGGCAAAATTCCTGCAGTTAGATTTATGTCTTCCTGAACAGGATTATTAGCATCGATGATAATTTCAACCATATAAAAATCCATTCCTGCGTGATCAACGGTAAGATAGTAGGTTCCATATGCTAAGTCATCCAAACTGTAAATTCCACTTTCATCGGTATAGGTATACCTTATTGGATCCATGTTTTCATTGAATAATAATACTTCAGCGTAAGGCATTGGCTCTACCGACACCTTACCTGCACCGTCTGATATTAAACCTCCTACAAATCCCGGGCCTCCGTCATTCTGTCCGGCGATTAAATTAATATCAATATTATTAGTATTGCTGTTCACATTTATGTAAGTCGCATCCGACCAAAGAACTTCGTTGATATAATATGTTGGTATATAATCCCAATAATTTTCACTTCCGGGAATTAATGCTGCTTTAACCAAATAAGAACCGGCATCTACTCCGGAAAAAGTATATTCACCCTGTGTAAATACATCTGCCAAGGCAGCGTCTACTGCTGTTAAAGTACCTGCTATAGAATCATGTTCAATTAAATAAACAATTGCATAATCATCTCCGGTAATAGAAATGGTTCCGTTAATGTCGTAAAGATTATTTGTATTGCCATTTGTATAAACATCAATCCATTCGCAATAATTACTTACACAAGAGTCGACGGTTATAATTGTAAGACATACGTTATAGGTACCGTCTGCCGCATAATTATATACCGGCTGTGGATCACTACTTACATTTCCATCCCCAAAATTCCAATAATATTCAGCAACTAAATTAGGGTTGGCATTAACTGCAGTGAAATAACCTGTTCCTAAAGCGGCATCGAGCTGATACACAAAATAAGCATCACAAGTATCGATAGACGGTGGAGGTGGGGGCGGTACATTATAATTTGTAATTGCCAGACATTCTGTACAGCTTTCTAGGTTTCCATTGTCTGCATAAACATCAATAGTTAAACAGGCAATTAAAGAATCTGTAAAATTAAAGCTCATTATTGGAATGGAGTTATTAGATGTAGAACCGTCGCTAAAGTCCCATGCATAATTTACAACAGGTACATTTAATGCATTCGGAATAAATTCAAAAGTGGTTCCTGCGGCATCTAATACATTATAATAAAAAGATGCATCACAAGTCGATTGATTTAAATCAACCAAAACATTTGCACAAATATACTCTGTGCAATAAACAGCTCCACCTGCATATTGAGTAACTTCAGCGCAAATCGTATAAACTCCACTTGAATTAAATTGATAAGTTAGAGGATCTGCCACACTGGTAGAACCGTTTGGCAATGTCCAAACTACTTCGGTTAAAAAACCGGTTGTATTAGGAACGCTAAATTCATAGGTAGCCGGGTCGATTTGATCTACTATGATATAAGAAGCACAAGAATCATTTGGCGTATTTCCTGTGTTTATAATTATATCTTCACAATATTCTGCTATACAAGTATCACCGGCAGAAGTGAGGTAAAGTGCATTTAAACAAACCGGATAAATTCCATCAAATAAAAATTCATTTTCTACAATTTCACCAAAGCCCATATTTCCATCCCCAAAATCCCAGAAATAATCTGCGAGAGCATTTGGAGTATCCGGTTCTGCAACGAACTGAATCCAGTTTTGTGTATTTTGAATTGGGAAATAATTAAAAGACAACGCACAGTCATTTCCTCCTCCCGGATTATTTCCGGTATCTACATCAATACAATTACTTGCAGTGCAGAATAAAGTGCCGTTTGCATCATAAAGTGCAACATCAACACAGAATGTTAAAATCCCTGAATAATAATTTAAAGAGTCAATAAAAATCGGATTTCCTGATCCTGTAATACCGGTTGTAATTTCTGTCCATGTATAAACCGGGTCTAAAACCATATTAATATTGTAATATGGAATAGCAGTTAATTCAACTCCGGAAAATGTG
>JAHDHT010000332.1 GCA_020631175.1 Chitinophagales bacterium
ATCAAACTAAACCCGATAGTAGTGGAAACCCGGCTTTGATGAAGAGCACTGAAGCCTTATTGGGCGACGGCTGACGAAGGAAGACTAGCGCGATATTGGCTGAAGCGCCTGAAGCAAAGCCGCGTTGCAGCGGATAGCGGGACTGCTGCCGGAATCGAAGCCCGATCTATTTTTCCAAAAAAAAAGGCCGCCGATAATTTCTACCGGCGACCATTCACGACATTGGCTACACTCGTTATCTTTATTTCGTCTTTGGTGTGCGTGTGGCACCCGGACGACTTCTTATATTCATTTTAGCATTCACATTCCAATCGTACTCATAGTATGTCACAGGAATGTCTTTATTAAACGGGGTGAGTCTGTATTTATTGATCCAATCAAGCAAATTCGTACCGTCCTTTACAAAATCTTTCTGGTACCAGTTGAAGATTTCTGATAATTCGATTCCTCTCTCTGTCATTTGGATGAATTCGGGGTTATTGATGGCTCGTCTTGTCTGTTTTTCAAGCTGCTCTTCTAACAGCGTCGGTACGTAGGCGAAGTTTGCGATATCCGGACATCCGTTAGCACCACAAACCAGCACGAAATGTAAT
Organism: Chitinophagales bacterium; assembly: GCA_020631175.1. GTDB lineage: Bacteria > Bacteroidota > Bacteroidia > Chitinophagales > JAHDHT01 > JAHDHT01. The sequence continues at coordinate 594 of JAHDHT010000332.1, forward strand.
CTTGGATCAGGGTGATTTTTGTATAAAAACTCTTTTTCAAGTTCGTTAAGTGTCATATATGATCTTGAAATCATAAATTTTCGTTTGTCGAAAAAGCCATCTATATCCATTGGCGATTTCACCGGATATTTGTCAACTATTGATTTGATAACCAGAATGTTATAAGCATTAATCAAAGCTGCTTTCTGGTCATTACCTGAAAGTGCTTTAAATTCTAATTGTTCAATTTTATTTACCAAAGCCTGAAGAGTTGTAGGCTTCGCTTTGATGGCATCATATTTTACATAGCCATCTTTTGTTACATATGCTTTTAGAAAAGCATCAGTTTTATGTGTGAAGTCAATCAGTTCATTCTTAATAGTTTGTGCAGAACTGTTGAAAGAAAGGCAAATTGCCAATACGAGGGTGCTCCACTTAAAGAAATTTATCATTTTCATAATTTATTCGTTGCGTTTTTTTGATGAAATATTGATCTTTTGGTTTAATGTGTTCGCCAAAGTTAAGACGTTAAATCTTGCAAAAAGGTCTTAAAAAGTACGATTCTATTTTGTGAATTGCTGTTTAACTGAGGTTGATTACATATTTTTGTTATATGAAATCGAGTTATTTTTTATTGATACTATTGACTTTTGCTCTTGGGTGGCAGGCATGTACTTCTGCAGGCGGTCAATCTGATCCGGAATTGGAAAAAGCTATTGCGGAAGGAAGGATTTATTGGATGGATATTGAAACTGCTGAAAAGAAGGCAAAGCAACAGCCAAAGAAAGTATTAGTGGATGCATATACTGACTGGTGTGGATGGTGCAAGAAAATGGATAAAGCTACTTTTGAACATCCGGATATTGTTAAATATGTAAATGATAATTTTTACGCCGTTAAATATAATGCCGAAACAAAAACACCAATTGAGTTTAAGGGTGAAACGTATAATTTTGTTCAGGGCGGACGGAGAGGCTATAATGAGTTAACGAACGTTCTGCTTAAGGGTCGAAGAGGATATCCTACGATTTCTTTTTTGGATGAAAAAATGGAAATGATAAATGCATTTCCCGGATTTAAAACACCGGATAAATTTGATCCGATTTTACATTATGTAAATGATGGAGCTTATAAAACAAAATCATTGAACGAATTTGAAATGAATTTTAAGACATCTATTGCAGAACCTGTTTCTGCTTCCGGTAGTAAAGAAGGGTTAAAAATAAAACAAACAGGAAGAAAGAAATCTGTTGTAAATACTGCAACTGACAATAATAATAGAATACAAATTAATAAGGAAGATTTACAAAGGCAGATACAGCAACAAAATGCTAAAGTTAAGGCGCTGAAGAAAGTTGAATTGAAAAAGCAATAATTAAAATCCGTTTTGTTTTACGACTTCCTGATAAAATTCACCGCAGGGTTTAAGGGTTCTTGTCATTGAACCATCTTCAAAATTTACATGAACTAAACCGAATCGAAATGTCGGGCCTATATTCCATTCGAAATTATCAAAAGTAGACCAATGATAGTAACCTCTGATATCAATACCTTCTTTGATACATTCGTGAAGTATTTGTAAATAGTGCTTGGTGCTTTGGATTCTGAAATCCGAATCATCCGTACAAACACCACTTTCAGTTATGATGATTGGTTTTTTATATTTATTCCAATGACGTCTTATATAAATGCCCATCCCTTCAGGATAGTACTCCCACATATCATCATGGGGTAATTTTTTTTCAATTATTTTTTCAGGGGTGTCTACGTACGATACGGGTAGGGGGTCTAAGCCCATTCTTGCATAATAACTTATACCCAGAAAATCGAGCGGTTCAACAAAACGGGCTGTGTATAGGTCGTTAAAAATATAGTCTACTAATTTGGCAGGAAGTTTTCCTAATTTATTTATCGGATAAAAGTTAACGGAGTTTTTAGAAATACCAATCGGAGCATCTGAATAGTCGCGAATTATTGCACATGCTTTTTCATTGGCTTTTGACATGTTGATTAATGCCTTTCTAAGTGTCAGCGGATTTTTTTTAAATGGAGGAAAAATCCCGGTAAAGAATCCGTTCGATAAATAAACACCAGGCTCATTAAAGGTGTTCCAGTAATCAGCAAGATCAGAAAAGTTTTCAGCTAATTGCTGCACATAATTAGAGAAATGATCTATTGAGTTTTTGGTCCACCAATGTCCGGCTTCATCGAACCAGTTTGGGTTCATGAAATGGTGGGCGACTAACATTATAGAGGTCCCTTTTTCTTTTAATTTTTTCATGAAGCTTCGGTATTCTTCAACCAGTTGTCTGTCGAATTTTCCGTTTGCTTCTGTTTGAAGTCTTGACCAGTCAAGACTCATTCGATATGAATTTCCTAAAGTTGAAATTATTTCAGCATCCTCCATTCTTCTTTTTTCGTGATCTATGGTGCGATCGAAAGTATATCCATCAACTGCTTTTAAACCTTTCCATTGATGATTGGCTGCTGTTTCTATTTGCGCTGCTGCTGTTGAGGTGCCCCAAATAAATTGTTCCGGAAATTTGAAATTCATATTTAATCCTGTGTTTGGTAAAAATATAAATTTTATTGAGAGGAAAAGGTGGGTTTTTGAGGTGACAATAAAAAAGCCGCATTCAATTTGAATACGGCTTTTACCAATTTACCCAATCATTAAA
>JAHDHT010000333.1:0-2040 GCA_020631175.1 Chitinophagales bacterium
TTAATTCTTAATAAATTTCCCTGTCCATATTTTATTATCTGAAGTTCTTATTTGAACCATATACGGACCGTCATTTAGCTCTTTAATATTAAATGACATGAGATTATCATCATAATGATAAAACTGACTCACTACCCTTCCATTAATATCAATTAACTGGATTTTTGCATCTACATTTAAGTTGTGACTTATAGAAAGCAAATCAGAAACAGGATTCGGAGAAATTTCAATTCCATTAATGAAATTCTCTGAACTGTTGATGTTTGTAATATAATCTTCAGGACCAAGAATAGTATATAGATAATATCCAACAAACATTTCATCATCGGTGGTTAATCCAAATGTTACTGTTTCATTAGTAGGATTATTATACGTCGCTTCAAGGATCAGACCGTGTGCATATGGCACCAATAAAGGCTCATCGAATGTTCGGTAAGTTGCATGCGCATAATCAAAAAAGCCTTGATCAAAATCTAAATCATAGTTATAAAATCCTTCATAAACCTGTTCACCTTTTGTTCCATCAGGATTTCTTAAAAACATATCATAATCAACCCCATATTGATGTGTGTGCGGCATTAATCTCCAGATTTGAAGTGTATCTTCAGAATCAGGATCAAAGTCTTCAAGAACATACGTTGTATCTGTTCCGGTTGGTTCGATTACAAGATCAAATACATTTGCAGGAGCAAAAGTTACTGTTCTTGTTTTCATTTCCTTTATAGCTGTTCCTTTTGGTTGCGTATATAAGTTTACATATCCTTCCGCCGGTAAGACTCCGGTAGTTGAATAGTTCTTAATGTGATAATTAAGAAAGAGAAAATCAGTATCCCATCTGAAGGCTACATTTTCAGGTAAAATGTAATTGTTTTCTTCTGTTTGAGATCCGGTAACAAATTCTGAGTTATTGAAAAAATCAAATGCAGTTAGAAAATTATCGACCACATTGAAACCTGGATTTGAGGTAATTGCCGTAGGATCTAATACTCTCGATAATGCATAATGATGTGAAAATTCATTCATTCTCACTTCAAATGAGGTAATTTCTAAAGAATCTCCAATCGGAATAAATTCCTTTTTCATTATTTCAATCTCTTCTTCCGGTTCAAGAAATATGGTACCTAAGTAGATTTGAAAACCAGTTCCCGGTTCAGGTACCGGAAGCGGCTCCACTCTATCTAAACCTCCGTTAGTGTAATAGTCTTCTAATGCTGTTGCATTATGAACCGTTCCTTCAAATGGTGCACCCCATAAAATCCACTGACGAATTGTTTCTTTTTCAATGTCAGATAATTCAACCGCTTGTGGCATCGATTGTCCTTCATCTGATGAAATCACATCCTGACTGTATAAGGTTCTGTTTATCTTTCTGTACAAGAAACTTTGCGTAGGTTCACCCGGGACGATATACTTATTTCCTTTATCCGCAGCAACAGCATTCAACACATCTACATTCATAATGTTATTATATACTGTTTCCGGATCTCCTTCCAATTTTAGCGGATGATTTGCAGAAGCGCCATGACAAGAGTTGCTTGAACAGCTTTGCGAAAAGATGGTAATAACATCTTCAAAAGTAGATTGCGCGTTGATCTGTAAAAAGAAAAGACTTAAAACGATCAGTGAGTAAAACGATTTCATTGTTAACATTTTTGTAAATATACGACATTGCGTTTGTACTACCGAATCAATATTTTCGAAGAAAATTCATCTAATGCAGATTAAAACTGTCACTTGTAAGATCGAACATCTTGATCAGTTGAGCTTACTGTTTGATGCTTATAGAATCTTTTACAGAAAAGAAAGTAATGTAGATCAGGCAAAGCAATTTATGAAAGAGCGAATTGAAAACAAAGATTCAAAGATATTTGTGGCGCTTAATGAAGATGAAAAGTTGGTTGGTTTTGTACAGCTCTACCCTATTTTCTCATCCACCCAAATGAAACGATTCTGGTTACTCAATGATTTATATGTTGATGCAGATTTTCGCGGAAATGAGATTGGTAAATTACTTATTGAGGCAAGTAAAAAACTGGCTAT
>JAHDHT010000333.1:2140-3249 GCA_020631175.1 Chitinophagales bacterium
TATTTCAAAAGAAGTCCTTCACTTGATCAAAGCAGGTATTATTCTGTAGCTCAAATTTTAAAATACATTTTTTATGTAGTTGCTTTTATGTCCTTCCTTCAGATGCTCGGTGTTAACATGACCGTACTTTGGGGAGCTGCGGCTGCTTTAATGGTGGGCGTTGGTCTTGGGCTTCAAAAAGTATTTTCTGATGTATTTAGCGGCATTTTATTGCTAATAGAAAATTCAGTTAGCGTTAACGATTGGTTAGAGTTGGGTGGATTAATTGCTCAGGTTAAAAAGATAGGTCTTAGAACTTCCAAAATGGAAACCAGAGATGGCATATTAATGATTGTTCCCAATTCAAAATTAACAGCTGAAAATGTCATTAACTGGAAAAACGAAATTGAAAGAAGAAGATACGAAGTGAAAATTGGTGTTGCTTATGGATCTGATCTGGAAATGGTAAAGCAATTACTAGAACAGAGTGCATTGAAAACGGAAGGAATTTTAAATGAACCTGCACCGGTTGTTTTATTTCAGAATTTCGGAGATTCTTCTTTAGACTTTAGTATATTTTTCTGGAGTAAATCTGTGAGAAAAATTGCAGGGATAAAAAGTGAGTTAAGATTTTTGATAGATCGCTCATTCAGAAATAATTCAATTGAAGTTCCATTCCCGCAAACAGAATTAACGATCAAATCGGGAGATGCTGCAAAATTATCAGGTGGTGAGTATTAAGCATTAACTGCACCTGAATATTTTAAGCGAAACAGTAAAACTGATCCGGCTATTCCAATAATAATGGATATGGCTATCATTGCCGTTACATAGCTGTAGGTATCTGTCATCCATCCAATAAAAGGTCCAAAAAACATAAACATCCCTCTAATAAAAAAACTCTTTACGGATAAAACTGTGGCTCTCATTTCGGAAGGGGTAGCTGAGTTAATATAATCTGCGAGTATTGGCTCTTTTACTCCTCTTACATAATTGATAAAAAAGAAAAATATTATTGCATAAACGGAAGATGCCCATCCTACAATTGGCAAACTAATGATAATTAAAAGTAAGATTGACCATAAAATCGTTTTAATTGGAATCTTGCTTTTTATTTGATGTGCCTGCCA
>JAHDHT010000054.1:0-6933 GCA_020631175.1 Chitinophagales bacterium
AATGCTTTACACAAACCAAAGAAATTCTTTGGAGCTGCAAGAAATATTGAAGGCGGTGGTTCTTTAACGATTATTGCAACAGCATTAATCGATACCGGATCAAAAATGGATGAAGTGATCTTCGAAGAATTTAAAGGTACCGGTAACATGGAGCTACAATTAGAAAGAAAGCTTTCTAACCGTAGAATCTATCCTGCAATTGATGTAATCGCTTCTTCTACAAGACGTGACGACAAGCTTTTAGATAAAGACATCCTTAACAAGATGATCATTTTAAGAAAGCATCTGGCGGATATGACCTCTGAAGAGGCCATGACTTTCCTCTTGCAAAATATGAGAGGTACGAAATCGAATGAAGAATTTTTAATATCAATGAACGGATAAAGGTGAATTTTGGCTTGTATTTCTTTTGAAATAAAGGAAGAATAGCTATCTTTGCCGTCCGAAATAATTCAGAGCAATGAAAAGGACGTTTCAACCATCGAGAAAGAAGAGAAAAAATAAGCACGGCTTTAGAGAAAGAATGAGCACTAAAGCAGGGCGCGCTATAATCAATGCGAGAAGAAAGAAAGGTAGAAAGAAACTAAGTGTTTCTGATGAACGCAAATTGAAGTAATTGATATCAAATCAAGATATAAAAGCCTCCTTGTACAAGGAGGCTTTTTTTATGTACTGAATTACTATCATTGGAATAATTTCAAAATTTTAATGTATTTTCATTTAAGGGGAAAAGCGAAATCATTTTTATTCAATAATATTTGATTTATGTAGTGATTATTTAAAACTCATACACATTTCAAATTAAACCCTGTGAAATGAACCCTCTAATTAAAACCCTGTTTTTTACCCTGCTGTTCTTATTTATAACAGCTCCTTCTTTTACACAAGTTTTATTTGGCCCGGCAGAAAAATACTTTTGTGAAGGCGCATTAGCACAAGCGAACCAATCTTTGATTTTCCCCGGAGCACCTGATGTCTTTGCAGATATTAATCAGGATGGATACGCAGACTATATCTCAGCCCAGGAATATAAAGTGTATGTACACCTTAATGATGGTAACAATGACTTTAATGATGTAATTGAATTATCAAGTTTATCAGGATATAGTATCCCAAGCAATAGTAAAATAAGAAGCATACACGTTGCTGATTTAAATACAGATGGATTTTTAGATGTAATTTTTCATTTTGAGGGCGATGCTACAATTGCGGGTATTTTTTCATTCGCTCAAGATTCATCAGGTAATTTTAACCAACTCCAAACACATTTTTCAACGGGCAATGGTAATGCAGATAATTGGCCATGGTATTATGGAAGCCTGAGAATAGCTGATTTTAATAACGATAATGCACCTGATTATTTGAGGTTCCAATTAGCAGGATTTATAAACTACACATATTATTTTCAAAATTCAGGAACCGGTCTATTTAATGATGTTCAATTGTTTGACATTACCTACGCTGATTGGGACTATGCCCTTTATGGTAATGTTATGGGTACTAGTCGTGGAAGTCAGGCTATTGGAGATTTAAATATGGACGGATATTTAGATATCGCAGTTCGGGAAATCAATCAATTTAATATCTATTATTATGATAATAATAATACAGGTTTTACTGCTCCAGTTGTTATATCTGACTTCGATATTCCTTCAAATCCACCTGCTTCTTATATCAGAGATTTTAATAATGACGCTATTAATGATTTTATAGGAGTAAATGCTTCAAAAGAAACGCTTTTATATTTACAAAACACAATCGGATCCTTTGATGCTTCAATTGAATTAAGCAACAATACTTTAACCACAGTTAGTGATTTGGATAACAATAATTTAATGGAAGTTTATCTGGCTAATGATTCCGGTAATTATGGAATTACTCAGCAAATTGATGGAGTTTGGACAGAAAGTATGTTCGGATATCACCCTTATGTGCATTACAAAAAGAAATTTTTTATTGAAGACATAAATAATGATGGTTTAAAAGACTTGTGTTATTCTGTTAAAGACTCTTTAATTTGTCACAGACAGTATGATTATCTTAATTTAAATGTTACTCAAACAGATTGTGGTTTAAATACTGGAAGTGTTAATGGATTAATAGAAACCGGAAACCCAAACTCAACTATTTATCATGAATTTTATGACGTAAATGCTAATTTAATTAGTTCAGGATCTCTTACAACAGGCAATTTTACTTTTGATAATCTCGAGAGCGGAAACTACAGTCTCTATTTAGAAATTGATCAGATAGAATTTCCGGTTCAAACAATTACTATTGCAAATTTAAGTGACAATGAAGCACCTGTCCCAAATCAATCAAACTTAGATGTATTAAATGCTGATTGTAATTTTGATCCTAACATTTATATCCCACCAACCGCAACAGATAATTGTGATGGATTAATTACAGCTGAGTTATTAAATGTATATATGACTCTTTCAAGTGCAATTTTAGAATGGGAATATACCGATGTAAATGGCAATTCAATATCACAAAATCAGGATGTAGTAATTGATAATGGTTTTTATTTTAACCAACCTTATTTAGATGACTATACCAATACTTGTCCATATTTACTTTTTAGCGTCGATTATCCATATATAATCAGTGCTTGTCAGGATACACTTTATGGAAATCCTTCAGAAAGTTTTCCAATTGATGAAACAACGCTTTTAGAATGGTCATATCCGGACGGAAGTACACAAACTCAGCAAATAACTATTTTGCCAAGCCAAGGGCCAGACCCAACAAATAACGCTCTGCCTATGGTAAGTGAAGATTGTCAGATAGATTATCTTGAAGCACCTTCGGCAATAGATCTGTGTGGCAATGAAATAATCGGCGAATTAAATTTAAGTTTGCCTATTGATGATCCATTAATTACAGAAGTGATTTGGACATATACCGATAGCTATGGAAATACTTCAGAACAAACACAGGAAATTAGTGTAAATATTGGTCCCGGATATGAATTTGAAAACCCTAATCTTCCGGAAATTATACAAAATTGCCAATTAAATTATTCGGATTTAATTCCGCCAAATTTAATTCATCTTTGTGAGGAAAGTATTGAAGCAACAATTTGGGATTTCTATTCTTTCCCGATTATTAATCCCTCAATTACAGAAATTATCTGGCTATATACTCTACCGGATGGCACAATAATAGAGCAAATACAATTAATCGATATTTCACCGGATAGTCCACCTGTTCCTTATTTTTCTAACTTAATGGATTATTCGTCAAGTTGTACATTCACTTTACAAGAAGCTCCGTTTGCTTTTGATGCTTGCGGAAATTATGTTGAGGGTGTTACAGATAATTTAGTCATTACGAATTTAGGAGTAAATGAAGTTATTTGGACATTTACAGATGTTTATGGAAATGAAAGTACTCAATCACAATTTGTAGTAATTAATGAGTTAGAGCCTGAAATAAGTTTTGATGGAACAACTTTAAGTGCGAATAATACAAACTTCGATTATCAATGGGTTGATTGTAATAATAATTTCGAGGCAATTCCCGGCTTAACAAACATTAGCTTTGCTCCGTACCAAAATGGTTCTTATGCAGTTGAATATGAATATGGCGGATGTACAGGAGTTTCAAATTGCATAAATGTTACGATTACAGATATAGAAGAAAGTTTTGATCAGCATCCCATTGATATATACCCTAATCCGGCTTCTGAATATTTAACTATTCATATTAATAATTCAGGTAAAAATTACACATCAGAATTATATAACCTGGAAGGAAAAGTGATTTTCAATTTTAATGTTAAGTCGGGTATAAATAAGATTAATATTCCTTCTGAAATATCAAAAGGATATTACTTTCTCAAAATCTTTAATGGAAGTAATTCACTATTTACAGAAAAAGTGTTGATACATTAAGCATTTACTTTTCAGTTTCAGTATTTTTGGAAAAAAAGAAAAATCGCTATTCCAAAAAAAGATCGCTTAAAACATCCGGAGGCAATAGCCGGATTATTTAAACAGGGAAAATCAATCAATGCTTTTCCTTTGAGACTTGTTTGGAAAAAATCAAACGAAACTGTTTTGGGTGGATGGAAAATTGCCTTTAGTGCTCCTAAGAAAAAGTTTAAACGAGCGGTTGATCGCAATCGCATCAAACGGCTCATGCGGGAGGCCTACCGTTTGGAGATGAAGGCGATGGATGATGAAAATACTCAATCCGTCGAAATGATGCTTTTATATACAGGAAACGAAATCGTCGAAATGAAGGTTGTACAACATGCCATTCAAAAAATATTGAGGCGACTAAAGAAAGATCTTGAAAAGCATAACTAATATCATTTCTAAAATACTGATTCTTCCTATCCGGTTTTATCAGCTGGCGATATCACCATGGCTTCCTTCGTCTTGTCGTTATACACCTACCTGCTCCCATTATGCGATCGAAGCCTTAAAAAAACATGGCCCCTTTAAGGGGATGTGGCTGGCGATAAAGCGTATTGCTTCCTGCCATCCGATGGGCGGACATGGGCATGATCCGGTGCCTTAGAAAGTATCAAGTTCGGGGAAATTCAAATGACAAATTCAAACTCAAATTGTTGAGTAGCGCAGTACTTTGTACCTGGTAGCACAGATTCAAATTGTTGAATATCGCAGTACTTTGTAGCACAGAATTTTGTAGTAGATCATTTAAGATACTCGTCTGTGCTACAGTGCGACCAGGTACTGTGCTACTAAAAAAACCGGCGAGTGCTGTGCACATGATCTGCCCGCAAAGCTGCCGAGCTAAGCCTGATTGTAGCGAAAACCCGACATTGTTGAATGCTCTGAAGCAGCTTTTGGCGACGGTTGACCAGCGGGAAAACTAGTCAAAAGCTTGCTGAAGCGCTTGAAACGGTGGCGCGTTGCAGCGGAAAGCAGGGAGAATATTGACTCGGTAGCATTGATCTTGCCTTACGATTTTAAGTTCAAGTATCAAGTTCAAGAATCAAGTTCAGGGAAATTCAAACTCAAATTCTTCTGTAGCGCAGTACTTTGTACTTGGTAGCACAGAATTTTGTAATACGTACAACTTTTCTGACTTCGAATCTTCTGACTTCGAATCTTCTGACTTCGAATGCTACTGTGCGACCAAGTACCGTGCTACACATAAAGTACCGTGCCACTTAATATCTTTTAACAAAATTGACTCGCCGAAACAAAACAAATCCCATAAATTCACGTCATAAAGAGTAGATTGATTAATCATCAAAATTTTCAGATGAATAAAGCAAAAAAAGTAGTGCTGATTGCCCTGATTGGGATGGTCGGTTTTGGGGCAATGTCTTTTAAGGGTTCTTACTTCGAAATCAGTAAAAACCTCGACATTTTTGCATCCCTGTATAAAGAGCTGAACACTTATTATGTCGACGATATTGAGCCGGCTGATTTGATGCGTAAAGGTATCGATGCTATGCTTAAATCACTCGATCCTTACACCAACTACATTTCAGAAGCCGAAATTGAAGGCTATAAAATGCAAACCACCGGTAAATACGGCGGTATTGGTGCGGCAATCCGAAAAGTGGAAGATTTTGTAGTAATCTCAGAGCCTTATGAAGGCTTTCCGGCACATAAAGCAGGCCTTAGAGCAGGCGATGTGATCAAAGAAATTGAAGGGAAATCAGCCAAAGGAAAAAATACGGATGAAGTATCTAAAATCTTAAGAGGTAATCCGGGTACTGATGTGAAAATCAAAATTCAACGTCCGGGTGAATCACGTGATTTACCGTTCACACTTACACGTGAGCAAATCAAGCTGAAGTCAGTGCCTTATTATGGCATGCTCGACGATGAAACAGGTTATATCAAATTGAAATCGTTTACCGATAAATGTGGTCGTGATGTTGCGAATGCTTATACCGAGTTAAAGGAAAAGCATGATATGAAGCAATTGGTGTTTGATCTTAGAGGTAATCCGGGTGGATTATTAAATGAAGCGGTAAATGTATCGAATATCTTCGTTGATAAAGGGGAAGAAATTGTAAGCACCAAAGGGAAAATTAAAGAATGGGAGAAATCTTATGTAGCCAGAAACAACCCGGTCGATACCGATATGCCGGTTGCCGTTTTGATTTCGAATTCTTCTGCTTCTGCATCTGAAATTGTTTCGGGTGTTATTCAGGATCTGGATCGTGGGGTAGTTGTTGGTCAGCGTACTTTCGGAAAAGGATTGGTTCAAACCACAAAAAATGTTGGTTATAATTCTAAGTTGAAATTAACGACTGCGAAATATTACATTCCATCAGGAAGATGTATTCAGGCGATCAATTATTCTGAAAAAGCAGATGATGGTTCTGTAAAAAAGATTCCGGATTCATTGAAAACAGAATTTAAAACCAGAAATGGAAGAGTAGTTTATGATGGAGGTGGCGTAGAGCCTGATGTTGATGTGGAGCGTAAAAAGTATGCGAACATTTCAAGAACACTTTCTTCTAAGCAGCACATCTTTAATTATGCTACAGAGTACTACCAGAGTAATGATAAAATCGCTGAGCCTGAAGATTTTAAATTGACAGATGCAGATTATGATGATTTCGTAAAATTCGTGGAAGGAAGAAAGGTAAGCTATGAAACGAAAAGTGAGAAGTTGTTGGAAGATTTGAAGAAGAGTACTGAAAAAGAAAAGTACTATGATGCTGTTAAAGATGACATTGCTGATCTTGAAGCTAAAATTAAAAGCGATAAAGAGCGCGATTTAGTGAAGCATAAAGAAGAGATCAAGCGTTTGTTAGAGCTTGAGATTATTAGTCGTTATTACTTCAGCAATGGAAAAGTAAAAGCTTCACTTCAAACCGATGAAGATGTGGCGGCAGCGATTAAAATCTTAAATAATAAGACAGAATACGAGGCTATTTTAGCCGGTAAATAGTATTCTTCAAAATAATTTTTAAGCGGAAGTCTGAAACAATTC
>JAHDHT010000054.1:7033-12900 GCA_020631175.1 Chitinophagales bacterium
AGCCGGTAAATAGTATTCTTCAAAATAATTTTTAAGCGGAAGTCTGAAACAATTCAGGCTTCCGTTTTTTTATACAACAAATTGTATTTTTGCCATCCTATAAAATTAAAGTATGAAGCATTTCGCAATAATCACGCTTATTAATGTAATGATCTTTTGTTCAGGCGTACTCTTTGGCCAGACAAACAGTAGCCGTCCTTCCGTTAATACAACTAAACCTTCTTCGGTGAACACAAGCAAGCCTTCGAAGAAAGCGATTAATACCAGTCGCCCGATGAAGCCGGCTAATGCTAAGCCGGTAAAGAGTGGAGGAAAAGCTGAAGTAGATAAAGCAGTAGCTAAAGATTTTGTGAAACATGTCGAATACTTATCAGACGATAAATTAATGGGGCGTGAAACAGGAACGGAAGGAGAGAAAATGGCCTATGAATATATTGTAAGAGAGTTTAGGAAGGATGGAATTCAGCCTAAAGGAACAAATGGATACTTACAGGAATTTACTTTTTACAAAGGTATGAAGGCTAATGAAATGAATGTTATTTCAATAAACGGTTTGCCATATAACATGGAGAAAGGATGGTATCCATTATCTCAATCTGCCAATGCATCTGTAAGGGGAAAAGTATATGACGTTAATTTTGGAATTACTGCACCTGAATTAAATCACGATGATTATAAAGGAAGAAGAAAATTAAACGGTAAAATACTTTTAATAAATCTAAGCAATCCTAATGAAACAAATCCGCATTCTGAATTCGCTCCTTATAATGGCATTAATTACAGAGTAGAAACGGCATTAAAAAATGGTGCAGCAGGAATTATTTTTTATAACAGCAGCGATTTTTTAAAAGACCCGGATGCGAAGTATAAAATAAAAACAGAGCGATTTGATATTCCTGTTGTCTTTTTGAAAGAAGATTTAAAAAAGAATTTAAAAAAAATAAAAAAGGCGCAGCTAACGGTGAACCTAACGGAAGACGTTGGAAGAGGTAACAATGTTATTGGCTATATCGATAATAAAGCACGCAACACGATTGTAATCGGCGGACATTTCGATCATATCGGAATGGGGCATTTCGGCTCGAGGTGGACGGGTAAACCTGAAATACATAATGGTGCTGATGATAATGCCAGTGGTACAGCGATGCTTATTGAATTAGCTGCAGCATTAAAAGATGAAAAGTATAATTCTTCGAACTATATGTTCATTGCTTTCTCCGGTGAAGAAATGGGTTTATATGGCTCTAAGCATTTTGTTAAAAACCCAACAGTACCATTGCAGTCCATTAATTATATGCTGAATTACGATATGGTTGGAAGACTCGATGAGAAAAACACACTGATAGTAAACGGTGTGGGTACATCACCGCAATGGGAAGTAATTAGCACTTTAGACCGACCAGGCATTGGTGATTTAAAAACAACAGAATCAGGTGTAGGTGCTTCTGATCACACCTCATTTTATTTAGAAGAAATTCCTTCCATTCATTTTTTTAGTGGCACACATAACGACTATCATAAACCAATGGATGATGCAGAATTTATCGATTATGATGGCATTCATGCTATTTATAATTTCTCGCTTTCATTAATTGATGAATTGCAGGATGATGGCCGTCTTGAATTTACCAAAACAAAAGACGACAATCAACGATCAGCCCCTAAGTTCACCGTTACACTTGGTGTTATGCCTGATTATACTTTTGAAACAGGCGGCATGCGTATCGATGCAGTTACCAAAGATCGCCCTGCTGAAAAGGCAGGTATTGAAGATGGTGATATTGTAATTCAAATGGGTGACCATAGAATCGGCGATATGATGGCTTATATGGAAGCCTTAAGTAAGTTCAAGAAAGGAGACAAGACAAAAGTGAAAGTGAAGAGAGGGGAGAAAGAAATGGAATTTGAAGTTACTTTTTAAGCGCAAAAAGAATGGATCCGGTTTTTTTAGCAATAGAAACAGCCACTAAGGTTTGTTCGGTTGCCCTGTTTAAAGGCGATGATTTACTCGCCATAAAAGAGTCTGAAAGAGAATATTCGCATGCTGAGAATATCACCTTGTTTATAGACAGCTTGCTAAAAGAAGCCAAGCTTGAAATGAAAGATCTTTCTGCTGTCGCTATTAGCGCCGGTCCCGGTTCTTATACCGGATTAAGAATTGGAACTGCTGCTGCAAAAGCACTTGCTTATAGTCTTGGGATTCCGTTGATTGCTTACGATACTTTAGCCTGTTTAAACGCCGCTTTAAATGTAAAACAAAAAGAAAAGTATGATATAAGTGCGGCTTTGATCGATGCCCGTAGAGATGAAGTATACATTCATCTTATGGATGCGCAAGGCAATGAAATTTACCCTTCAAATAATTTGGTTCTCACCGAAGATGCGCTGAATGAGCATTTTGAAAGCAAAAAAATAATAGCAGTCGGTACGGGAACGACAAAATTTGTTGAAATTTTAAAAAAACATCATATAAAAGTTGACTTGGAGCTCTTTTTTTCGTCTAAATATGCGATTAGGCACATAATTAATAAGTTCAACACGGCTGATTTTGAGGAGCTTGCCTACTTTGAACCAAATTATATAAAACCATTCTACACCATCTTACGTAAGTAAGGTATGGCACTAATATATTTTAATTAATTATTTAAGCCTTTTGTTTTCACTTCAATACCTATTTGAAAAAAATTTAATGTGGTATAATTATTGAAATCATCAAATAAAATAAATTAGATAAATGGCAAACCAATCAACAGCAGACACAGTAGTTCTTAAGGGAGCAGGGAAATCAAAAGACAATATCGTCTTAGATTACAATGTACTGCGAAAGGCTGTATTAGTTCTTCGGGCCGTTAACCACAAACTTAGACAGGCTATTATCAAACTTCTTGAAGAAAACAAGAAGTTGACGGTTACAGAAATCTATGTGAAACTTAGATTAGAGCAATCTGTAGCTTCACAGCACCTTGCGATCTTAAGAAGAGCAGGCGTTGTTGTAACTGAGCGTGAAGGCAAGTATATATTTTATACGCTTGACAAACACAGAATCAAGGAGATAGCTGAATTAGTTGACGACCTGGTGAAATAAGCAGTTTCCCGCAAATTTCCCGCACAAAAGAAATTGAACCCTCTGCCTATAAAGCAGGGGGTTTTTTATTGAATACAGGTGCTTTTTATATAGTATATTAACAATATATGAATCTATTTTGGGTTCATTAAACATAGATTATAGCTTTTGCGTTATATAATCATTTGACTTAAAAGCAGTCATAATTCAAGAAAATCGAAACTTTGCTATGCTTATCAACGTAAAAAATTGATATAATAAATATTAATATGGCGAAGATTGACAATGATGATTTAAAAGTTGCGTCAGAAATCCTGCGGGCTCTGGCGCATCCCCTAAGATTACAAATCGTCCAGTTTATTGACCGTAACGAAAAGATTAACGTAAACAAGATATACAATACCCTTAAGTTAGAACAATCAATTACATCGCAACATTTAAGGGTATTACGAACAAGTGATATTGTTGAGACTTATCGTGAAGGTAAGTTTGTCTTTTATTCAATCAACTACGATAAAATAAGACAAGTAAACCAGGCAATATCTGAGTTTCTTGTAAAAGAAGGAACCACCTGAAAGAAATATCAAACACCCGTTATAAGCACCCATTAAATCAATGAAATCTGCTAAACGACCTTTTTAGATTTTTCATGTTCTCTCAGTAAGCCTATATCCTTCAATCAATGAAGAAATTTTGATCACCCCCCAAATGATCTCTTTTTAAACTCCAGGTAAATTTTAATAGAAAATTCGAATTAAGAGCTTACTTATTTCGAAGCATTAATCTGCTTAATTCCTGAATCAGCCCCTTTCATATTAACGGTCCCATTCAAAACTGCACCGGTTTCCATTTCAAGGTTATGTGTATTCACATTACCCTCAATTTTACAATTTGATTTTAAAACCAGTTTGCGTTTTGTGTTTATGCTACCATCAATCTCACCCGATATCGAAGCTTCATTAGCATTTACTTCACCGTTAATTTTGCCTTTACTACCAACGATTACTTTTGTTTTGGTGAAAATATCACCCTCTACATTTCCGTCCACCCTTAAATCTTCCTCTGTGGTAATTTTACCTTTAATAATTGTGCCAGGGCTAATCAGACTGATTTGCTGAGAATCTCCAGTATATGCCATAATGTAAGTTTAGTTTTTGCTTAATTAATCAAATGATTCTAAAGTGTGGTCAGATAGATAGTTTAAAGGTATATGAATAGTAGATCCGCTTTCTGTTTTAAGTTGAAGAGAAGTAGCATCCATATTAACAACTTCCCCTTCATACTCTCCAACTTTAACTTTCTTACCGATCTGAATTTTATCCTTCACATAAAATGAACTCAATAAACTTGCCATAAGATTACGGGAGGCAAATCCAAAGCCGATAACAAAGGCAATTAAGATAGCACCAATAATCATAACAAGATTATTTGTTAGCAAGCTTGTTTCAATTCCCGCCTGATTTAACGCAGTAATGCCGATCATGATCAACAAAAAGTAAAACAGTGCATCACTTAAAAATTTACCCGTTGAAATATTAAGCGACTCAGTAGCAGTACGAACTACATTCTTAATGATATTGGCAATAAAAGCTCCAATTATAAAGATCAGTAATGCTGAAAATACCCTTGGCAGATATCCAAAGATCTGCTGAATACCGTTACTCAGACTTTCAATACCCATTACTTCAACCGAAACAATAGCTACAGAAAGTAAAATTAGATAGTATATGGTTTTAGCAATTACCTTAGGCAAATTAATATCCATCGATTGAAACAAATCAACCTCTCTCAATTTATCATCCAGCTTGTCGAGTTTTAATGTCTTTAAAACCCGTAAGATTACTTTGTATATAATTTTGGCAATGATGTATCCAATAAAAAAGACAATCAGACCGAAAAGTATATTGATGCCCTTTACAGCATATGTATCAATGAGTGTTTGAAAAGTTTCTGTAATTCTTGAAGGAGCTTCCATTAAATCTTCAGTTGCCTCCGCTACGCCTTCTTCTTGCCAGTATAATAGAAATTTCATGTTAATGGGTTTTGTTAATAATATTTTGACTAATAATCATACTAAGGTTACTCAATGCAATAGAATTATTCAATAGGTCCCGATTTTTCATCCCCCTCAATAGCGCTACTAATCGACTTATCCATCAAATCGGCAACATTTACAATCGTTTCACTAAATATTTTGGTAAAAAACCCCAACGTACTTAAAATCATATTGATCAGTCCATAGGTCTCGGTAATATTTTTACTCAAATCCTCCCGTGGAGAACTATTTTCTTCTAATAAATTAAACTCAGACATAATTCTTTTTAATCATCTTTATAAATCTCATTATAGAGCTGTCGAAGCTTTTCTTTAGCTCTTTTGATTCGCATTTTAACAGCACTTTCAGAAACATTCAGAATTTGCTGAATTTCTCTGATGCTCATTCCATCATGATATTTCATAACCAGAATCATTTTTTCATCCCCCCTGATCATATCCAGCATACGAATCATTCTACTGGTTTCAATTTCAATCAGATTGCTATCTTCCTCGTAAACCATATCACCAACCAAACTACGTTCTTCATCAATGGTGACATAATTCTCCTTCCTGCTTTTCCGAAGGAAATCTATACAATAGTTATAGGTAATCGAGTAAATCCATGTCGAAAATTTCGACTTCTTCTTAAACTTTGAAAGATTCAATAAGATTTTCAGAAAAATGTCATGCGTTAAATCTTCTGCAAGCGTTACATCCTTCACAAAAGATAAACACTTTCTGTAAATTTTCTCCGAATATCGTTTGT
>JAHDHT010000054.1:13000-14962 GCA_020631175.1 Chitinophagales bacterium
ACATCCTTCACAAAAGATAAACACTTTCTGTAAATTTTCTCCGAATATCGTTTGTACAATTCCTCGACATACGAATCTCCCTGAGTCTCTATGATCAGATCAATAATTTCGTTGTCGTCGAGTTTAGAAGGCATGAATGTTTTTTCCTGTTATAAATCGGTTCCTGCTATGATCGAAATTTCAACATTTACATCTTTCGGAAGTCTGGAAACCTCAACACATTCCCGTGCCGGATAAGCCCCTTCAAAGTAAGTACTATAAATCTCATTTACAGCATTAAAATCATTAAGATCACGTAAAAAGATGCTTGTTTTTACGACATGCCCGAAATTTAGTTGGCATTCAGATAATATATTTTTTATATTTTTCATTACTTGATGTGTTTCCACCTCAAGCGATTCCATTTCCAAATTTCCACTTTCCGGATTCAAGCCGATTTGGCCTGAAATAAACAGCAAATTTCCGATCTTTACCGCCTGACTATATGGGCCAATTGGTGCAGGTGCATTTTTAGTTTCAATGATGGTTTTATTCATCTTTTTAATGCAAAAATAATTTAAATTAAATTAAAACATATTCATGCAAATTCTATTGATCGGATCAGATATTAAAGTCAATGAAGCCATTCAAAGACTGGAGAAAAGTGATGCAGCATTGTCGTGGGTCGTAGATAGCGCCAACGAAGAAGCTATTATGAAAGCTGATCTGATCATAGATTTCGACTTTGATGCAGACCCATCGCGGGCTTACGACTACAACAAACTGGACAAAACCTTTCTGGTATCTGCTGTTCAGATCCAACTTGCTGAAATCCCTTTTATGACAGCAGAAACACCAAAATGTAACTATATCGGCATGAATGCTTTGCCAACTTTTATCGATCGCCCACTCTGGGAACTCACCCTGGCAGACCAAAACCGGAAAGCAGAAGCCGAGAAGACCATGGAAAAACTGGGAGTCGACTATCTATGGGTAGCCGACCGGGTAGGCATGGTGAGCCCACGTGTGATTCTGATGATCATCAACGAAGCCTGTTATACCGTGCAAGAAGGAACCGCCGACATGGCATCCATCGACCAGGCCATGAAACTCGGCACCAATTACCCGATGGGCCCCTTCGAATGGGCAGACAAAATAGGCATCAACAACGTATACGAAACCCTCGAAGCCATCTACGAAGACACCAAAGACGAACGCTACAAAATCTGCCCGCTACTCAAAACCCAATACCTAAAACAAGCAAAATTTTTAAGCTAAACAGCGGGTTGGTATCGACACTTTTTTGAAGCAACAACACACAGCAGCTCGAATAACCCACTCACGCGCTTTCCATTCCAACGCGCTCCCGGTTCAGGCGTTTCAGTATAGCATTCGCTAGTCTTCCGCTGTCAGCCTTCGCTCAAGCATACTGAAATGCACTTCACCAGCTGCGGGTTTCCATTTCAATCCCGGCTAGATGAAGCGATTATTTTGCGATAGAATTTTTTATGGGTAGCATAGTACAAAGTACTTAGTTGCACAGATGGGTTTCGAGTTAAAGTGTCAGGCTTAAGTGTCAAGTTCAAAAGCATTTGATTAAAAGTGTAGCCGCCTTCTGTCCCGCGGGCGGGACCGCTTGAGCACAGCGAATGTTAGGTGGACAAACACTTAACACAATAACTAAAAAATCCCTTCTGCCTTCAAATCTTCAAATTTCTAATTTCGAATCTTCTACCTTCTACCTTCAAAAGAAGACCGAACAACAGCCTTTGCGTCTTTGCGCCATTGCGGTAAAAAAAAGCAGTAAGGTACAAGTCGCAAGAGTTTTCAGTAATCAGTAATTAGTTCTCAGTTTTTTTAGCCAAGTACTTGTTGTGTCATTTTCTCATCCGAACAACAGCAAATTCGTCTCTGCGTCCTCTGCGGTAAAAAAAAGACCGAACTTTTCCCGACCGAAGCGGAGGGAACTTGCGGTTCGATAAC
>JAHDHT010000054.1:15062-17968 GCA_020631175.1 Chitinophagales bacterium
GTGCTACCCAAAAATCCTTAAATTAGCAGCATCAATTTATAAGCTTGGCTTTACTCGTTTACGTACCCAAACTGACCAACAGAGTCAGATATACTTTCGAACTCGTTTTTAACGATCTCTTAGGGCTTGATTTCAAAATCACTACCAACTTCCAGGAATTCGAAACCATCGATCAGGCCAAAATAGTATATGGCAAAGAAAATATTAAGAAAGTCCCCTTCATTCAATCAACCGAACTCCTGTTCGAGAAAAAAATAAAAACACAATCCATCATCGTTACCCGAATCGGAGATGTTCCCGTTTTTTATCAAACCCAAAATGAACACAGCGACTTAACCTACGATCCTTTTGCCTGCATTTTTTACCTCGTAAGCAGATATGAAGAATATCTTCCACATAAAATAGATCAATACGGAAGATTTAAAGTTGAAAACTCATTAGCCTATAAATCTGATTTTCTCGAAATACCAGTCGTCAATATTTGGGCAAATCAAATACGCACTATACTCGAAGCGTATTTTCCGGCATTGCAATTTAAAGAACTGAAATATCGTTTTATGCCAACTTTCGATATTGATATGGCTTATGCCTACCGTCATAAAGGCTTAGTAAGAAATACAGGTGGCTTTTTAAGTGATCTTAGAAAATTAAACTGGAAAGCAATTTTAAAACGCTTTAAAGTAATAAGTGGAATTGAAAAAGATCCTTATAATACATTTAACTATTTTATAAATCAATTAAAAAGCAGAAAGCTAAAGTCTTTAATTTTCTTCCTAGTTGGAGACTACGGAATACATGATAAAAATATAAGTATTAACAGTATTCAATTTACCAATTTAATTAAATCAGTCTCCGACCATGCAAGAATTGGCATCCATCCATCGTTTGGAAGTAATAAAAATGTAAGCATCCTGAATAAAGAAATTGTTAATCTCGAAAATGTGCTCAAAAGAGACATTGTAATTAGCAGACAACATTATTTAATGATAAAATGGCCAAATACATATGAAAATTTAATCGAGCAGGGAATAGAAAGAGACTACTCATTGGGTTACCCTGAACGACCCGGCTTTCGGGCAGGAATAGCTTTTCCATTTAATTTCTATAACCTTAAAAAGGAAACAAAGACATCTTTAAAAATATTTCCTTTTCAGGGTATGGATGCTTCTTTAAATTACTATTTAAAATTAAGTCCTGAATTGGCTTTTGAAAAAATGAAGCCAATTATAAATTTAACTAAATCAGTAGGAGGAACTTTTATCTTTATATGGCATAACAATGCTTTAAGTGATACGCAGGAATGGGCGGGATGGAAAAAAACTTTTGAACAGATTTTAGACTACGCAAAGTAAAGTAAATTTGATACGCCACCTTAAAAGAGAACAAATCAATGAACAAAAATGGGATGAAACGGTAAGACTATCGGTTCAGTCTTTGCCATATGCCTATACATGGTATTTAGACACAGTGGCCAAAGACTGGCAAGCCCTTGTGAAAGGAGATTATGAAATTATAATGCCCTTGCCAATTAAAAAGAAACTAAACATCCATTATTTATACCAGCCTTTTATCTGTCCGCAACTGGGTCTTTTTGCTGAAAGAGAAATACTGGAAGATGAATACAAATTGTTTATTCAATCTATACCGGATAAAATATTGTATTACGACTATCCATTAAATACAAACACATTTACCGGTAAAAACGAAAGTGAAAGTAAGCCGAACTTCGAATTACAATTCCCCGATAATGAAGAAGCTTTATTTGCAGCTTATGTTTACAATCGAAGAAGAGAAATAAAAATTGCAGATAAACATATAAACGAAATAAAATCAATTTGTACTACTGAAAAAATAATCAATTTTTATAAAAAAGTAAAACCTGAAATTTTCAAAGAACTTCAGGAAGAACAAATTTCACAATTAAATTCGATTCTGAATTTAATGGATGAGCATAAAATGCTGCATTCTTTTTTCATCGAAAATGAAGACAAAAAAACAGTAGCTTTAATCACTTTATTCATTACAAAGCAAAAGGTAATTAATTTTATCAATGTCTCCACAGTAGAAGCAAAAAAGAAAAATTTGATGGCATTATTAATTCATCATTCGATTAAAAATTTCATTAACGAAAAACAGGTTTTTGATTTTGAAGGATCTTCATTGCCGGGTGTAGCTAAATTTTTTAAAAGTTTTGGAGCAAAAGAAAAAATAATTCCACGCTTAAAAATGAATAAACTTCCGGCACCTTTAAAATGGATTAAAAAATAAAAATTCATCCACCCAACAAAAAAATTTAAAATGCTAATAGACTTAAGTCAACGAAACAGTTTAATATCCGTTTATCTTGCCGAGCTAAGAAATAAAGAGCAACAAAAAGACCGGATGCGGTTTAGAAAAAACGTTGAAAGAATCGGTAATATTCTGGCGTATGAAATAAGTAAAGAACTAAACTATACGACAGTTGAAATTGAAACCCCATTAGCAACAACTAATGTAAATAAAATTAAAAATGAACCAATTGTAATTAGTATTCTTCGTGCTGGTTTACCGCTGCATTATGGCTTATTAAATTTTTTCGATGCGGCAGATAATGCTTTTGTTGCAGCTTATCGCAAACACAATAATGATGGCTCCTTTGAAATTGCTTTGCAGTATATTACTTCTCCTGATCTTGAAAACCGAACTTTAATTCTGGCCGACCCAATGCTGGCTACCGGAGCAAGCCTGATCAAAACAATCGAATTAATTCAACCATTTGGTAAGCCCCGGGAAATTCATATCGCTGCAGTGGTCTCAAGTGAAGAGGGAGTAAATAATGTGCTTCAAAAATATCCGGATGTAAAAATCTGGACAGCCGCATTAGACCCTCATCTTAATGAGAAGGGATATATAGTACCCGGATTAGG
>JAHDHT010000054.1:18068-19995 GCA_020631175.1 Chitinophagales bacterium
TCAATATCACTTAAACGTTATTTTTTAAGGAAATCGCCAAATTCTTTAGGCTTTTATCCACATTTGTTTAAATTTATTGATTCTAACCAAAGCTATTGGCTGGCGTTTAAAAACAAAGAGGTATGCAAAGAAGTAAATTAATTTTATTGGCATTAGTGGCTATGCTTACGATTTGTTCTGATATTAAAGCTCAGGACATTCATTTTAGCCAGTTTTACGCGAGTCCATTAACGCTGAACCCTGCGCTAACAGGTAACCTTAACGGAAGCTATCGATTTACTGCAATTTACAGAAATCAGTATGCTCAGGTTCCGGTTCCTTATGAAACAGTAGGTGCTTCATTTGATATGCCGGCCTTAAGAACTGCTCTTAAGTCTGATCATGTAGGTTTAGGTCTTCAGATTTTTAACGATCGATCAGGAGACGGAAACTTGAACAATGTATCTATACTAGGTTCTGTTGCTTATCATAAAAGTCTTGACAGATGGCAAAAGTATTATGTATCCCTTGGTATTCAAGGTGGATATACTCAATACAGTATAAATTTTGCTAATCTGATTTTCCCAAATCAAATTACGGATGGCGGTCCCGATCCATCTATAGCAAATGGCGAACCGGTACAGGCTCAGACCTTTGACTATTTTGATTTCAATACGGGACTTTTGTTTAGTGGAAATGTAAGCGATAATGTTTCTTTCTATGCAGGAGGTGCATTCTATCATTTTACGCAGCCAATTCAAACATTCTTAGGTTCTGATAATAGACTATCATCAAGATATGTCGTACATGCCGGTTCTGAAATCTTTGTAAACAAACAAGTAAGTATTTCGCCAAGCGCTTTATTCATGACACAAGCTTCGGTAACAGAAGTTAATGTAGGTGCAGCTTTAGGATATCATTTTCTTCAAAACTCAAGAAACTCCCCAAGAACAGCTTTATATGTTGGTGGTTGGTTCAGAGTACCGCATGAAATTATTTTCATGGGTGGATTAGATTATAAAAACTTCAGATTTGGTATCAGCTATGACCTTGCCGCTACGACAGGTTTGAAAGATCCTACCGAATTCCAAGGAGGATTTGAAGTGGCAATGCAATATATCGGTAGCTTGTTCGATCCTAAGCGTAAATATCCACTTCTTTACTGTCCGCGTTTTTAATTCGGATATTGTAAGCTATTTAACATAACCTCATTTTTGTAACGGGTATAGAATACCTGTTTACCTTACTTATTCTATTACAGTTTATTATGCTGCTTTCAATTAGTTTTTAGCCTTGTAACTTATTGTTTTCTACTAGTTCAAATACAGTCATTTGTTAACAATTTGTTATCTTTCTAACACAATAAAGTACGAGTCACATTTATTGAGTTTAGAATTTCAGGGGGTATGTCAATCGGTTGCTTAAGTAGGAAAATAAAAGGATTGTTTCTTATATCAATATTGTTTTCAGCATTTAGTGTAAATGCTCAAAATATTTTGGTGGACCCTAATTTCACAGTGCAGTCATTAGTCGAAGACGTTTTTATAGACGGCACCTGTTTTACTGTTTCAAATATAACCTCAGACGGTAATCAGGATCAGTTTGGATACTTTTCAAATGGTACAACAGCCATCGGAATTGATGATGGGATAATCATGGCCACAGGAGGCGTTTCAAGTGCACCCGGGCCAAATAATACCGGTTCTGCTACCGGTAACATGAATGGATACTATTATCCTTATCCACCCGGAGACCCTGATCTGGATCAGTTAGCAGGAAATTCGGGTTTTGATGTAGGTATTATTGAATTTGATTTTATCCCTACTGCTTCAACAGTTTCGTTTGACTTTGTTTTTGCAAGCGAAGAGTATCCGGAGTTCGTAAACTCATTTGTAAATGATGCATTCGGTTTTTTTATAAGTGGTCCCGGTATCAATGGACCATATAC
>JAHDHT010000334.1:0-1770 GCA_020631175.1 Chitinophagales bacterium
CTTGAACTTCCTCCGGATTCCGTACCTTTGCGGCAATTCTATTAATCATGAGCAAAAAAATCGTCTTAGTCGATGGATGCCGTACACCTTTTCTTAAATCAGGTGGTGCTTACATGGACTTAATGTCTTACCAACTCGGTAAATATGCCATTTCCGGCTTATTAGATAAAACAGGAATCGACCCTGCTGAAATTGATCAGGTAATAATGGGTACTGTTATTTCAAATCTGAAAACCAGCAATGTAGCCAGAGAAGCTGCTTTATCTGCCGGCATACCGAATACTACGCCTTGCCAAACGGTAACTCAGGCTTGTATTTCTGCTAACAGAGCTATTTCAAATGCCTGGATGGAATTGTTTACCGGACAGGCCGAAGTCGTAATCGCCGGTGGAGTGGATAATACATCAGCGACACCGATTGCTTACAAAAAGGAAATGCAGAAAAAACTTTTCAAAGCACAAAAGTTAAAATCAACTGCAGACTATTTAAAATTCGGCACCAGTCTTAGACCGGGTGATTTTGCTCCCGACCCACCTAAAGTGGCCGAGTATTCTACTAACAGAGTAATGGGACAAGATTGTGACATTATGGTCGCCAGATTAGAAATCAGTAGAGAAGATCAGGATGCTTTTGCTGTACGATCTCATCAAATGGCTGCCAAAGCATGGGAAGACGGACATCTTTCAAAAGAAGTAGTAGCCGTTTCTCCCCCACCTTCATTTGAGTTGATTCATATGGATGATGGTGTTAGAGGCGATAGTAGCATTGAAAAAATTTCAAAACTAAAACCGGCATTTGATAAGAAATTCGGAAGTCTGACAGCAGCTAACTCATCCTTCCTTACAGATGGAGGATCAGCCGTTTTATTAATGACGGAAGAAAAAGCAAAAGCTTTAAAACTGAAACCAAAGGCAGAATTAGTCGATTTTGTTTTTACAGGTCAGAGTCTCGAAAATGAATTACTATTGGGTCCTGCTTATGCCGTTGCAAAATTATTCGAGAAAACAGGAATGACTTTCGATGATATGGATGTTGTTGAATTTCATGAAGCTTTCGCCGGACAAATTCTTTCTAACATTAAATGCCTGGCATCTGAAGAATTTGCAAAAGAAAAATTAGGTCGTAAAAAAGCTGTCGGTGAAGTGCCAATGGACAAATTCAATCTTTGGGGAGGCTCATTGTCTATAGGCCATCCCTTCGGTGCTACTGGTGCCCGATTACTAACCACCACAGCAAACAGATTAATTCACGAAAAAGGAAAGTATGGTGTGCTTGCCGCCTGTGCCGCAGGTGCTCACGGACATGCAATGTTGATTAAAAAATACGAAGCATAATGAAAGCAGATCAATTTTTTACGAAAGAAATCGAAGATGGCATTTGTACCATCTGGATTGATAATAAAAGAGACGGAGTAAATATTGTTTCGCCGGATGTGATCGAAATGATGGGCGAATTTTTCGATGATTTGTTAAAAGACAAATCCATCGAAGGCGTCGTTTTAATTTCCGGGCAAAAAGATTTTATGGCTGGAGCAGATATAAAAGCCTTTGAAATCGAAAAAGAAGGTGACTTCAGACCAATACAATCATACGGACATCAAATTTTGTCAAAACTTGAAAACAGTCCGAAACCATTCATTGCAGCTATTCATGGCACCTGTTATGGTTTGGGTTGTGAAATGTCTTTAGCCTGCCACGCAAGAATTGCGACAGATGATCCTTCCACAAAAATTGCATTACCGGAAGTGAAATTAGGCATCCTTCCGGGCGG
>JAHDHT010000334.1:1870-3213 GCA_020631175.1 Chitinophagales bacterium
ACTTCATATAGCAGAAGAATCATGTTCAATCAAGCCAGAAAAATGGCTGACAAACAGGCAAGAGGAAATTATCCTGCAATTCCTGCAATTATCGATTGTGTTGAAACAGGATTTGAAAAAGGAATGAAAGCCGGATACGAAAAAGAGCTGGAATTATTCGAACAACTTTTACTTTCAAAAGAAAGCGAAGGTTTAAGAAATCTTTTTTATATCATGACGGATAATAAAAAAAGAAAAGAACCAAAGAAGCCGCTTAAAACACTTGGAATGATTGGAGCCGGTTTTATGGGAAGTGGAATTGCGGAAGTATCTGTGAAAAACGACATTGAAGTTTATTTAAAAGATATCAGCGGAGAAACAATAAGCAAAGCGCAAAAACAAATCTGGAAAGACTTAATGAAAAAAGTGAAGTACAAAACGCTTCGCTATATGGATGCTGAAAAAATAATGGATAAAATCAATCCAAGATTAGATTACAGCAATTTTAAAGAAACGGATATTGTAATTGAAGCAGTACTCGAAAAAATGGATCTTAAGAAAAAGATCATTGATGAGATTCAGGAAAATTGCAGCAAAAACGTAATTATAGCAACAAACACTTCTGCTCTTTCGGTTACTGAAATGGCAGAACATGCTAAAAATCCTGAACAGGTAATTGGCATGCATTATTTTTCTCCGGTACCGAAAATGCCTTTACTGGAAATTGTAAAAACAAAACATACTTCAGAAAAAGTTATTGAGGCTTGCTTCGATCTTGGAGTAAGACAAGGTAAAACTGTTATCGTTGTTAACGACTGTCCGGGTTTTTATGTTAACCGGATATTAATGCCTTACATCAATGAATGTTTGGTAATGGTGGATGAAGGATATAATATCAAATCCATTAATTCCGCTATGGAAAACTTAGGTTTCCCGGTAGGTCCGTTTAAATTGTTAGACGAAGTAGGATTAGATGTAGCTTCGCACGTTGTGGGTACCGGCATTAAAGCTGTCGAAGGAAGAGAAGGTGCCGAAGTGAATTTGTCGATTCCTGAAATGGTAAAGAAAGGCTTACTTGGAAAGAAGAAAGGTGTCGGCTTTTTTAAATATGACAGCAAAGGAAAACGTACCGGCCTAAATGAAAAAGTATACGACTTTTTTAAAGGGGATGGAAGTAAAACCTTAAGTGAAAAAGAAATTCAGGAAAGAGGTTTATTTATGTTATTAAATGAAGCCAAAATGTGTTTGAATGAAGGCATTATCGATTCAGAAAAAGCAGGCGATACCGGTGCTGTATTTGGCATTGGATTTCTACCCTTCACAGGCGGACCTTTTAGCTACATGAAAAATTACGGTAAAGAAAA
>JAHDHT010000335.1 GCA_020631175.1 Chitinophagales bacterium
GGTAAAATTTTCCGCTGACTACATTTTCATTTTCGATTAAATAATAAATACTTGCAGCTCCCTGTTCAGGAGTTCTTGGTGCATCTTTTCCACCCATGTCCGTATGTACCCATCCCGGACAAACTGCATTCACTTTGATTCCTTCACCGGATAAGTCGGCAGCCATAACAGCAGTTAAACCGTTTAAGGCAGTTTTGGATAAGCGATAAGCTGCGTAGCCTCCACCCATTCCATCTAAAGCACCCATTCCACTCGATACATTTATAATTTTAGCAGATTTCGACTTTCGCAAAATCGGCAGCAGAGCCTGTGAATTTTGAAGCGGACCATAAAAGTTTGTTTGCATAATACGCTCTACTTCTTTAGCATTTACCAAATCTGTTCCTTTGCTATCGCTTATGATTCCGGCATTATTCACTAATACGTCAATCGAATCAAATTTTTGAGATAAAGAGCTCGCGGCATTTCGAATACTATCAGCATTACTTACGTCAAGCTGCTGAAAATGTACATTACCGGGACTTAAGTGTTCTAAATCATTTAGTGTTGCTTGTTCGTCTTCCGGCTTTCGGGCTGTAATGATCACTTCATGCCCGTTTTTCAAAGCCATCTCGGCAAGTGCTCTTCCTATGCCTCGATTGCTTCCTGTAATTAAAATTTTCATACGTTTATTTTATTTAAATGTACCTTTACTATCAAAAGTATAGTACTTTTAGTTCCGGATCAGGTACTGTCAATTATGACAGTATACATGAAAAATTACTTTATATATGATTATAAATGAAGAAGAATTCATTTTTAGAATTGAAGGAAACATCTTTCATTGCGCGCTTGATGTAACTATGTTTTTTATTGGAGGTAAATGGAAGTCTGTGATTCTCTGGTATTTAAGAAATAAAACATATCGCTTTGGGGAATTAAAAAGACAAATCCCTGATATAACGGAGAAAATGTTAAGCCTTCAGTTGAAAGCTTTAGTAGAAGATGGATTTGTGCTTAGAAAACAATATCAACAGGTACCATTAAGAGTAGAATATAGTTTGTCTTCAAAAGGTAAAACATTAATACCGTTGTTAAATGAATTAGCATTATGGGGGCGAACATATGCTCAAGAAAATGGTGAACTAGAAAAAAAATAGAGACTTTGTTTGATTGAATTGTTTGTAAGATTACTTTAAAAACAACAGGATAAATATAATTGACATGTTCAATATGTTTATTGAATATCAAATAATTTGCTAATTTTCTTACAGCTAAATTTTATTCCTTATATCGAATTGTCGTTATTTATAAAACAGTAATAAATATATTTCTTTATATATACTTACCTTAACGTCTTATCATTAGATAGGGCGTTTTTTCATTAATGAAAATAGATTATGAAAAGTCAATTTTAAAATTGACAATTTTTATGAATTCAACTAATTTAAATAAAAACAAGAACTGATTAAATGAATTTTCGCGCGCTTAAAAACATAAATTCACCTTCATTAAAATGGTATAAAATCCTCATTATTAATTGATTGCTGGAAAATTAAACATTTACCTATTTAACAAAGCATCAAATTATGAGTGATTTATTATATGATTTAGTTCAGTCTTTAAATAAGTCAGAAAAAAGAAACTTTAATTTATATGTTTCAAAGTATAATAAATTAAAGAATAACCAATCGGCTATTTTATTTAAGGCAATTAATCGTCAGGAGGAATACGACGAAGAAAAGCTTAGAAAAGCTACCAGTAAATATATTTCTAAAGAACAGTTTACTTATGCAAAGCATCGTTTAAAGAATCAAATTCTTGAATCTTTAATTGATCTTCACTTTGTGCGATCTAAAGATGCCAATATAATTTCGATGCTTTCCAAAATAGAATTAGGCTTTCGGGTAAATCATACTAAGATATCAGAAGAGTGGATTGAAAAGGGCCTTGATTTATGTGAAGAAAAGGGTTATTCTGCCTGGGCAGTTGTTTTATTGAGTTACAAAATTCGTTATTTGTTTCAAACAGAACGTTCAAACAAAAATTCAAAAATTGTTCGTCGTTTACTGATTGACACCTGCAATAAAATTGCACGTGATCAAGAGTATGTTTGTGTTTATGATGACGCAATGGAATGTATGCAATTCTTCGTGAAAGAGGGCCTTACAGAAAGAGTACAGTCTCTGCTAAAAAAAGTAAAACAAAACTCAATATTGTTGATTGATGAAAAGGAGCTTTCAGGTATACATAAAGTAAACTATTATAAAACAAAACATTTAATAAGCACGATAGATTCAAATTATACTGATGCAGCACACAATGCTTTTATGGTTGTTAATCTTTATGCTGAAGATTTAGAAAAAAGCAGAAAAAATCTACGACCATATTTACTTTCAATAAGTAATTTAATTCAGGCAGCTTTAAATTCAAATGATTTACAATTAGCACAACAAAGTATCTTAAAACTGGAGGCTGAAATAAATACGTATTTGCAAGAAGAGAATGATTATAATTTAATCTTTAATTCAATTCTTGAGACAAATAAAGTTTTCTTTTATTGCATGAAAGGAGACTTTAATAAAATAATAGAACAAAGAAGTCAGATTGATGCTATTTTAGTAAGGTATAAGGATTCTCAGTGGTTGAATATCAGACAAACTTTATTGTGTCTTGTTGCCGCTTATTTTGTTAAAGAAGATTTTAAAGCATGTCTTGATGTTGTTCTCGAGTTTAATCAATTGCCAATCACAAAGACAACCGAAACAATGTTATTGCATTTGAAATTTTATGAATTTGCCTGTCATGAAGAAATTAAAAATGAAAAATTTAAAATAAGTGTTTTACGGTCATTAGATTACTATCTGAAAAAAAGGAATAATGTAAAAGGTGATGTAGAAGAAAATGTTTTTCAAAAATTAATCGGAAATGAATATGATGATAATTTTGACTTCAAAGAAGACAATTTTTATATGAACCCATTTTTAAAATGGTTAAACAAATCAAAATAAAAAAAGCGGATCAAAATTAATGATCCGCTTTTTTTATTTATTTTCTAATGCCGGCTTTAATAAACCGTAAGTTTTTGAATTTTAAATTCTGTTCGTCCCTGAGCAGCAACAAAATAAATTCCTTCCGACAAATTACTAATGTCAATTTTTTGCGTGCCGTTCGTTAAGTCAATAACTCTAATCGTTTTACCTTGTAAATCTGTAATAG
>JAHDHT010000055.1:0-1067 GCA_020631175.1 Chitinophagales bacterium
GCATCTGAAAAACCCGCGACAAGGATTGCAGGGGAAATACTTTTGTATGGCTGCTTAGAGCAAGGCCGCAGATGGGAGCGACCAGCGGAAGCTTACAGCTGCGGACCGGCTCTTGGCAGGCAGGCAAAAGATTGTACCGGAAAGCCTGCCCGGTCGCCCAAATCCCACCCAAAATCATAACAAATCTGATGTTTCATCGTAAATTTGAAGCATGATCCAGTTTGATCGTTTTTACTTAATTGTTGCTGTTGTGTTATTGCTTTCGGGATTGCCATTTTGTGCTTTTTCGCATGGGGATCTGGAGGAGCGGATTGCGGAATTGGATGAGGCGATCGAGGCGCATCCGGATTCGGCTGAGCTGTACATGAAACGGGGTTCTTTGCAGTATCAGCATCAGTCGCATTTGAATGCTTTGGTTGATTTTCATCAGGCTATCGAGCGGGGTTATGAGGAGCCGGAATTGTATTTTCAGCTGGCAAAAACGCATCTGGCGCTTAAAAATTACTATCAATGTGAGCTTTATTTGGAGCAAATCCTGGAAGAGAGTCCGAATCATGTGCAATACCTGCGTTTGATGGCGGATTCTTATATGGAACAGGCTTGTTATGATGATGCGGCCTTGCTGTATGAAAAGGTGATTCGTTTTTCGAACAAGCGCATCATTGAAAATTATCTGGAAGCCTCGAATGCATGGGCTTCTTGTGCAACGAAATACTGCCGAAATCAATCTATAGTTATGCTGGAGAACGGTATTCGCGATCTGGGCCCTTTGCTGGTTTTATATAAAACAATGGTGAAGCGATTTGTGGAGTTTGGTGATTATGAATTAGCATTGAAAGGACAGAGTCGGGTGATTGAATTGATGGATAGAAAGGAGTTTGCATTAGTTGAACGGGCAAGTATATATATTGCTGATAATCAAGGTGATAAAGCGCTTGCTGATTTAAATAAGGCGAAAGCTGAAATAAGAACTCTTCCGAATCGACTACAATCCCGACCTGCGATAAAAGATCTTCTGGCGACAATTGAATCGAAAATTGAGGCACTATAAGTATGAAATTTAGACT
>JAHDHT010000055.1:1167-19778 GCA_020631175.1 Chitinophagales bacterium
GCTCAAATTTCTTCTTCTACGAACTTTGTTCTTTTTAATGAAAATTGGGCTTATTATGATCAGGAGGATGAACCGGCTGATCAAAGTTCGGATGAATGGACAGATGAAACATATGATCACAGTGCATGGGCCACTGGTCCGGCTCAATTGGGCTATGGAGATTCGGATGAAGCAACAGTAATTAATTCAAATACTAAAACAGCATATTTTGTAAAAGAATTTAATGTTGCCAATCCTTCTTTGTACGATAATGTTACGCTTGATTTAATGTATGATGATGGTGCTGTTGTTTATTTAAACGGTGTTGAAATTGATCGGGTAAATATGCCTGTTGGAACGGTTGACTATAATACTTTCGCATCCGGAAACTCTGGTGAAAATGCTCTTTATAATAATTCTTACATAAACACATTAGTTGCCGGAACTAATATTTTAGCTATTGAAGTACATCAGCAAAGTGCTACCAGTTCTGACATTAGTTTTGATGCCAGTTTAGTTGGGAATATAGCAGGTTTAACAAGCATCATACGCGGACCGTATCTTCAAAAAGGTACGGAAGATGGTGTTACGATTAAATGGCGAACGGCCGACCCTACGGTTTCTGTTTTGCATTATGGTTCAAGCACTACCGCTTTAAATGATACTATTAAAGATTTAAATCCGAAAACGGATCACGAAATAACATTAACCGGTTTAAATCCGGCTACGGTTTATTATTATGAAATTGCTAACAGCTCTTTTATTTTAAAAGCGGCTGACCCGGAATTATATTTTAAAACGCATCCGGTTATTGGCTCTACCGACCCCGTTCGTGCCTGGATTTTAGGTGATTGTGGTACAGCAAACAACAATCAAAGAAACGTTAGAAATGCGTATTATAATTATGCCGGTACTGATCATACTGATTTAATGTTGTTTTTGGGCGACAATGCTTATAATGACGGAACAGATACTCAGTATCAATATGCGATTTTCGAAAACATGTATGAAGATCAAATGCAAAATACAATTGCATGGTCTTGCTTAGGTAACCATGATGGGCACAGCACAAACGGTGCGACTCAGACAGGTCCGTATTATGATATTTTTACTTTTCCGGTTAATGGAGAATCGGGAGGTACTGCTTCAGGTACTGAAGCTTACTATTCTTTTGATTATGGTAATGTGCATTTTATTGTTTTAGATTCTTATCAAACAAGTCGTTCTGTTGGCGGCTCTATGTATAACTGGTGTGAATCCGATTTACAGAACACGACCGCTAACTGGATCGTTGCACTGTTTCACCACCCACCTTATACGAAAGGCTCTCACAATTCAGATACTGAGGGAAACTTAATTGACATGCGTCAGAATTTTCTTCCTCTTCTTGAATCATACGGTGCAGATATAGTGCTTTCAGGGCACAGTCATAGTTATGAGCGTTCTTATCTCTTAACAGAGCATTATGGTTTTTCATCATCTTTTGATGCGGCTTTAAATACATACGGTGACCGAGGTTATACTGACGGTCGTGAAGATCAAAGTGGGCATTATGAAAAATGGAGACAGGGTGATGATGCCGGAAAAGGTGCTGTTTATTTAACGGCCGGTTCTTCGGGTAAAATTACCGGTAATGGAGCGTTAAATCATCCGGCTATGTATTACTCCGTTAAGCAATTGGGTTCTTGTGTGATGGATGTGCATGAAGATACTCTAAGAATGAAGTTCTTAAGAGAGACCGGAGTTGTTGAAGACTATTTTACGATTATAAAAGATGAATGTGATTACGGCGCAATGTGTGACGATCTTGATCCTTGTACTATTAATGACACGCTTGATTTAAATTGTATGTGTGTTGGTGAATACACTGATGATGATAATGATGGTTTATGTATTGCCGATGATTGCGATGATAACGATGCAATGGTAGCCGGTCCGGGTAGCGCATGTGACGATAATGATGCTTGTACTATCAATGATGTTTATGATGCGAATTGTTTATGTGCCGGTTCTTTTGTAGATACGGATGGAGATGGTGTTTGTGATGTGGATGATTGCGATCCTGCTGACCCTAATGTGTTTACTGTAGGCGCACCGTGTGACGATGGTATTGCTTGTACTTTTAATGATATAACTACTGCTAATTGCGAATGTGTAGGTGTGTTAAATGATGCGGATGGAGATAATGTTTGTACACCTGATGATTGCGATGATAATGATGCTGCAGTTGCAGGAGCTGGTTCTTCTTGTGATGATAATGACCCCTGTACCGTAAGTGATGTATATGATGCGAATTGTAATTGTGCAGGTACTTTTTATGATACGGATGGAGATGGTGTTTGTAATAATGATGACTGTAATGTAATCGATCCGAATGTAAATACTATAGGCGCAACGTGCGATGACGGTGATCCTTGTACGATTAATGATATTACTTCAGCAGCTTGTGTTTGTGTGGGTACTTATGTTGATGCGGATGGAGATGGTGTTTGTGCAGCTGATGATTGTGATGATAATGATCCGGCAATTGGTGCTGTAGGTGATAGTTGTGATGACAATGATGTTTGTACGGTGAGTGATGTTTTAGATGCCAATTGTAATTGCGTTGGTACTTTTTATGATTCGGATGGAGATGGTATTTGTAATAATGACGATTGTAATGTAATCGATCCGAATGTGCATACTGTTGGTGCTTCTTGTGACGATGGTGACCCATGTACTGTTAATGATGTTACTACAGCAACTTGTCAGTGTGTTGGCACTTTGATGGATGCAGACGGTGACGGTATATGTACTATGGATGATTGTGATGACACAGACCCTTTAGCGGGTGGAGCTGGAACTGCTTGTGACGATGGAGACCCATGTACAATTAATGATGTTTATGACAACAGTTGTAATTGCGCTGGTACCTTTGAAGATTCGGATAATGATGGTGTTTGTAATGCTGATGATTGCGACCCATTTGATCCTGCGATATTAATTAATACAGGTCCTTGCGATGATGGTGATCCTTGTACGATTAACGATGCCTATGATGCCAATTGTGATTGTGTAGGTACTTATACAGATAATGATGGTGATGGTGTTTGTGTTGCATTAGATTGTGATGACAATGATGCATCAGCTTCAAGTACCGACGTTTGTGGTATTTGCGGTGGATCAGGACAAACCTTTACTAACTTCCCTACTTCATCAATTTTCACAACCGGTACCACTACCGTTAGTTCTACTATGAATTTCACTACTCCTCAAACAGGGGTTAACTTCACGATTTATGGTATTGAAAATAATTTAGGTGGATCTGTTGCGGATCGTTACATCGAAGAAGTCACTATTTTATATGATGATGAAAATGGAAATACTATGTTGTATGGCGTATTTTCTAATGTGCCAAGTATCCAGGTAATCATAAATAACACAGTTCAATCAGTAACTGCTATTTTGCAGGATGGCGAAAATGGTGATTCCGGAAGTTCTCAGATGAAGATATTCTTCACAACAGCCGTTAGCTGCCCCGTTTCCGACCCTTGCTTGGTTTACATGTATCGTGGCAATGTAATTCCGGATGATGTTTATGAGGTTTCGGATTCTATTGTTTCGGATGGAATGGTTCCTAATGGTGGAAGTGTTTATTTCAAAGGAAACCTAATTTCTCTTGAAGCAGGATTTGAAGTGGAGCAAAATGCTACTTTTGAAGCTACAATTGAGCCTTGCCCTTAAGCTGACTTATACATATAATTCGCCTTTCCTTAAAAAATGAAGAGACGGTAAATTTGTATACATGAAATAGGTTCTAAAGCGAAAATTGTTTCTACGATTTTATTCTTTCAGTTGGTTTAATGATCATTCTGAAATATTGATCTTTATAGATATAATATCCTAACCAGTTATAAAGGGTTCGTAGTTTGTTTTTAAAATTTACGAGTCCCATTATATGAACAAAGATCCATATTAACCATGCCGGAAATCCTTTAACAAAATACTTTTGTTTAGGGAAATCTAATACTGCTTTGTTTCTTCCTATAATTGCCAATGAACCTTTATCATTATATTCAAAAGGTTTCCAATTCTGCGTTTTTGAAGAGAGGTTTTCTGCGAGATTTTGTGCTTGTTGCATTGCCGGCTGCGCCAATTGAGGATGACCTTCCGGATAGTTTTTATCTCCTTGAATAATTGAGCAATCTCCTAATGCGTAAATATTGTCATAGGATTCTACTTTGTTATAGCGATTTGTTTTCAATCGTCTACCTGCTCCAATACTTTCTTTTGAAAAACCTTCAAAGGTTTTTGCTGCAACACCGGCAGCCCATATTAGATTTCTCGAAGGGATTTTATTCCCATTTGATAAGTAAACAGTATCTCCATCAAAATCTTCAACTAAGGTATTCATTGTTAAAGTAACGCCCAGGCTTGCCAGTTTTTTTGAAGTATATTTTTGAGCATTTTTTGACATAGCCGCAAGTACCGACTTTTGACCATCTATTAAGTGTATCCCTCCTAAATCCTGTTTTTTTAATTCAGGATAATCTTTCATTATGATCGATGCTTTCATTTCAGCTAAAATTCCAGAAAGCTCCACTCCTGTTGGGCCTGCACCGGCAATTACAAAGGTGAGTAATTTCACTCTCTCTGCTGTGCTTTCCATTCTGGTAGCGCGATCAAGTCTTGTTAGTATTGTGTTTCTTAAAGAAAGTGCATCACTTATTGTTTTCATGGGCAAACTTTTTTCGGCAATATTCTTATTGTTAAAAAAGTTTGTTTCGGTACCGGTTGCCATTACAAGTATATCATAATCAAGTTCCCCATTACTTAATATGACTTTATTTTCTGCCGGCACTACTCTTTCCAATGAACCCAATCGAAAATGTACATTTTTCAAATTTCTCAGGATTTTACGAAAAGGATAACTTATGGCGGAGGGTTCCATAAAGCCTGTTGATACCTGATAAATTAATGGTGGGAAGAAATTATAGTTGTTACTGTCGACTAAAACTATATCGAAATTCGGATTGTTACCTAATCCCTTAACGAATTCAAGACCTGCAAATCCACCGCCAACGACGACAATCTTCTTTGGGTTAGCCATTTTTCGCTTTTGTTGTAATTAACAACCAGATGCTGAATTAATTCAATATCATTCAACAATTTTTATTATATTATAGTAGGTTAGAAAAAGAAAAATTGAAAATTTAAAGCTCTGTAGGTTTGATGTTACTACTTTGTAAATCACAGATCAATAAATTCAACTGCTTAGTTAGTTTTTCTTTGTTGGGGGCTTTGAATAAAAAATACATTCTTCTAGCAACAGAGTAATTCCCAGCCTGAATTTTCAGTTCATACCACTTCTGTAATTCCTGTAATACACCGATTTGATGTTTAGCAGGATTTAT
Source organism: Chitinophagales bacterium (assembly GCA_020631175.1). Classification (GTDB taxonomy): domain Bacteria; phylum Bacteroidota; class Bacteroidia; order Chitinophagales; family JAHDHT01; genus JAHDHT01. The sequence continues at coordinate 6,540 of JAHDHT010000055.1, forward strand.
TAGTGCGGATAATACAATTGCATCTCCGAAATAAGTATCCGTATCTGCATTTATAACTATATAGTAGGATTTATAATAACCGGTATAAATGAAATTTTCATTATCAAACTCAAATCCCATTTTTGATAAATAGGTCAGTTCACTTTTTTGAATCAGCTTTTTAATTCTCCTTGGCCGGATGAATTCATAATAGAAATGAAAGAATCCGCCCAAAAATAATGTGATACTTATTACAGATATAATTGAACAGAGTATTATGTAATCTAATGTATGTTCATCTGCTCTAATTACCCCACTAATTATTACGACAATAACCAAAAAAATTGCTACAAGGAACCAGGTTCTGTAATATGTATTAAATATATTTTTCAAAGAAACATTAAGGCTACTTAGACTGTAAAGATATACTCAACAAATTCTTCCGGACTTTTAGCAGTCGTAAAATTATGGTCATGATAAGCATTCAACAATAATCTTAAATGAGTAGACTGTTCATCACGATAAAAATGCTCAATTGTTACATTTCCAAAATGCTGGATCTTCTTTTCATTTTCAAAAGCTGTTCTTGGCTTTAAATAATAGCGTTCTATTTGTTCGGTATGTGTCTCTTTAACCCACACTCTTTTGTCGCCGAGATACAGGTAATATTCGTGTTCTTCCAGCCTGTCTTTTATCAACTCTGCAATAAACGATAATTGATCCTTAAAATTTCGCTCTAATAATACAAAACCAAATGAGGCATCCATCCTGAAAAAACGGAAAACTTTATCAGTCTTTTCATCCTTCCTGTCTTCAAAAAAAAGCTGAAACTCATCTTTTGCCAAAGCAATCAGTTCCTGTTTTTGCTCGCTGTTCGACCACTTGTTAAAAGCATAAGAAAATCCATCTTCGCGAAGTAAAGCTTCCTTATGATAAGGAACCGCAACTTTTTGCTGCCTTTGCAAGAGGTTTTTTATACTTTTAAGTGGATTAAACATTCAATTTAGTTTGGCTTACGAAGAATGGCATAACATACCAATCCCCCTTAATGTAACAAAGGAAAGCAAAAAAGTTTTATCCTTCCGCCTAAAAGGAAAAGCTTATTTCCTTGCCTCACACGACAATCAATACTATGCCGGTTATCTGAAGTGTCCGCATGCCGGAGGCGATTTATCAAGAGGTATAATTTTGGAAAGTGGTGAAATTGTTTGTCCTTTACATCGTTATGCATTCGATCTGAAAACCGGAAGGAGTAAAGAAGGCTTTTGTATTGAGCATTTTCCGGTTAAGGTTGAAAATGGAAATTTAATGATTGGTTTCAAAAAACGTGGTTGGTTTAACTTTTAGCTATGTATCAAATCTTAAAAGCACTTTTTTATCTGTTTGTAGTTATTGCATTTGGTTTTATTTTATTGTATTTCCTTCGCAATTCTGGTATTTATGATATTGGGTGGCCTTCTTTGAATACTTATGTTCAAATCTTTATTGGCATTCCCATGCTGATATACCTTATCATGCGTTTCGGATTTAAAAACTCTTAGTTCTGTATACAACTCGTCAAATAAGTGAAATAGTTGAAGGTGACTTGCATGGGCAGGTCGGTTTAAGAATTCGTCATTTATTAACCGACAGCCGCAAAATAAAACATACCGAAGGTGCATTGTTTTTTGCCTTAAAAGGAATGCGTTTTGATGGACATTCATTTATACAAGACTTAATTGAAAAAGGTGTTCGCTGTTTTATCGTTAATCGAAATTTTGAACTGCCTGAATTAAAATCATTAAGTTTTATTCGGGTGGATGATCCTTTAGCTGCTTTGCAAAAATTAGCAAAACATCACAGAGAACAATTCGACACAACTGTAATAGGAATTACCGGAAGTAACGGTAAGACTATCGTAAAAGAATGGCTATACCATATTCTAAAAGATAATTTTAACATTGTGCGAAGTCCAAGATCGTATAATTCTCAAATTGGCGTACCTCTTTCGGTGTGGCAAATGAAGAAAGAACATAATTTAGCGATTTTTGAGGCTGGAATTTCTGAAGAAGGAGAAATGAACAGACTTCAGGAAATCATTCAACCTTGTATTGGAATTTTCACCAACTTAGGCAGCGCTCATGATATCGGCTTTATTAATGAACAACATAAATTAACTGAAAAATCGATCTTATTTAAAGATGCTGATTTCCTGGTTTACGCATCAGAATATAGAGAAGCAGATTCTTACTTTACTTCTAATTTAGATTTGATAAAAATTCGATGGGGTGAAGGAGAACAATTCAAATTAAATATTGAATCGATTATTTCTTCAGAAGATAATACCATTATTATTGCCAGCTGGGATGGAGAAGAGTATAATATTGAGATTCCATTTAACGACAAAGCTTCAATTGAAAATGCCATTCATTGCTGGGTGATTAGCTTTATGATGAAAGTTGATCAGTTAAAGGTTAAAGAAGCAATGAAACATTTGCCGTCTTTATCTAATCGTTTAGAAATGAAAGCCGGCATTAATGGATGTACATTAATTGACGACAGTTATAGTAATGACTTTCAGTCTTTAGAAATTGCTTTAGATTTTTTAAACCGGCAAAACAAAAAAGATACGCGAACGGTTATCTTATCGGGTTTTGAAGGTGAATCTGAACGCAGTAACATCAAAGAACAACTGGCAGAACTATTTGAATCTTATAACATAAGTCGTTTAATTACGGTTGGTGCAATGTTCGAAGAATTAGAGTTTCCGAAAATAGAATGCATTCATTATCCTTCCACGAATGTATTAATAGCGAATATTTCAAAATTACACTTTAGAAATGAAGCCATCTTAATTAAAGGTGCAAGAAGCTATGCATTTGAAAAAATTGGCGTGGAATTAAGTAGGCAGTCGCATCAAACAATTCTCGAAATTGATTTACAGGCGATGGCATTTAACTATCAGCAATATAAATCAAGGTTAAAACCGGGCACCAAAATAATGGCAATGGTTAAAGCCTTTGCCTATGGAAGTGGCATAACGGAGGTGGCCGGATTAATTGAAGACTTAAAAGCTAACTACCTCACCGTTGCCTACCCTGATGAAGGGGTCGTTTTAAGAGAGGCCGGAATTAAAACTCCAATAATGGTAATGAATTCTGCTTCCGGTGACTGTGAACGAATGGTTCAATTTTCATTAGAACCAGAAATCTACAGTATTGAATTATTAAAAACATGGGCAGAGTTTTTAGAGCACAAACCTTTACAACACTATCCTATTCATTTGAAAATTGATACGGGAATGAATCGGCTTGGCTTTAAATTTGATGATATGGATGTTCTTTTTGAAGTTTTGAAAGATGCCGTACCGTGGGTAAAAATTGCTTCCGTATTTAGTCACCTTGCTAGCAGCGATAATTTACAACATCGTGATTTCGTTTTAAAACAAATCGAGCGGTTTAAAAAAGCTGTTGCTATAATCGATTTTCATTTCGAAGAAGGTACATTAAAACACATTTTAAATTCATCGGGGGTTGCTCAATACCCGGAAGCGCAAATGGATATGGTGCGTTTAGGCATTGGTATGTATGGGGTTGATCCAAGTAAAAAGATTCCCCTACAACAGGTTTTGACATTAAAGAGTTTTATTTCTCAAATAAAGACTATTCAGGAAGGAGAAACTGTTGGATATGGAAGAAGTTGGGTTGCCAAACAGGAAACTAAAGTCGCAATTATTGGTATAGGTTATGGGGATGGATACAGCAGATCATTTAGCAACGGCAAGGGTAAGGTGTATATAAACGGTTCTATGGCTAAAGTGATAGGTAATGTTTGCATGGATATGACCATGGTAGATGTTACTTCTATTGAAGGTGTTGAAGAAGGGATGGAGGTAGTTATTTTTGGTGCCTCACCTGCTCCTGATGTTAATGATCTTGCAAAGGCGATTGACACGATAGCGTATGAAGTGATGACAGGAATTTCGGGGAGGATAAAGCGGGTTTTTATTAGTGAGTAGTTGGTAGTTAGTAGCACGGTACTTTGTAGCACAGTACTTTGATGCACAGTACTTTGAAGGCTGTTTTATCAACCACCTGATTTGTTGCCATTCGTGCTGCGCACTCTTGGATAAAACCGTCTTCCTTTTCAAGGAGGACAAAGATGTTTTTAAAGATTAATCAGTACTAAGTATAAAATACACTTAGATAAAAAGAAGAATTACATTTTTACTGTGCTACTATGCGACAAAGTACAGAGCTACTAAAGGAATTACTTAAAAAACCTCTTCCCAAACAGCATCAACCGTTCTTTTAAAACCTGAGCCTTTAAATTCATCTGCCCCGGGAACAGAACGTACCAGATATAGGTTTTCTTTTTTAGCTCCTTTGAATTTTTGATCCTGAATATAATCTACAGCAGCTTCAAGGTAATTTTGCATTGATAATAAATCAGCTTTTGTTCCTGTTACCGGAAAGCCATTATCTGAATGCCCAAAAATAAATTGTGTGTCACGATCAAAATACGACCTTGCTATATTCAAAACATTAATCCACCCAGAAACCGAAGCACCATTTTTTTTATCAATAAACGGATGTTTTCGATTAAATACCAAATCACCCATATGCGCTACGTTCGCATTTTGAAAATGAATAACTGCATCACCATTTGTATGCGCATCACCCCAATACATACAATGTATTGTTTCCATCCCGGCATTCACTGATAATTCATGACGGAAAACTTCAGAAGGATACAATTGTTTATCTTCGATCTTTTTTGCTCTGGCGGTTTTTACCTGATTTACTTTCGAATTGGAATGAGCTAAAATTCTTCGGACTTTTCCTTTAAAAGCAATATTACCGGAAGTGTGATCTAAATGATGATGTGTATTAATTAATAAATCAATCATACGATCGTCAGGAATGTCAATTAATTGAATTAACTCTTTAGCTTTATCTTCAAATTGACTATCGATAATTGCAATGCCATCATCTTTTGAAATAAACCAACCAATAGTTCCTCCCCTTCCTTCAAAGTAACCTACATTATCTCTGATCTTTTTTAAGGGACCACCACTTATTGTACTACAAGAAGCCGCCGTTAAAACTGCCAATTGACTTAAGCAAATCAAAGCAGCATTGTTTTTTACAAAGTGACGGCGGTTCATGTTTTTAAATTTTAGCTTTTAGATTTTTTTTTCTTCTTTTTCTTTTTCTTCTTTTTACCCGACTCTTCACCCTCATCTTTCAGCTTACTTTTTTCCGGTTTAATATCCGGTCCATCTTCGGCAACTAAAGCTAATAAAGCATCATATAAACCGGGATCACTTGGTCTTGGTGCAGTATCCTGAACAATTTCACCATTTTTATTAATCAGCATAAACCTCGGAATACTTCTTATACCCATCATTTTAGTAATTTCAGAATCCCATCCACCCGGAGACCTTAAATGCACTCCTTTGATATCATGTTTTTCAATTGCCCCTTTCCATCTGCTTTCATGATTGTCAATTGAAATATATAAAAAGACGATTTGCTCTTTTTCTTCATCGGTTAATTTCTCTTTCAGTTTTTTTGCATGCGGTACCTGTGCGATACATGGTCCGCACCAGCTTGCCCAAACATCTAAGTAAACCACCTTACCAACAAAATCTTCTATAGCAACTTTTTTTCCATCCAGATCTTCCATTCTGAATTTACCATCATTGGCTTTCATTGCTTCCCGATCTTGCTCAATTTCTGCAAGAATTTCTTCTTTCGATTTTGATGGATCCTTTTCATCTTCCTGATTCATCCATTCTCCTATTTTAGCTTCTACCACTTCCGGGTATCTTGACTCAGGATTCACTAATTTCATCATTCTGAAAATACTTCTAGCCGTCGAACGGTTCGCATCCTGGCCGTGAGACCATAAACGTTCAGCTAGAGCATATTGCAATGGTTGTCCTTCCAATAAAATTTCTGAAACTCTTTGCTGCAATCTCAACCATGCATTTCGGTCTTCAAATTTTTCGAAGTTATTTGATTCAACCGCTTTATATCTTACAAGGTAAGTAATAAACTCTCTGTAATTTTCATCGATCATTGCGTCTTCGTTCTGAATATTATCTGCCTTCAGAACATCCAACATAATTTCTGGAATTCTTTGTACTAATTGATTAGCAGATTTATTTGCTTTTTCAATTGGGAAAGCCATTAAATTTCTCAGATAATAATATTCACTTGCCGTTTTTAAATATTTTTCAAAATCATAACTGATTGCATATTCGGTTTGATTTTCTTTAAAGAAAGAATCGAATTCTAATCGTTTATCAAATAAAAAGATTTCCCAGGCATCAATTGAAGAGGCCAACATTTTATCTTTCAATTCGGATGGATTTGGATTGTTATAAGTCGCCTTTGAAAATGCTCTCCAATATTTATTATTCGCTGCTCCTTTACCACTTAGTTTTAAAGTTCCGTCGATATCAGATCCGTCAAATCCCAATTTGATTTCATTACCAGGTTCTACGTATAAGCGGCTAACCATTCCGTTGTAGCGCAGCATTATCCATTCATTTTTATCGGTACTCCATGCGTAAGAAAATGCTCCGTCTACTACAGGTACTTTGGCAATTTCATCCGCTTCACCTAACCAGGTCTGATCAAAAATTATTTCGAGATCTCCTTCCTTTACATTTTCAATAACTCCTGTAAGGCTTACCTTTTCATCTTCCTCTAAAGCAAGAACAAAAGCATAGCCTGAAAGGGTAAATAAACCGATAAGGATGGAAAGTAAAAATTTGCTATTCATAAAATTCATGTATTCATTCAAAGATAAAAAAACCGCCACCTAAAAAGGCAGCGGTCTATATTAATAAACTAAAGGAAAGGCGCGTTCATTCGTGGGTTCTACTGTTTTTAACGTGTTTTAACGCTGTTTGTTTACTGAATCTCGACCAATTCGATGAGATGTCTTACACTGTCAATGCTGTTTTGAAGATCAAAAAGCAGTTCAAACTGGTCTAAAACACCGGCATTTGACAACAGCTCTCCGGTACCATTAATGCTACCTTGATTTATAAAAAGCTGATTCCCCAAATCCCCAATCGGATCAATCACATATACAACGTTATCATTCATCAAATTATTGGCAATAATATCTCCATCCACGCTTGGAGCAAGAATTACAATATAGTTGTCGATTAAGGTGCTGTCGGGAAGTGAAAGTCTGGTCGCATCATAGCTTCCTGCATAATCATCTGCACCAGCAAATACCTGAACTAATCGCTCATCACTTGCTGTATTTGCTTCACTATCAGCCACTTGATACAAAACTTCATAAGTGCCGACTAAATCTTCATTGACGTCGCTATTGTCAATAAACACCGATTCTGATATATCTCCATCCGTATCATCAACGGCAATAGCTCCTTCTTCAAGGTAGCTTCCACCCAATTGAATACGAACAGTGTCTTCCCCCACCAGCTTCAAAACCGGGGACGTTTCGTCTAGCCTCTCACATTGTGTAAAAATCAGGAGGGCAGAAGCAAGCAGGGAAAAAACGAGATATTTCGAACTGTTCATATAAGCTTATGTATTTAAATAGGGCTTTTCAAAAAATATGCCACTTACAGCCGGGTAGATCTGTGTTCTTACTTGTTTGCCAACTGACCACAGGCCGCATCAATATCTTCTCCACGGCTTTTTCTTACAGTAACTTTAACATCATTTCTGACCAATTCTCGCACAAAAGCGTTTAATCGATCTTTCTTTGCACTAGTAAACTCAACACCTTCGACCTGATTGTATTCGATGATATTAATGAGCGCCGGATTGCGTTTTACAAAGGCTGCTAATTCACGTGCGTCTTCCGGATGGTCGTTAAATTGATTGAGTAGAATATACTCGAAAGTAGTTTTGTTGCCTGTTTTATGACGGAAATATTGTAATGCATCTGCAAGGCTGTTAAGATCGTTTTGATCATTAATCGGCATAATGCGACTTCTTTTTTCGTCGTTTGCGGCATGTAGTGAAAGGGCAAGATTCCATCGCACTTCGTCATCAGCTGCCTTTTTGATCATCTTTGCAATTCCCGCCGTACTAACTGTAATACGTCGTGCGGAAATATTTTTACCATCTTCAGCGGTTAAACGATCAATGCCATTTGTAATTCCGCTATAGTTTAACAAAGGTTCGCCCATACCCATAAACACAATATTACTCAAAGGCATATCAAACTTCTTAAGCGAGATTTCATTGATTAATTGTACCTGATCATAAATTTCATGACCGTATAAATTACGTTCTCTTTTTAAAAAGCCTGTTGCGCAAAAACTGCAGCTTAGCGAGCATCCAACCTGAGAAGAAACGCAAGCCGTCATTCGTTTTTCTTCCACCACCGGAATTAACACACCTTCTATCAAATGACCGTCATGCAATTCAAAACGCAATTTCACGGTACCATCGATACTGTGTTGTTCGGTTTCTATTTGGATGGATGGAAAACTGAATTCAGATTTAAGATCTTCTCTTAAAGACAAAGACAGGTTCGTCATTTCATCAAAACTCAATGCACCTTTTTTCCAAAGCCACTCCCATACCTGATTTGCCCTGAATTTTGGATGTCCTTTTTCGAGAAACCATTCTAAAATATCGGCTTTCTTTTGCCTTCTTATGTCATTTGTTTTTGGCATCGATGCAAAGATATTGCTTTTTCTTTGGTTCAGGTTTTTCACCGCAAAGGCGCTAAGACGCAAGGCTATTTTTTGGTCCAGTCTTAAGGTTATTGCTGTGGAAGGGCATAGATTTCTTTCAATTAAAGATCAAACCGTAAACTGCAAACCGCAAAAAACACTTGTCGAAGAATCGAACCACTTCGTCGAGAAAAATGACCTTTCAATTATTGCTATCTTACATTTATAGTATGAAAGCAGCAGTTTATGAAAAATATGGTGGACCTGAAGTGGTTCAGATAAAGGATATACCTGTACCAACTCCGAATGAAAATGAAGTTTTAGTTCGAATTCGTAATACTACTGTTAATCGAACAGACTGCGGTTTTCGTGCTTCTAAACCGGCATTTGCAAGAGTTTTTTATGGATTGTTTAAACCAAGATATCCGGTTTTAGGAACAGAGTTCTCCGGTGACGTGGTGGCTATAGGTTCTGCTGTTGAAAAATTTAAAGAAGGAGACCGGGTTTTCGGTTTACATGAAGGCTTTGGGGCACATGCCGAATTTATGTGCATGAATGAAGACTTACCAATTGCCTTAATTCCTGAAAATGTTTCTTATGAAGTAGCTGGATCTGTTTTGGAAGGAATGTATTTAAGTGAAAGCTATTTAAAAAGACCTGACTATACCAACATAAAAAACATTTTAATAAACGGTGCGACAGGTTCTATCGGTTCGGCCGGATTACAATTTTCAAGAAATCGAAATTTAGAAATTACGGCTGTTTGCCGGGCAAAAGATTTTGATTTAATTCGATCTTTAGGAGCAAGCCATTTAATTGATTATAACACGCAGGATTTTACGAAAGTTGTTCAGGACAAATTTGATATCATTTTTGACGCAGTTGGAAAAAGTTCTTTCTTTAAATGCAAACCACTAATGAAAGAGAAAAGTGTTTTTTACGCTACCGAATTTGGACCTTATGCATCTAATGGATGGTTACCTTTATTTAATAAATTTCGGGGTGGAAAAAAGATTTATTTTCCATTACCAAAAATTAATCAGGAAGATGTAATTAAATACGGCAAACTGTTAGCTGAAGGAAAGTACACTCCTTTAATAGATAAAAGATATTCATTAGAAGACATATCAGAGGCTTACCGTTATGCTGATTCAGAACAAAAAGTAGGGAATTTAGTTATAGAAATTCTGTAGAGGCGAATTAATTCACGCCTTCTCTAAAAAAGTTTCATTTGCCCATTCTGGCCTTCCTCTTCTTTTTGCTCTTTTTCGAGATTTGAAGCAGACAGACCAATTAATCGAACCGGTGCGACTTCATCGAGATTTTCAAAAAGTAATTTTAAAGCAATTGATTTAATTTCTTCTTCATTACGAATGAAGTAATTTCTGGAAGAACTTCTTGTTATGATTTTAAAATCAGCACTTTTTAATTTTAATGTAATCGTTCGACCGTAATTTTGTGCTTTCTTTAGACGCCGGTAAAATTCTTCTAAAATTTTAGTCATAATGTTTTCAGCATCCTCATAATCATCCACATTAAATTCTAAAGTCCGTTCGACTGCTAAAGACTTTCTTATACGATCGGGCTTTACCGGACGATTATCAATGCCTCTTACAATATCATAAAAATAAGCACCCATTTTTCCGAAGCGTTCAGAAATTTCAACTTTTGATAAACGTTTTAAATCGGCCCCGGTTTCAATACCCATTGAATGCATTTTTTTTGCAGTTACTTTTCCAACTCCAAAAAACTTTTTTACCGGCAATGTTTCCAAAAATTTTTCAGCCTGATGAGGTTTGATTACAGTAAGCCCATCGGGCTTATTCATATCCGAAGCAATTTTCGCTAAGAATTTACAATACGAAACGCCGGCAGAACAAGTTAAATCCGTTATTGACTTTACATCTTGCTTTATTTTTTTGGCAACTTCAGTAGCAATAGGTTCATTTATTTTGTTCTCTGTGACGTCTAAAAAAGCTTCATCTAAAGAAAGCGGTTCAATTATATCAGTGTACTTATGAAAAATTGTACGTATTTGATTCGATACTTCTTTGTAAGCCTGAAAGCGAGGTTTTACAAAAATGATTTTATCATATAATTGTTTCGCTTTAAAACCGGGCATAGCCGAACCAATGCCATATTTCCGAGCTTCATAACTGGCTGTAGTAATTACACCTCTTCGCTCACTCCCTCCAACCGCAATTGCCTTTCCTCTTAATTCAGGATTGTCTCTTTGTTCTACCGCAGCATAAAAGGCATCCATATCGATATGTATGATTTTTCTTTGCGGCATTTACAATTTTAATTATTCATCTGCTGACCAAATGTAGGATTTAACATCCATTCTTTTTCATTATAACCCGGTCGCGCCACATAAGCATTTGCTTTGTCGAATCGTTTGTGAAATGCTAAACGGTTCTTGTGTGCATCCAAAAAGATATACGGAGATTCTTCATGTAAGATTTCCTGAAATTTTAAAATATCCTTTGTTCTTGATGCTTCATCTAAATTAACCCGAATCGATTCAATTAAACGATCTGTTTCTGCATTTCCAAAACCGGTATAATTACTTCCTCCGTTATAACTTTCCGTATGCCATATCTGTTTAAAATCAGGCAAACCTGTGCTACCTGCCCATCCACCTACATATAATTCAAAATTATGTGCTTTAGCCTGATCGTACATCACTGTCATTTCCCGAACCTGAACATCTACATCAATGCCAACAGATTTTGCATTCTCTTTAAACATAATTGCAATATTCTCTCTTTGTGTATTTCCCTGATTGTAAAAAATGGTTGTTTTAAATTCAGTTTTCTTACCTGCAATTACTTTATCTATTATTCCGTTGTTATCGCTATCCTTCCATCCCGCTTCTTCGAGTAATGTTCTTGATTTTGCAACATCAAAACGGTAAGGCTTAAGGCTTTTGTTATAGTATGGTTTAGAAGGATGAATTGGTCCCACATTTTCAACTGCGTAACCATACATAATTACTTCTCTTACTAATTTTTTATCTACTAAATAATTTAATGCCTGCCGAACTCGCTTATCTGTATACTTAGGGTCTTTCATGTTAATGCCGATGTAATCGTACACCATGTAATCCGGTGAATGAAGATTATATAATTTTTTAAAGGCATCGTTTTTTTTCAAATCATCAAAATCTTTCGTTCTGATATTTCTGGACAGATCCATTTTTTCATCCTTCATCCCGGTAATTGCGGTGGTCCAGTCTTTTACGATAGTATAAATGATTTTCTCAGGATTATTATTAAAGTATTTAGACTCCACTTTGTCTCCCCACCAATTCTCTTTCTTTTTTAACTCAACATATTGCCCTGTTTTCCACTCCACAAATTCATAAGGACCGCAACCTACTACAAAACCATTTTCACGTTGAAATTTTTCAGAATTAAATTCAGTTGCAAATTTTACAATTTCAGGATTTGTTCTTAATCGCTCCTGTTGTTTTGGATCATTCAATTCTTTTAAAGAAAATTTGCGCATAATTTTTCCAGGGTCATATACATATTCAGGATACATCCAATAACCTGCATATTCTACTCCCAGAATATATCTTGAATTTAAATAAACCGTAAATTTTCTATTGTTCGTCGGATCGACTTTTACCTCCTGAATGAAATCATAATATGGTCTTAATGAAGCAGCATCAACCTTAGGGTTTTTAATCGCTTTAACTGAAAAAATATAGTCGTCAACCGTTATGGGTGTTCCATTATCCCAGGTTGCTTCCGGACGAATTTCAAAAGTGTAGGCTACTCCTCCTTTATAGGGACCGTCATCCAATAACTCCATTTCAGGTGGTGCAACAGCCAGCGCTCCATACGGTTTATAAGTAACAGGATCATAATCAATCAAGGTCATGAAAATATTCTTCTGCATATACTGTGCAGGTGCATTACTTGAGGTAAAAGGATTTAATTTATCCGGGTCAGAAAGTTCATGAACTGTTACCTCATTAATACCTGCCTTTTTACTTTGATTATTTGTTGAATCTCCGTCCCCTGTACAGGCATTCAGAAAAATTATGCACGACAAAACAAGAAAGAGCCATTTACTATAAAGCGGTTTAAGCATAGAGTTGTTATTTTTGGTAATTAGGAATTTTAAAGATAAACATTGTCTGATCAAAAAATATTAATCACAGGTGGAACAGGGCTTCTTGGTAAGTCAATTACAAAAGAACTTATGGCAAAAGGCCATGAGGTCGTAATTCTAAGCAGAAAAGAGGATTTATCAGGAGAAGTCAAACAGTATGCCTGGGATATTAACTCAGGTAAACTGGATGAACGAGCTCTGGAAGGAGTGGATACTATTATTCATTTAGCAGGAGCCAGTATTGCAGATGGAAGATGGACTGCCTCCAGAAAGAAAGTTTTACTCGATAGTCGGGTAAAAACGGCTAAACTACTCTCAGATACAGTAATTAATAATGATTTACCGGTAAAAAATGTAATAAGTGCCAGTGCAATAGGCATTTATGGTGATCGCGGAGATGAATGGTTGTTTGAAAATTCGCATGGCGACACCAAATGGATCTCTCAACTTTGCGATGACTGGGAAGCCTCTATTGATCCTTTTAC
>JAHDHT010000056.1:0-1056 GCA_020631175.1 Chitinophagales bacterium
AATTGTTTCAGGATCATGATCATCTTCATCTCCGTTCGCATTATTGATTTCATCATTGACAGGTGTTCCGTCATCTCCAGGATTATTATTTGGAGTAGAATCTTCATCCGGAGGATTATTTCCAGAAGTATCTTCTGCATTTTCAATCTCAGCAAAGTTGGTAATTGTACCTGCAGGAGCATCAGGATCTACTGTTAAAACAATAGGTAATGTTGTATTTGCACCCACGGCAACAGGACCAGCTATAGTATTGGTAACAGGACCTGCAGCAGGACCAGCCCAACCATTCGCATCATTTGCGCTTAAAGTAAAACCTGTAGGAATGTAGTCTACTATATCTATATTTTGAGCAGCAACATCTCCCTGGTTATATACAGTAATAATGAATGTAACATCATCACCAGGTAAGATTGGCGTTGTTTGAGCCGGATCAACTGTTTTTGTTAAAGCTAAATCAAAATTGATTACTGTAACTTCAGCCGGATCATGATCATCTTCATCTTCACCTAATTTACCTGATTCATTTAATTCATTATCAACTACAGCACCATCATTTCCATCCACGCCATCAGGAGTAGAATCAATATCCGGTAAAGGAATAAATCCACCCATTCCGTCAGAACCAAAACTTTCTGAAATCTCAGCAAAGTTTTCAGCAGTTCCACTAAATCCGGCATCTACAGTAAAGCTAATTGTCGTAGTAACAGAGCTTCCAGCTGCTAAAGGGCCAGGAATAACAGTTGTTGCACCAGTCGGAGTAGCTGTCCAATTAGCATCTGCTAATGTTAAACCGGTAGGAATATAATCTGTGATTTCGATATTAAAGTTATCGATATCTCCCTGGTTGAATACTGTAATATCAAAAGTAACTACATCTCCGGGGTAAACAGGTGTTGTTTGTGCAGGAGATAATACCTTTTGGATTGCAAGGTCATTGAATGCAGTAAAACAATCGAATGATTCGAAATCCACTGCTGTTCCAGCAGGTTCAATATCTCCTAATTGAGTTGTTGCACCTGTTGTTTTGTCGATATAGTAGAAGTTATCCGAATCGGC
>JAHDHT010000056.1:1156-3306 GCA_020631175.1 Chitinophagales bacterium
CCGGCAGAGCCGTCACCTGTTCCGAGGGTTGCAATCGGAGTAAAGGCACCTGTTGTTACATCGATAACACCAAAATCACCCGCATCGGTTGCGTAGAGAATGTCGTTAATCGGGTCGTAGGCAATGGCTTCAATGTTAGGAACAGCTGCTCCACCAACATTTGTCCAAGTACCAGTGGCCGGATCATATACATAAAGAAAGTTAGGTATGCTACTGTTCTCTGAAACAGTGTAGCATGGGTTGCCAGTAAGTACTTGTCCGTTTGTATCCGAATATGACAGACACATTAACAAGAACATACTGAACATAAGAACCTGGTTTAGAATGGTTCCTGGAAATCCAGTAGTACAAGATTTTTTCATAACTTTTAAATATTATTTCAAAATGTCTTAAGTGGGTGTAATCTAGAATGGAAACTCTCAGCCGAGAGACAACAAAAAGAGCGAAAAAAAATCAAATTGGTTGCCTATCATTTCGTTAAATTTCGTGTTTAACGAACAAAATTTTTCCCCAAATTCGAAATCGATTCAACATGCAATACATGTAATCCTTTTTGCTACTCTATAAAAAGCTGAAAATCAACGACTTAAAATATATTTGTTTTTTTTTAATCCGTTTATTTCCAATGAACAAAGTAAGCTATAAAAATCAATAAATACAAATAAAGAAAGGGTATAAAAACAGGGTTATTAACAAGACATAAAGAGCTGTCTGAAAAAGTATCTGGACATGAATCGAAAATGATAAAATGTGCTATTATTCTAGGGAAGAAATATGCCCATCCATTAAATCGGACAGGCATATCGATGATGGTTATGATTTTTTCAATTTTAATTTAGAATTTTCTTCATCATTCTGCAACCTTTCGCTAAAATATCTCGTATTAACAAAAGCATATTGATGATGGTTAGATGTTACACAAGACATCAAAGCTCCTTCGGGGGCTTTTTTTATATCAATTCAGATTAGTACTATTCAAATTACAGAAATAAAAAAAGCCACATTTAACAATGTGGCTTTTATTTTGTAGCGGGGACAGGACTCGAACCTGCGACCTTCGGGTTATGAGCCCGACGAGCTACCAACTGCTCCACCCCGCGATATGGGAGCGCAAATATATAACCGCGTTTTTAATTAAACAATTCATTATTCGTTTAATTTGCATTGAATTTTAGATATGAGCACATTTAAGGCAGGCTTTGTTAACATTATTGGTAGACCTAATACCGGAAAATCCACTTTAATGAATGCCCTGATGGGACAAAAGTTTTCGATAATTAACAAGAAAGCGCAGACAACCAGGCATAGAATCATAGGGATTTTAAGTTCTGAAGACTATCAGGTTGTTTTTAGTGATACTCCCGGTATCATTAAACCGAGCTATAAACTTCAGGAATCAATGATGCGTTTTGTAAAAGATACTTTTCAAGATGCAGACATTCTTATTGTTTTAGTAGATCCAAAACAGAAGTTAGAAGATATACAATCATTCTACAAACAATTTATTCATTCAAACGCTAAGAAATATTTTCTCATAAACAAAATTGATTTAATTAATGAGAAGCAGATACAGCAAGTTACAGATTATTGGAAAGAGCAGTTAGACGTTGACTATTTTGATTGTATTTCTGCGAAAGATCAAATTGGTACAGCAGACTTGTTTACTCAAGTTATTAGAGATTTACCAGAACATCCTCCCTACTATCCGGAAGATGCTCTTACAGATAAGCCTGAGCGTTTTTTTATAAGTGAAATTATACGAGAGAAAATTTTAAATTACTATAAAGAAGAAATTCCTTACAGTGTAGAAGTAATTATTGATTCATTTAAGGAAGAAGAAAATATAATTCGCATAGGTAGCACGATAATTACTAACAGAAAATCACATAAACCAATATTAATCGGTAAAGGTGGTTCAATGTTAAAAAAAGTCGGAACAGCGGCAAGAAAAGATGCTGAACTTTTTTTTGGGAAAAAAATATATCTGGAATTATATGTAAAAGTCAAAGAAGGTTGGCGTAATAATGAATTAATGTTACGACATTTGGGTTACCACTAAAATAATTTGAAAAATTGGGATTTACAGTAGCGATTATAGGAAGGCCAAATGTTGGAAAATCAACATTATTTAATAGACTGATTGGAGAGCG
>JAHDHT010000056.1:3406-6495 GCA_020631175.1 Chitinophagales bacterium
TTACTTGAAGCAAATGAGTTTTACAGTTTAGGTTTTGAACATACATATTTTGTTTCTTCAATTAACGGTGGGGGTACCGGAGAATTGCTGGATGCCTTGGCAGAAGAAATTCCGGTTGAAGAAATAGAAGAAGATGAAAATTCAACCGCAAAAATCGCGATAATTGGGCAGCCAAATGTTGGTAAATCGTCGATGGTAAATGCATTAATTGGTGAAGACAGAAATATTGTTACTGATATTGCGGGAACTACAAGAGATTCTATTCACACCAATTATAATTTATATGGAAGGAATTTTATTTTAATTGATACAGCCGGAATCCGAAAGAAATCGGTTAAGATGGATAATCTTGAATTCTATTCAGTTATTCGAGCTATAAAAGCTATTGATGAATGTGATGTTTGCATGTTGATGATTGATGCAAAACTTGGAATTGAATCTCAGGATTTAAAAATTCTTCGTTTAGCAGAACAAAAGAAAAAGGGAATAATTATTCTCGTTAATAAATGGGATTTAATTGAAGATAAAGCAACGGTAATAAAAGATCAGGAAGCTAAAATTTTAGATAAGATTGCACCATTTACTGACATACCTATTTTATTTGTCTCAGCTGTTGAAAAAATCAGAGTGATGAAAGCCATAGATACTGCAATTGCTGTTCACAAAAAGATTAAGACTAAAATTGCAACTTCAGAATTAAATGAGTACTTGCAAGAAGTTATCGAACTTCAACCCCCTCCATCCATTAAAGGGAAATACATTAAGATAAAGTATGTTACCCAACTACCTACACCCGGACCGACATTTGCTTTCTTTGTTAATTTACCGCAGTATATAAAAAGCCCCTATAAGAATTTTCTGGAGAATAAAATTAGAAAAAAGTGGGACTTCACCGGTGTTCCAATCAGGCTTGTTTTTAGAAAAAAGAACTAAGTTTATTTCATTGAAAAGAACTCAGGGTCTTCTATTACCTGAAGTGCTTTTTCCAACATTTTATCCTGGCTATGTAAGATTGGATAAAATCCATTATCTCTCCAGATTTGTTTAGCGAGATAAGCTTTTATCCTTGTTTTCAGCATCGATTTATTTTGATTAAATACTGATTCACTAAAAGTAATTTTTTCTTTATTTAAATAAGATTTAAAATCAATTATAATATTTTCTGTAATTGAAAATTGCCTTCTAAACTCATCATAATCTGAATATGCATTTAGAATATTTTTATTTCCTCCATAAAAGGAATAAGAAAATGCAGGAACTTTATTTACAATTTGTATTAAGTCTTTATTTCTAAGCATAGTGTCAAGCGGTAAAAATATATCCGGCGTAATTCCACCCCCGCCGTATACAATTTTTCCTGATGGAGTTTTATACATTAACGAATCAACATTTTTGATACTGTCTTCAGCAAAAAATTCACCTGATTCAATTCGATTATAAACTTCATTGTTATATGAATCGTGCTCTCCTGTTTCATATGCTTTTTGAATTGATCTGCCGACCGGAGTAAAATATCTAGCAACTGTTAATCTTAGTGCGCCACCGTTACTTAGTCCGTAC
This sequence comes from Chitinophagales bacterium, assembly GCA_020631175.1. Classification (GTDB taxonomy): domain Bacteria; phylum Bacteroidota; class Bacteroidia; order Chitinophagales; family JAHDHT01; genus JAHDHT01. Next base: position 4,967 of record JAHDHT010000056.1, read on the forward strand.
TGTTGCTGTACTAATCCTTTTCCAAAAGATCTTCTCCCAACTATTAAACCTCTATCCCAATCTTGTAAAGCTCCTGCTAAGATTTCACTTGCAGAGGCAGAATCCTGATCAATTAAAACCACCACTTTTCCATTTTCAAATCTCCCTGATCTTCTGGCTTTATAATCATTACGTTTATATGTTCTTCCTTCAGTGTATACAATTAATTTTTTATCTCCAATAAATTCATCAACTATATTTGTGGCTGCTTCAAGAATTCCTCCCGGATTAGAACGAAGATCTAAAATAAGATCCTGCATTCCTTGTTTTTCGAGATTTACTAATTGATCTATAAATTCATTGTAAGTTGTTCTTGAAAAACGATTTATTTTTAAATAACCAACATTACTATTGAGCATGTAAGCTATATCAATACTATTTAATTTTATTTTCCCTCTTTTAATTTCATATGGAACAATTTCTTTTGTATCAATATCTAATACCCCTACCCTTACCGTTGTTCCTCTTTTGCCTTTTAATTTTGATAAAACATCTTTGTTTTTTATTCCTATACCGGCAACAATTGAATCTTCAATTTCAATTATTTTATCTCCACTCTTAATTCCTACTTTTTCAGAAGGTCCATTTGCAATAGGACTAATTACCGTGATGGTATCATCCAGAATAAAAAATTCTATTCCTATTCCTTCAAAATTACCTTTCATTGATTCATTAACTTCTTCAACTTCTTCTGGTGAGATATAAGTTGAGTGAGGATCTAATTCACTAAGTATTTCTTCAATAGCTTCATCCACCAAAAGAGAAGTGTTCACTGAATCCACATAATTGTTTTCAATAAAACCGATAATATCACCTAATTGACTTGCACCGGCTGCATTCAGATTTCTGCTAAATACACTATCAAGCTTAGGCTTACCATTGAGACTGCTATACAGGCGAAAACCCAAAACCATCCCCATCATTAAGACCACTGCGTAAATAAGTGGTTGTATGTAATTAAACTGCTTTTGATTACTCATTCCATCCCAAAGTTAACTATAGCCCCTTAAAAGGTGCACAAATATCGCTATTTAGTCGATTTGAAAGTACTAAGGTCTAAGCATTATTATATTTTAACACTTGTTTGGACAAAATTTAGATACACTTGCAACCAATTTTGAAAAGCATACCTCTTATTATTGACTTGTGTAATAATTCGGAGGGCTCCTCGTAATGAGGAGCTTTCTTATTTTATCCTACTTATATTGCACAAAATTCCATTTTACATTGAAACAAAGAGCAACAGAAAAGGAGTCCCTTTATCAGTCTATACATACGATGTCGACTGCTGAAATTCTTCAAAATATCAACAGGGAAGATCAAAAAGTAGCTATTGCTGTTCAGTCTTGTATTCCGGTTATTGAGCAAGTATGCGAGCATGTTTCTGACAGACTTTTAGCGGGCGGGCGTTTGTTTTATATAGGTGCGGGCACAAGCGGAAGGCTAGGTATTGTTGATGCATCTGAGTGTCCACCAACTTTTGGAGTTGA
>JAHDHT010000056.1:6595-15066 GCA_020631175.1 Chitinophagales bacterium
ACGAGAATGAAGGCGGGAACTGCCCAAAAATTATGTCTTAATATGATTTCTACCACTGTAATGATAAAATTGGGACGTATTGAGGGGAATAGAATGGTAGATATGCAATTAAGCAATGAAAAGCTAGTAGACAGAGGTACTAAGATGGTGATGGATCATCATCGAGTAGACTATGAGATTGCCAAAAAACATTTATTAATGCACGGAAGTGTCAGAAAAGCAAAAGAAGTCGCTATTGAGTAATCTTTAATCGACATTTTTTGTAATATAGACTCAGTAAATGCATACTATAGAACCATATTATAACTGGCGTGATTTGTACGTTGCTTCTGAGGATAAAAGGTCTCCATTTTACGGCCGGGTTTATGATGAATTCAAGTTTCATCAAAAGATTTATAATTACTTCATCCATCCGCAATGGGATAATTTTGGTTCTCCTACATTGTATGTAAAAGTAATATACGTCGATTACATTCAGAATGTCGCTATTCTTGAATTTTTAGGTGAATGGAATGATTGCATAAACAACGATATCATGATTTTAAAGCGAAATCTGATCGATCCAATGATGGAAGAAGAAATTTCAAAATTCATTTTAGTCGGTGAAAATATTTTAAACCTTCATGTAGAAGAAAATGACTATTACGAAGAATGGTATCAGGATGTAGCAGATGAGGATGGATGGATAAGCATTCTTAACTTACGCGAACATATTCAGGAAGAACTTCAGAATGCCGGAATTCACTACTATATGAATTTTGGGAAATATTTTCAGTTTCCGGAATGGAGAACATTAAGACCTGAGCATGTAAAAGATAATATAGAGCAAAGAATGATGTTCTTGCTCGAATAAGTAAATGCTACTTACCATCTGTTCATTCGCATCAACTTACCTAACATCTTGACACCTGTGAAGAAACTCTGTCCTTTACTCATGGTATCTTCAGTATATATCACTTTGATTGGGTACTCAAGAAAGTCAGATTTATTGAGCTTTATATATCTAATCATTTCAACACTGAATTCGAAGCCATTGAAGTTCAGTCTTGATTGTTTTGCAAATTTCTTTGTAAATGCCTTCATACCTGATTGACTGTCAGTTACTTTCACGCCAGTCAGGAAATAAGTAATCCAATTAGCTATTTTGTTATAGAATATTCTGGAAGTGGGAATATCGTTCTCTTTATCAATAAATCTTGATCCAATAACGATATCTACTTTTTCTTCAACCAGCATTTTTACAAGATTCATTACATCTTCTGGTTGATGTTGATGATCTGCATCCATGGTAACTATATAATCAGCACCTCTTCTTACCGAATAATCGATTCCTGTTTGTGTTGCTGCTCCGGCACCAAGGTTTATAACATGCTCGAGTACGTTTACACCAAATTCTGATGCAACTTTGTTTGTATCATCCATACTTCCATCGTCCACGACAACGATATTTTCGAAACCCAGATTTAAGAGCTTGCTAAGAACTCCACCAATACGGGTAGATTCATCTTTTGCAGGAATTACGATAAATGTTTTATGAAGTAAATCTTTTATCAAATGCTTCAATGTTGGTTATTTAATGCGGTAGATAGCATAAGTACCAGCCGTATGGATATCACCGAAAACTTCGTATTTATAGGACGTTTGACCAGTGTTGGAAGTAACTTTAACTATACGATTTGTACCTAAAAGTTCAAGTTTTTCATTTTGATACAGAAAACGCATAAAATCAAGAAATTTCTTCTCAACCGACTTTTCCGGTGTCTTATCAATACGATACAACTTCAAATTTACTAAAATATATCTAAAGCCATTGACTTTCAAGACTTCAGCTATTTCTGTACTTGAGTTATACCGGTTTTTCAATCCATCATAATAGGCTAATAAATTATCTGTTAAGATTCGTTCATTGTTTTTCTTTATAAAGAATGGAAACATTGTACCCACACTGTAAACTAATGATTCTTCGTCCCGATTAATACGTTTTATAGCATTATTGATTCCGGGAAAATAGGTTTGGATAACTTGTTCTTTGTCATACAAACCTGTTTGATATTTCACTACCGGAGCATCATATATATGAACTCCTGCTGTTGCATCTACCTGATAAATATTTGATATTCTCAACACCAGTGAAAATACTAGCCATATGATTGTGGAACTTATAAAAACAGAAAATAATGTCTTTCCAAACCAATCTTCCTTCCAGGTATTTCTAAACGCATACATTATAAGCAAGATCGTTAAAGGAATCATCAAATAGCCATACCATATAATTCCAACAGCCAATAAAAACCATAAAAAAGTAAATAAAAAAGTAAGACTGACTAATGCCTTTAACAAAGTCGATTTATGACTAATTCCTGTCATAACCATAAGGTAAAGACCAACAAATAACAGAAATAAAATTGGATAGGTTACCGCATCTTTTTCTCCTGAAATGGAAGAGAAAAGACTATTAATTGGTTGATAAATTTGGTATAGAACGGAGTAGATAGAGGCTATTGTGTTTCCACTGAAATTTTCAGAAGCCGGATAATCCGCTAAATATTGCTGCAAATTTTCCTGATTAACATTTACTCTTTGAATTTTTTCTTTTACTAAAACACCATTTGATGTACTTATTATTAATAGAAACAAAGATCCAAGAATAACTGTAAAACCAAGTATAGGTTTTCTTCTAAAAACAAATAATAAAATCAAGGGGATAAATAGTAAAAGAAAATAGCCTATTTCAACATAATACCCGTCAACATTAGAATTTAAACTGGTATCATATGGTAAAGTCAGGTACCTTGGAAGTAAGCTTTCATAGCCAAGATAACGTTGAATTTCTTCACGTATAGCATTACTTTTTGTCCGCTTAGGTTTTGCCTGTTGAGCTGATTTATTTTGATTCTGAGCTTTTGAAGCGGGCTGCTTTTTTGCTTGCTGTTTTTGTGCAGCCTTTTTATTCTTTGCCGCTTGTTGTGCCTTTAGGTTTTGTCCTTTTTTATTCTGAGGATTATTCTTTTTCGGTGTAGCTTTTTTCTGATTATTATTTTGTGCTATTAATTCAGATTCGAAATTCGAAAAATCGTTCTTTGCAAACGAATTCAAATTGATTATTGAAATCAGAAACAAACAAACTATAAATGCTATTTTTCTTTTCAATTCTTGCATTTTACTTTTTCGAATTCTTATAATTCTGATATTTCTGATTCATCTTCTGAATACTGACATTAGGGCCGGTAGGCTTACCGTTTAATATTGCATTAATATCTGTCTTTTTTGTCTCTGAATAATTTTTCACAAGCCAAGGAAAGAACGGAATTATAGTAAACAATAAATAAATAAGACCGTGTTTTATTTCTTTAACCGACTTTTCTCTATCCTTCAAAAGAATATAAACAATTAAAGCTATACCAGCCGCAAGCATGACCCATTGCTGCCACCAAGCACCAATATGATATTGCCTTAAATCACCAAGATTATCCAGTTTAAACAGTAAAACTGCGAATACCGATAAACAGAAGATCCCAAGAAAACCATACTTTCCGGCATGTAAAAACCACATAGCAGCAACAACCGAAAAGAAAATAAACAAAGCCGTTAACTTAATACCTAAAGCGAAGCCTGTTAACAGACCAAGAAGAATAAGATATGGAGGAGCAATCTGTCGAAGTTTTTCGATGAGTGAATTATTTGATGCTTTTTCAATCCATTTGGGAAGTAAGGCATCTGCTTTATCAAGCTTATTTTCTTCATTTTCATGTTCAGGAGATTTCCACACTAAGAATAACATTACTATGCACAGCAGCATGAAAAGCAGCCCTAAATCCACTTTCAATTCTTTACTTGATTGATGAATAATAGTCGGCATTAAGTAAAACACACTCAAACTGAGTAATACAAGATTAATATTCAGTTTCAGCCAATTTCGACCGATCCAAAACATTACCAGAAGAGAAAGTAATCCTCCCAACGCACTTAAAGCTAAAGCGTACTCAGTTGAGTAAAACATTATAAAACCCAAAGACATAAACAATGACCAATTGTAGGGCTGATAACCTTGAACCAAACCTGAATAATCGTTAATAAGCGATGGAAGATTCATGTATAGTGTTAAGGCGTCAAAACCTGTTGGTATAGGTCTTATTATCTGCGTAAAGTTTATACTTATTATAATAATCAATAAGCTAAAGCTTAAGGCACCTAACCAGTTAAAATCTTCACTGACAACTATAGGTTTTAGTAAAAGGTTTTTAAGGAATTGGAGGTTAGCTTTATAGTCTAAACCTAAAATTAACAGGCAAACTGGCCATAGAATAAAATCCCTTAAGAGACCGAAAATTCCTAAATAAAACAAAATGGTAACAAGTGTTGCTATTCCAATTGCTATTTGAATGAGAGAAGTTGCAATAGACTGACCGTTAATTTTGAAGAGACCAAAAATCCATCGACCTAATGATCTGCAAACCATTACAATGAACAATAATGAAAGCGATAATCTTAATACTTTAAACAAAAAGAAACCAAGATTATTAAGAGTAAAAGTATCGAACTCTATAAATTTCGAAATCTGCCCTTGATAAGCATACATACTTACATACATGAAGAGTATCATGGTTAAGTAAGGAATTATCCAGGTTAACCATTTTTTTTGTTTCCTGAAAAACCCAATATATACGCCAATAGTAAAAAGTATTGTAGTCAGTAGATAAAAGACAGAAAGCCCTGTATATCTGAAATTTTCGAAAGAGAGCCATATTAAGGGATGTTTTTGCCAATAATCCAGCATAATAAACAAGACCCAAAATAGCGCGAATGCTATAGCAATTATCTTATATAATAAGTTGACAGACTTCATATTAAATGCAAATAGCTCCGATTTGAAAGCGCAAAAGTAAGGATATATCTGCGCATTTTTGAAGAATAATTCTTTATCCTTTCCGAAATCTTTGCCCAATTGATGCTACAAATGTTTTCAAATGGTTGAATACGGGGATAATAATCCATAAAAAGGGTATAAATTGCAGTAGATTATGTTAAAAGGCATATTTATTGGTGATTATGTTTACTGAAATGCTCAATTTTGAATTTGAAATATATCAATGGCTTGTTCCAATGGTCGGGATTTTCTTTATCGCTCGAACCATTATTCAATTCATTCGAAAAAGACGCAATGTTCAAAATACCATAATCTGGTTAACCTTTTGGATTAGCATCATTCTTTTAGCTGTAATCCCAAATTTTATAGCTGAAAACATGGCTAAAGTCTTGGGTTTCAAAGATGTTGTTAATGCAGTAATATTTGTAGCCTTAGGCATGTTATTCGTGTTTATTTATTTCTTATCATCAACTATTGAAAAATTAGAATTTCAATTAGCCAACCTCGTGAGAAAAATGGCTATTTATAAAAATGAATTAAACGATGATCATAAGATTGTGGATATAAATTTGGAAGAAGAAGAAAAAAAGGGAGAGGCCGGAAGGGAAAAGACTGCCTGACCGATGTTAAAGATGTTATGAAGATTCTTTTTGTTCTAGAAAATTATTTTCCAAATGTAGGTGGGGTTGAAACACTTTTTAAAGCCTTACTGGAAAAGCTTGCTGATAATGGGCATCAGGTAACACTTATCACTACCCTGCTGGATAAAAACTCCCCTGAATTTGAAGAAAGGGGAAATCTAAAGATTTATCGTTACCCATATAAAAACCGTTATCGTTTTACTTTTTTTGCTTTTCTTCCGGTAATTAAGCATTCGAAAGATTGTGATTTAATTCATACCACCTCTTACAATGCCGGTTTACCTGCCTGGTTAGGTTCGCTTATTCATAGAAAAAAAGTAGTGATCACTTTCCATGAAGTTTGGGGGAAATTATGGTTTAAACTACCCTATTTCCCGTTTTCTATGGCATTAAGCCATTTTATGTTTGAACAAATGTTACTTAAGCTTCCTTATGAAAGATTTATAGCCGTTTCTAATGCTACAAAAAAGAACCTGCAAGACTATGGAGTAAAGGAAAAAAAGATCAGTCGAATTTATAATGGATTAGATTATAAGTGGATTGAAGGTCTTAAGAAAAATCATCCGGGTAGTAAGCATAAAAAATTCACAGTTACTTATTATGGTCGATTAGGTATATCGAAAGGATTAAATTTAATTATCGAAGCTGCCGATATTCTAAAAAGCAAATTTGCAGATCGGTTTCATTTTAAACTAGTATTACCAAGACATCCAAGAAATATTTTCGATCGTATTATGCATGAGATGGAAATGAAAAAACTCGATGACTTCATTTCATTATATCATAATTTAGAGACTGATGAGCTGGTTCACGAACTAAAATCATCTAATGCTATTATGATTCCTTCATATAGTGAGGGATTTTGTTTTGCGGCAGCCGAAAGTATAGCTTTAGATTTACCGGTTATATCCTCAGGCAGAGCTGCTTTAAAAGAAGTAGTTAGTGGTAAGTTTATTACTATGGAAAATCAGGATGGAGAAAGTCTGGTAAACGCAATACTAGAAGCTGAAAAAGGTAATTGGGAAGAAAAACCTATTAGATACTTTAAACTGGAAGACACGATTAAAGCTTATCTTGAGTTATACCGAGAAATTTTACCTGAAAAAAGTAAGCTGTAAGAATGAAAATTGTATTCCTTGCCGATCCGCTTGATAATCAATATGCCGGAATACATTACTACTGCAAAGCCTTACTTCATGCCATTGATAAAATAAAAGCTCCGGAAGACGAGATTTTTGTTCAAAGAATAAAATCTGAAAAAGTATTTCAACAGTTAAAAGAAATAGCTATACCATCTAATATTTTACCCAGAAGGTTGGCAGCGTTCTATTCTATTCCAAAAGTAATTTCAAAATTACAACCGGATGTTGTTGTTGAAATGGCTCATTTCGGCCCTTTTAATTTAAACAAAAACATTCGCAGAGTAACAATGATTCATGATATAAGTCCGGTAACTCATCCTGAATGGCATTCAAGACTTAGCACCTATGCGCACCGTTTCTTGTTACCTGGAATATTTAAAAAATCAAATGGAATCCTAACAAATTCATCTTTTTGCCTAAATGAAATCTTGAGAAAATATCCTTCCGCAAAAAATAAAATCAAAGCGATTCCGCTTGGTGTCGATACTCAATTTAAAAAGACCCTAAATCTTCAAATACTTAAAAAGTATAATATCTCTTCCGACTATTTTTTATTTGTAGGTACAATTGAACCAAGAAAAAATCTTGAAACATTAATTAATGCCTATTTAAAATTCAGACAAAAATCAAAGCAGCCACCTGATTTAGTTATTTGTGGCAAAATAGGATGGAAAGTAAAAGAGTTAACAGAAAAAATAAAACGACACAAAAATGAAGGTATAATTCATATAGGCTATGCCGACTATACCGATTTACCGGCTTTGTACTCGCATGCTAAAGCGTTTATTTTTCCTTCCTTATATGAAGGATATGGTTTACCTGTTGCTGAAGCTTTAAGTTGTGAAACTCCGGTTATTTGTTCTAATAAAACAGCTATACCAGAGGTTGCAGGTACTCAGGCATCGTATTTTGATCCTGAAAATGAAAAAGAACTTTTAAATCATCTGTTAGCCTCAGAAAACAAACTAAAAAAAGTGTCTGACTACATCAGGCCGAGCTGGGAAAAATGTGCTCAGGCAACACTAGAATTCATAAAAAAAGGGCTGTAAAAAATTACAACCCTCCATTTATTTGTTGATTTTGAATTTTTATCTCAAATCAATTACTTCAATATCTTCATAAAGAGAAGTATCAAAACTAAAGAAACCTTCTCCAAGCTTTACTTCTTTATCTAAGGCATTTATTTCATAGATATACTTGTTCCCGTTTTTATCAAGCACAACAGCTTTATCAATAAAATTGGAAACTTCGTTTACCCAGATTTTAATCTTGAAATAAGGTTTTTCCTTGTCTCTTGGTGTTAAATCAATTTGCTGATAAGATTTTTTTCCAAGCTTTTCTTTATCGATATAGAAAGCTGAAAAATCCTGCTCATAAATTGTAAAAATCTGTGATGGTGTGATGGTGTTTTCATCAGGCTCATAATAGCTAACCTGAACTTCGTTAACCTCCTCTAAATACGTCCAGAGGGTGTTATTATCTGTAATAATTTGATGCCCTTCCAGCTGCAATTTGTAGCTATCTCCACTAATATAGACTGTTCCTTCCTGAAACTCATCATCATCCGTATCGGGAATATCGACAGTCATTGTAAAATCAGCCTTAAGCGCATCAATTGATTTAAAAGTCTCGGAGACTTTCTCTAATATAGCCACTGCCTGTTCATCAGATTCACTGCTCTCAGACTGGGCAATTGTAGTTACCGCGAAGACCATCAGACAAAAACTAACTAATAAATATCTCATTAAATGGTATTCTTTAGCTAATTGATTCCAAAAACTGTTCCAATTGATACATATCCGGAATTAAGACTTGTCTTGC
>JAHDHT010000056.1:15166-18015 GCA_020631175.1 Chitinophagales bacterium
GTATCCAAGATCGTTCTTGAATCAACTTTTGAAGTTACTTTAAAGGCAATCCTTCCTGGGAAATTGGCCTTAATTGTACCCGTAATAATGTTTACAGACGGTCTTTGTGTTGCTACTATAAGGTGAATTCCGACGGCTCTTGCTAATTGCGCCAATCTGGCAATCGGCATTTCAACTTCTTTACCGGCAGTCATCATTAAATCGGCAAATTCGTCAATAACGAGTACGATATAGGGCAAATAACGATGTCCGTTATTCGGATTGAGCTTTCGATCAACAAATTTCTTGTTGTATTCTTTGATTTTCTTTGCGTGTGCCGTCTTGAGCAGATCATATCGCTGATCCATTTCCATACACAAAGCGTTTAAAGTAGTAATAACCTTTTTTGTATCCGTAATAATCGGCTCTTCTTCTCCTGGAAGCTTTGCCAGAAAATGGTTTTCAATATGATTAAAAAGAGAAAGTTCTACTTTTTTAGGGTCAACCAGAACAAATTTTAACTGGGAAGGATGTTTTTTATACAACAGACTTACCAGTATCGCATTCAAACCCACAGATTTACCCTGACCGGTCGCGCCAGCAATCAATAAATGAGGAATTTTTGCCAGATCACCAACCCATACTTCATTTGAAATCGTTTTACCAACTGCAATCGGCAACTCATAATCCGAGTGCTGAAATTTTTCGCTTGATATTACAGAAAGCATCGAAACTGTTTGTTTGGTTTTGTTTGGAACTTCAATTCCAATGGTTCCTTTGCCCGGCATTGGCGCTATGATTCTTATTCCTAAAGCGGCTAAACTCAATGCGATATCATCTTCCAGATTTCTGATTTTTGAAATCTTAACCCCGGCAGCAGGAACAATTTCATAAAGAGTAACCGTCGGGCCTACCGTTGCTTTTATTTTTGTAATAGAGATTTTATAATTCAACAAGGTCTCAATAATCTGATCCTTGTACATATTTAATTCTTCCTTGTTAATGGAGATTTCATCTCCGCCATGCTCTTCTAATAAATCCAATGAAGGATATTTATAATCACCTAAATCCAATTTAGGGTCATATAGAGTATCGACCGTGAAATGAGTAGCTTCTTTTTCTTCAACTTTTGCAGCAACATCAAGATCTAATTCTTCCGGATTTACCGGCTCTTTCTTTTTAACTACTTTAACATCAACCTCTTCTTCCAAAGTTAACGCAGGTTCATCTTTAACTATCTCCTTAATTACCGGAGCTTCAATAATTTCATTTTCCACTACTTGCGTTCCTGAACCATCAAGATTCAACTCAAGATCAAGAGCCGTTTCTTTATCTGCTACCTTTACATTTTTAGAAAAGGTAGGCTTTAAGGTTACCTCAGAAGATTTTTTATTTAACTTTTCTTCATTTCTCAATTTAGCATGCTGCTTCATTTCAGCATATTTAGCTTTCAGCTTATCCGGCCATGCCATTTTGAGTTTTTGCATTCTTGGGATATTAAATTCGAACTCCCAGGTTATAAAAGCAGCTAGCAGTAAAAGAAAAATCAAAAGAGTAATGGTTCCTGCATTACCTATAAAAGCCTCAAGCCATTTGTAAATCGAATTCCCAAATCCGCCTCCATAAGAGAATAATTCATTTCTGAACCAAAAGGCAAGAAATACAGAAGCCCAAACCATCCCAAATAGTAAATATCGAGACCATTTCATCCAGTTGATTGCAATGTTCTTGATTAACAAATTTAATGCTGCAAGAACCATCAGGAAAGGCACAACAAATGAAGCCAGCCCAAACCATTGATAAATAAACTGATGTGCAATTAATCCCCCGAATCGACCCAAGGTATTTTCAAGAGCTACATTAGATGAAAGTACCTCCAGCCAAGACATATTCATAATCTTATCCTGATCATACTGCCAGGTACTCATGTAAGAAATGAAAGCAATAAACAGGTAAGTCGCAATTAGAATCAGACATAGTGCTATCACAGTCGGAAATCGGCTGTCTTTCCAAAACGGAACCGATTTCTTTTTCCTCGATTTTGATTTGGCGCGTTGACCGGATTTCGATTTCGTATTCTTTTTCCTCAACTTACTATTCTCCTTTAGTGCATTCATTATAGCTCATAAAACTAAGTATACCGAAGCGCAAAAACATATGGATTATTGACTTCTTAAGGGTTTACTAACCAATATATTAGACAGTATAAAAAACGTTAAATACTCCGTAAACAATATCCGACCCCGATTAAGGCTAATAAAGGCATTGAAATTTCTTATTTTTGCGCTCTAAAAATTAAGACAAGATATGGCCAACGCTATTTTTCAAATCCCACCTGCTGTTAATGAACCGGTATTAAGTTATGCCCCGGGATCTCCCGAACGAGAACTTCAAAAATCTGTGTTTGCAGAAATGAAGAACCGGGAGGTAGAAATCCCAATGTATATCGGGGGAAAAGAAGTAACCACCGGTGATTTAAGACCGATTAATCCGCCATTCGATCATCAGCACTCGCTTGGGAAATATCATTATGGTACAAAAGAGCATGTACAAGATGCGATCGATGCAGCTTTAGCAGCCAAAGAAAGTTGGGAAAATATGCCATGGCAAGATCGTGCGGCTATCTTTTTAAAAGCTGCTGACCTTTTGGCCGGTCCGTGGAGACCCATTTTGAACGGAGCAACAATGCTTTGCCAAAGTAAAAATATCTATCAGGCAGAAATTGATTCAGCATGTGAGTTAATTGATTTTCTAAGATTTAATGTGGAATACATGACGGAAATTTATGAGGATCAACCCTATTCTTCGCCGGGAGTCTGGAATCGTTTAGAGTACAGAGCTTTGGAAGGATTTGTTTTTGCCATAACACC
>JAHDHT010000056.1:18115-19748 GCA_020631175.1 Chitinophagales bacterium
CTTTGGAGAACCATCGGTGAAAATCTTGAAACATATAAAACATATCCGCGAATAGTTGGTGAAACCGGGGGGAAAGATTTTGTAGTAGCTCACCCGAGTGCTGAGGTAAATGTAGTTGCAACGGCACTATTAAGGGGAGCTTTTGAATTTCAGGGACAAAAATGTTCAGCGGCTTCAAGGGCATATGTTCCGGAAAGTATGTGGGCTGATTTAAAAGAGAAAATGAAGCATGATGCTGCTGAATTCAAAATGGGCAGTCCTGAAGACTTCAGTAATTTTATTAATGCAGTAATCGATGAAAAGTCATTCGATAAAATTGCTTCTTATATCGACCATGCAAAAGCCGACGATAATGCTGAAATAGTATTTGGAGGAAATTACGATAAATCAAAAGGTTATTTTATTGAACCGACTTTAATACAAGCCAAAGACCCGAAGTTTAAAACAATGTGTGAAGAGATTTTCGGACCTGTTTTAAGTATCTATGTCTATGCTGACGATGAATTTGAATCGATTTTAAAAGTGGTCGATGAAACGTCAGAATATGCCTTAACCGGAAGTATCATAAGTCAGGATCGTGCTGCTGTTGAAACTGCATTTAAGGCCTTAAGACATGCAGCAGGTAATTTTTATATCAACGATAAACCAACCGGTGCTGTAGTAGGTCAACAACCATTTGGTGGCTCAAGAAAATCCGGAACAAACGACAAGGCGGGTTCAAAGTTGAATTTATTAAGATGGGTAAGTCCACGTACGATAAAAGAAACCTTTAATCCCCCTACTAGTTATAAATACCCATTTTTAGAGGAAGCATAGTTTGGAAGAGAATTTGCTCTTCTTAATTAATAATTATTTTGAATGTTAAAGATTAAAGAGATATGAGAAGCAAACATTTATTGATCTTAATATTTTTTGGTTTTACTTTCGTTCATCTTAATGCCCAAAATACAAGCTTAAGTAAGGCCAATAAATTTTTTGAAAATCGCCAATATGAAAAAGCGATTGAGCTTTATGAAGATGTATTAACCCAAGACAATATTTTCGAAGCAAAGTATAACATTGCACAATCGTACAGATTGTTAAAAAAATATGATGAAGCCTTATACTGGTTCGACAGAATCATGCAATCGAATAAGGTGCAGAATATTGACAAGTTATATTATGCCCAAATTTTGCAATACAATCAAAAATGGGAGCAAGCGAAGAAATGGTATTTGGAATATGGTAAAACGCAAAAAGCCGGGACCTATCAGGCTAAACATATCAATAAAATAAAATCTCTTTCTAAAAGTAATCAAAACATAAGTGTTCAATTACCTCCATTTAATTCTGAAAACTCAGAATTTGGACCTTTTATGTATGGAGAAAAGATTTACTTCTCTTTCAAAAAAAACAGCCCTAATAGTATAGCAAGTGGTTTGGGTGGATTAATATCAAATATTGATATTTACGAAGCTAAAAGAGGCAGCAGAGGTAATTATGTAAAAAAAGAAAAGCTATCAGGAGAAATAAATACTAAATCGAATGAAGGTTCAATTTATATATCTGAAGATCAAATAGCTTATTTCAGCCGTTCAAAAAATATGAATGCAAGTATTTTAAACAATCGCAAAAATGAAATACTTGAAATTTA